>NZ_SADD01000004.1 GCF_004005565.1 Lujinxingia sediminis | reverse complement strand
TTAGGTTTGTCGCAGGTCATAAATTGTGCCCTCTGCTCAGGAGACTAGACACCCCCTTGCAGAGCACGATTTATGGCCTTTTTCAATGGGTTATGGGGAAGTTTTGGGGCTTATCCGATCACGGATGGAGATCTGACGGAGGACGGCAATGAGATTAGCAACGACCTGGCAAGCAATGGCCGGGGCCGTAGTGGCAGTGGCGCTGAGCAGCGCGGTAGGGTGCGTCGAGCAAGTCGGCGACATCAACCGTGTTCAGCCCAATGTCGTGGAGAAGGCTCTCTTTCAAAACGATGACGAGTGGTACATGCGTCAGGTGGTGACCGACACCGATATGCAGGGCTCGGTCATCTTCGCGGCGCAGGAAGGCTCGCTGAAGCGAATTCGCTGGACGGTGACCGAGAACTTCCTCTACGCCCACTCCACCGTGGAGCTGGCCGACGGCCTGATGAACGGCTTTGACGAAGAGGAGTCGCGTCGCCTTGGTGTTGTGGCCGCCTATCCGATCAGGGGCCACTTCGATATCCAGCGCGCCTACAACACGGCGACCGGTGAGCCCAGCAACCAGATCGTCGAGAACATGAGTGATCGTCCCTGGTACGAGCGCGACTACATGCGCGTGGCCTGGGATAACAACATGATCGACGGCTTCTGGAACTTCCAGAGCCAGCTGGGTCGTTTCGCGCCGGCCGGTCGTACCGTTCCTCAGGATGACGGCCACGTCGACAAAGATCGCGCCCGCATCTCGGAAGACTACATCGACACGGTCGCTGAGTACTCCTACGAGCCCGACATCTACGCCTGCTACGGTGCCTACGGCTACGACACCATCTTCAGCTGCGAAGGTGGTCGCGTGCGTGTTCGCTCCTCCTTTATGAAGGTTCCCGAAGTGGAGACCTTCATTCCGATGCAGTACACCGACAACATGCAGGTAACTCGCGACGGAGCCGAAGACGGCGATCCGATGCTGGTGGCCTCGATTGTCGACCAGGATCTCGGCTACGAAGTTGAGGTGGAGTGTAACGACCAGGTCCGTGGCTGGATGCTTCGCGAGTACGGCTACGAGTGGGAGCGTCTCTGCGCCCCGGCGACCTTCGACTACCACCAGCGCTTTGGTTACTTCCGCACCGAGCGGGTAGCCTGGGACCGTTTCGTTGGCACCGCCGACGACACCCGTCGCTACTACGCCAACCGCTGGAACATCTGGCAGACGATGCTCGACGAGAACGGCAACGAGTTGCCCTACTCCGAGCGTATCCCGCAGCCGATCACCTACCACCTCAACGCCGAATACCCCGAGTTCATGTTCGAGGCGGCTCAGATCACGGCGGAAGAATGGAACAAGGCCTTCCGTAACGCTGTGAAGCTCGCTCAGAACATCGATGACGAGCAGCTCGACACCGTCCTGATGGACACCTACGGCCACACCAAGATGTACCGTATCGTCGAGAACAGCTGCCACCCCGGTCAGCTGATCCAGTGGCGTAACTCGTACGGTATGGGCAAGGCGGCCGACCGCACCAGCCCCACCGAGATCTTCCGTGAGTTCGTCGGTAACCCCGCCAGCGATGAGGCTCTGGAAGCCGCGCTCTGGGGCCTGTCCAACGAGAGCCGCGTGCAACTCTGCGCCGAGCTCGAGTTCGCCACCGAGACCCGCGACGTCGAAGAAGAGCGCTTCACCTGGGAGCGCGTCGGCGACCTGCGCTACAGCTTCTTCAACTGGGTTGAGACGGATGTGCCCTGGGCCGGTTACGGTCCCTCGGCGGCCGACCCGCTTACCGGTGAGATCATCAGCGGTAACGCCAACTTCGCCGGTGGTTACATCCGCAAGTCGGCCACCTACGCTGCTGACCTGATGCAGTACTTCAACGGTGAGCTCTCCGACACCGACATCATGTACGGCACCCAGATTCGCCGCGACCTCTTCCACGACAGTGATACGGCCAGCCGCCGCTTCAACCTGACGCCGGAAGCCAAAGAAGAGATGGCGCGTCGCTCGGGCGTCAATCCCTCGCAGACCAGCAAGGTCGGCCTGCATGAGCGTCCCGAGGTCAATGAGCTTCACGACTTCATCCTTGCCCACGGCAAAGATCGCATCCAGCGCGAAGCGGACATCGTCTCGATGGCCAGCGAGAAGCTCGACGCGCAGGACGAGCGTATGGTGGAGTTTCTGCAGAGCCCCTCGGTCAAGAACTTCTTGATGCGTGACGTTGAGACGGCGATGGCGATTGAAGCCACCGCGCGTGAGCGCTTCGGCCCCTCGTTCAACGACGAGCAGCTTCACCAGGCCTACATCGACGTGCACACCCCGCGTCACACCTTCGCGCGTGTCGAGCAGCGTGACCGCATGCTCGCTGAGCGCAGCATCATGACCTACGACTCGCTGACCCGTTCGGCAGAGATGCTGGTCACCTACCGTGGTGCCGCCGACTACTTCAAAGGCAAGAGCCGCGCGGACATCATTGAGTACTTCATGAACAAGATGTTCATCGGTACGCAGCTCCACGAGATCGGCCACACCGTGGGCCTTCGTCACAACTTCTCGGCGAGCACCGATGCGCTGAACTTCCACGACGAGTACTGGCACATCGAGCAGGCTGTCGTTGACGGCACCATCACCCGTGAGCAGGCCCACAGCCTCCAGGGCGAACTCGCCGAGCAGATCATCGGCAAAGACGTCGACTACGCCAGCCAGGCCGAATACCAGCTCGCCAGCGTCATGGATTATACCGGTGACCTCACCGGCCGCTTCCAGGGTCTTGGTAAGTACGACTACGCTGCCATCGCGTTTGCCTATGCCGAAGTCGTCGAGACCTGGGATGATTCGGTGCAGCTGCCCAACCAGCTTGAGCAACAGGCCTGGTTGAGTGACTACAAGCAGATGCCGCGCATCCTGGCCGGCGCGCCCGCTACCGGTACCATTGACCCGGCGGTTTACGCTCAGGGGATCGATATCCTGATCAACGGCCGTAGCTACATGACCATCAACGAGGCCAAGGAGCGTCGTCGTCAGGGGATTCAGGCCAACACCCGTAACTGGGCCAACTTTGACCTGAACCGCGAGAACCAGCCCAACCTGGACCGCTCCGTGGCTTACGAGTTCTGCTCGGATGAATTCCGCGGCGGAATCCTCAACTGCTCCATCTGGGACTTCGGTGCCAACCAGCGTGAGATCGTCAACCACAGCTTCGATACCTATCGCGCGCTGCAGACCTTCTGGCGTTACCGTCGTCACCACATCAGCCGTGGCTACGAGAACTACAGCAACTACATCAACCGCGTGTACTCGACCTTCCAGATGGCGCAGGAGCCCTTCCGTTACTACGGCCTCTACCGCTTCTATAACCTGGGTGATTACACCGATGACTTGCTGACGGCGTCGATCGACACCTTCAACTTCTACAACGAAGTGATGGCGATGGCGGAGCCGGGCCGCTTCTGCAAGTACGAGCCGGCCAACTCCCGTCTGGATGACGGCTGGTACTTCGATCTCAACAACACCTACCTGCCGGCCCAGTACCACGCCGAATACGGTGAGTGTGACGAGTACATCGACATTCCGAAGGGTATCGGTAACCACTACAACTTCGGGTTCACCGATGAGTACGATTACCGCATCGACCGCGTCGGTACCTACATCGACAAGATGGTTGCTTCGCAGTCGATCTTCGACATCAACGCCAACTTCGCGCAGAGCACCTTCTTCACCGACTTCCGCGCCACGAACCTCTCGTTCTGGACGGTCTTCAAGGATGAAATGCTCAGCATGCTCGAAGGTGTGCTCCTGGGTGACTACTCGGCGTACGGTGGTGTCATCGACAACGGTAAGTACGACGATCCCCGCCCGATCTCCGCGTCGAGCTTCGGCCTTGGCCTGAGCAACCCGCAGGAAGGGATGCCGCGCATCTTCACCCCGCAGTCTATCAACCACGAGTTCAACATGATGGTCGGTGGCCTCATCTACAACTCGACCTGGGAAGACCGCTACGTGGACTTCGCGCACTACCTCAAGATCGGTGTGACCAACGGTCAGAACCAGCCCTTCGGGCCGAACGTTCAGGTCAAGGAGTTCATCCACCCGGTCACCGGTCAGGTCTACCAGTCGGCTGATGTCGAGGGTCGCTCGGTGTCGGGTCGTATGATCGACCGCGCCAATGAGCTTCTGGCGGAGTACCACTTCGGCCAGCAGCTGCTGGAAGATGCCACCCCGGGTACGCCGGCGTACGAAGATGCTCGCGAGTACGCGGAAGTCCGCGAGGAGCAGCTGAATAACGTCGTGGCCAAGATGGACATGAGCCGCTTCGTGTTCGATGCCCTGGGTGCCAGCATCCAGCGCTGATCGCGCCTGAGCCTCACCGAGCTCGGCGACCTTCGGGGCGCCGGGTTGGTGAGAGGTGAAAGCAAGCATCAAAAAGCCCCGACTGAGCCTGGCTCAGTCGGGGCTTTTTTGTGTCAGTTGCCGGGGCGGGAAGGCGAATCAGGCGTTCGTGTCGAAATGGTCGCGAAGCACAGTGCCCTGGGCGTCAAAGATCCGGGTGATCTCGGAGCGCAACGCTTTACCGATAAAGAGCGAGAGCCCGGGAACGGAGACGCTGAACTCCAGGTGCTGTACCACGATGCTCTCGGTGCCTCCGGCGTGCGGCTCGACGCGAAGGGTGCCCTGATTGGCGTAGTAACTTCGCCAGCGCTCGGGCATCTCCGGCACGATCTCGTAGCGCAGCTCGCAGGTGAGGGGATTGAGCTGGCTGCGCTCCTCCCAATGCACAAAGTCCGGGGCCTTAGCCTCAAAACGTTTGAGAACGCCGGGGAGCTCGGCGCGCGCGGTGTAGCGGGCGACACGCATGATCGTGCCATCTTCCGCGCGCTCTTCGCTCACGGGCTCAATGGCCTCCACAAGATGAAGGCGCGGCACAAGTGCCTGGTGGTATTCAGGGCTCTGAATAAAGGCGAAGACCGCGTCGGGCTCAGCGGTGATCGTGGTGCGGTGTTCCACATGCATGGGGCATCTCCATCGTCGATAAGGCAAAAGAACGGCTCGACGATAAACACCCCACCCCGATTCGCAAGCTCTCGGGACGCGCGCGAAGCCTGCGCTCAGGCGAAGTCGCGGCGCGAGAAGATCAGGTAGCCAAAGCCCAGCAAGAGCCCCGCGGTCACGCCTGTGTAGAGCAGCGCGTGGAGGAGGTAGCCCCAGCCCACCTCAATGCCCGTGGCGAGCTCATAGGAGAGGTTGAGCTTCTCCAGATCAGGAACCACGTAGAGGGCCACATCGAGGATCAGGTGAAGCGGGTTGCCCTCATTGGCGAACTGACGCGAGGCGTCGGCCAGCTGCGGGGTGAGGCTTCCGACCACGACGAGCCCGAAGGTGAAGAGGGCGCTTAAGAGGGGCCCGGAGAACGCGCTGAAGAAGAACGCCAACGCGAGCACCAGCACGAGCTGCATCAACGATCCCAGGTAGGTGGCAAGATGCAGCGCGCCGATCTCATAGCCGAGCGCCAGCCCGGTCAGAGCCTTGGCACCAAACATCAGCGCCCAGCACACCGCCAGGATGCCCACGCTGGCCGCGAACTTTCCGACCAGAAAGGACGCACGGGTGACGGGTTTGGAGAGCACGGTGAAGATCGTCTTCGACTCGATCTCGCGGTGCAGCGCGTTGACCCCCTGGTAGATCGCCAGCGCCACCAGAAAGAGATGCCCGATGGCGAAGACCAGGTTGTTAAAGAGGCGCTCTTCCTGATGCAGGCTCAGCGCGCCGAAGGCGCTTGCCGCGCCCAGGGCAGCGAGCGCGGCGACGAGCACCGCATAGAGCACCTTGTTGCGAAGTCCCTCCAAAAGGGCGTTGCGGGCGAAGGCGTCGACTTGTCGCAGCGTGCGGATCATGGGCGAGCCTCCGAGGTCTCGGTGGTGTCGCGGATAAAGACGTCTTCCAGGCGTTGTTTCTGCGGTTGCAGACTTTCCACGCGGGCGCCGGCCGAGGCGATGAGCGCGAGCGTCTCTTCCAGATCGATGTCGCCCCGGAGGTCGACGCGGCTGACCTCGCCAATATCGAAGCGTTGCAGCACCCGATCACCCAGGGTGTCGGTGAGCTCGGGGGTCCAGCGGCGCGCGAAGAGCTCGTAGCGCAGCACATCGGGGTTGAGCAGCTCGTGGATATACCCCGTCTCGCGAACTTCGCCCTGATGCACCAGGGTAACGCGGTCGCAGATGTCTTCCACATCCGGAAGGATGTGGCTGCAGAAGAGGATCGTTTTGCCCTGACGCCGCAGGTCGACGACCAGGTCGCGAATCTCGCGTCGGCCAATGGGGTCGAGGCCGGACTGGGGCTCGTCGAGCACGACAAACTCCGGGTCACCCAGGAGCGCCTGGGCGATGCCGGCGCGCTGCTTCATGCCTTTGGAGAACTTCGAGATGGGGCGGTCCAGCGCGTGGCCAAGGCCGACCTGATTCAGCAGGCGTTCGGCGCGGGCATCAGACTCCTTGCGACTGAGCCCCAGGAGGCCTCCGTAGAAGCGCATGAGCTCGCCGGCCTTCAGATGAGGGTAGAGGTTCGGGTTCTCGGGAAGAAAGCCCATGCGGGCGCGTGCGGCGACCCGGGTTGATGGCATCCCGAAGATGCGCACCTGCCCGCGGTCGGGGCGCACAAGCCCCGTGATCATCTTAATCGTCGTGGACTTGCCCGCGCCGTTGGGCCCCACAAGCCCATAGATCTCGCCGCGCCGAATCTGAAAGCTCACGGCTTTGACGGCGTCGACGCGTTTGCGGAAAAAGCCCACGCGGTAGGTTTTGGCGACGTCCTGGACGTCGAGGACGATCTCATCACTCATAGGTAGGGCTCGTCGATCTTTTAGAACTCGCCAGCGGCTTCAAGGGTGCCGGGCGCACGGTAGAGCCCGGGCTCGCTCAGTGTAAAGACGTCGGGGGGCAGGTAGGCGCGGCGTTGATGCTCGCGCTCAAAGGTCTGCCGGTAGGTTTCGATGCGGGCGACCAGCTCGGCGCCGGCGCCCAGGTCGTAAAGTTGGCGCAGCATAAACTGCTGGCGGGCCGGGTCAGTCGCGGCAAAGTAGCCCTTCATCAGATACGCGATCTCGGCCGGGGAGGCTTCGAGCTGCGACTCATCCGGGTCGTCGCCGTTGACCGCTGCGCGTGCTTTGGCCAGGCGACGCTGGAAGCTCGTCGCCAGCATCATCATATCGTCGGGCGCGCCTTCCATCTCACTGCCGAGCCTGGCGTAGGTGTAGGCCTCTTCCATATCGGCCAGATGCTCTTCGGGCGTGCGGGTGTAGCGTTGGCCGATGTGGTTGGTGACGATGGCCTGCGCGAACTTCCACTCGTCGGGGAACGCCTCCAGGCCACGTTTGAGGATGGCGTTGGCCGCAGCGATATCGTCATAGGTGACGCGAGATGAGGATTGCGTGCGGGCGGCGTGATGCCACATGTAGACCGGCTTAAACCGGGGATCGAGGTCGATGATCGTGTTGGCGTAGTCGGTGGCGTCTTCGGCGCTCTGGCGACGGGTGAAGCGGTCGGCGCCGTAGAGCAGGGCGTTGACCCAGACGACATCGGCCGCAGCCGCACGGTGGTTGAGCGCGGCGATGGCGATGGTGTCGGCCGAGGGCAATACGTAGCGCGAGGGCTGGCTTAAGCGGCGCGCGTTGCTCTCCAGATTGAGCGTCAAGCCCAGTTGGAGATTGGCGAGCACTCCGAGCACAAGCGCGCTGAAGATCAGGCTTTTGCGAATGGGGGGAGTCAGCATCGTGAGACCAAGACCGGGGAGGAGAAGGCTGAAACGACACGAGCCACGGCCCCGGTGAAGGGGCCGTGGCTCGTTAGCCTACATCAGGTCAAGCGAGCTGTCTTACTTGAACTCGTTGAGGGTGTAGGGGGGGAAGCAGGTCGAGCCGAGGTTGGTGCCGTCTTCGATGTCGGCTTCGCAGTCGAGGATGACGGCGTGCGTGTCGGTGATGGCTTCGGTGCAGGTGGTGGTCGCCGCAGTGGTACCGGTGAAGTCATGGCAGGCCGCGACCTGGAAGGTGGCGTCGCCGCCGGTGCCGGTGCTCTGGATGTGGTAGCCGAAGTAGGTCGGCTCTTCGAGCACCAGGTTCAGCTTGTGCAGGGCGGCAGTGTTGAGCGCAGCGCTGTTGTCGGTGTCCGGGACCCCCTTGGCGCCTCCAATCGGGAACTCGTCATGGGTAATGAAGCTGCCAGCGGAACCACCCGGGAATACCTTGTCAGTGAGTTCGACCGGCATGCCGGGGCGGGTCGCGCGATCGGCTACAGCACCACCGGTGGAAGCGACGTGCCAGGGCTGGTCACCCGTAGTTGCCAGCGAGTAGGTCTGGTCGCCTTCAAAGTAGCCTTTGGCCGCACCGGAGACGTTGGAGAGGATGTTGGCAGCCTCAGCGGTCTTGGAGCGGTTGATGTACTTGATGAAGGCCGGGATGGCGAGGGCGGCGAGGATACCGATGATCGCGACGACGATCATCAGCTCAACGAGGGTGAAGCCTTTTTTGTTGGTGCGGAGTTTCATCAACATGGTCGCTCCTTTCAGCGTGGGGTTGTGAGGGGTCGTGCTTTGATGACGTCACCGGGTAGAGCAAAGACCCTGCCATGGGTTCACAAAAATTCAAAAAAAGTTCAGAAATCGCGGATTCGCCCGGAGTGTTGCGGTTTTTTTGCATTTTGTAACGCGCGATGGGTTCCGCAGTGGCACGCGATGAAAGGGGAGGGGGTGACGTGGAGCGGCAGGGCGAGTGACAATTTTTGTCACCCATGCCACAGCGGGTCATCAGGGAATCAACTCCATCGGAGCGGGCATGTCGTTCGTGAAGAAGGCCTGGTAGGCGTCGCCACCCAGTTCTTCCTGGGTGACGAGCACGGCGAACCAGGGGTTGTTATCGGCGCCAACCCCTTGAGGCTCGGCTCCGGCCGGGCAGATGGTGCAGTTCCCACCGATGTCGGCCTCCACGATAATGGTGATGCCCTGGGCGACGTTGGAGTTGAACTCCAGCAGGTTGTTCCACTCCGGACGGTCGGCGTCGGCCATATCCCAGGCATAGTCGGAGTCGGGCTGGTAGTAGCGGTTGTTGCGCGCGCGGAACTGCTCCTGGCCGCGGGCCACATCCATGGCGTATTGCTTGAGCTGGGTGACTTTGCCCTGGCGAATGTATTTGGAGTAGCTCATGCCGCCGATGGCAGCGAGCACGCCGACGATCGCCACGACGATCATCAGCTCCACCAGGGTCATGCCGCGGCGATCCACGCGGGCGGCGGCCTGAATGATCGTTGAGAAGCGCTGGGAGAGGGTCTGCATGGTGGGGCTCCTTGAGGTGGCGAATGGCGGGGGTTTGCGACTCAGTCGTCGTTGAGGCCGTACTTATCGAGGCGGTAGCGCAATGCACGAAAGCTGATGTTGAGCAGGCGCGCCGCCTCGGTTTTGACGCCGCCGGCGCGCTCCAGGGCGCGGGCGATGAGGTTGCGCTCGAGCTCTTCGACGAGCTTTTCCATATCGACGCCTTCCTCGGGAACATCGATCTGGCGGGCGACCCGCGAGAAGCTCTCTTCCTGCAGGTGGTAGGGAAGGCTCTCGGGGGTGATCAACGCGCCGGTTTCCAGGGTGACCGCGCGCTCGACGATGTTCTGTAGCTCACGCACGTTGCCGGGGTAGGCATACGCGGTGAGGATCGCCAGGGCGCGGGCGTCGATGCCTTCGATGGGGTTGCCGATCTCTTCGGCGTAGCGGTGCAGGAAGTGTTCCAGCAGAAGTTGCACATCGCCGCCGCGCTCGCGCAGGGGCGGCATCTCTACCGGGATGACGCTGAGGCGGTAGTAGAGGTCTTCGCGAAAACGCCCCTCCTGCACCTCCTGGCGAAGGTCGCGGTTGGTAGCCGCCACAATGCGGCATGTCACCTCGCGCTCTGCGGCGTCGCCCACCGGGCGCACCTTGCGCTCCTGCAACACCCGCAGAAGTTTGACCTGCACCGATGGCGGCAGCTCGCCAACCTCGTCGAGAAAGACCGTGCCCTGGCAGGCGGCCACAAAGAGGCCTTCTTTGTCGGCGTGGGCACCGGTGAAGGCGCCTTTTTTATGGCCGAAGAGCTCGCTCTCAATGAGGTTTTCGGGGATGGCACCACAGTTGATGGGCAAAAAAGGCCCTTCGGCGTTGGCGCTTAAGTCGTGAATGGCGCGGGCGACGAGCTCTTTGCCGGTGCCCGACTCGCCATGGATCAAAATGGTGGTGCGGGTGGGGGCGACGCGCCGGATCATCTGGAAGACGCGCTGCATCGCGCGGGACGTGCCGATAAGTTGCCCCAGGCCCTGGCGATGATCGAGGGCGTCGCGAAGGTAGAGGTTCTCGCTGACGAGCGCGAACTTCTCGAGCGCGCGGTCTACCGCCACGCGCGCCTCCGCGATCTTAAAAGGCTTGGTGATGTAGTCGTAGGCACCGAGCTTGATGGCCGAGAGGGCGGTCTCGGCGGTGGCGTAGGCGGTCATCACGATGACCTGGCAGGAGGGCTGGGCGGCTTTGATGGCGCGCAGCACATCAAGTCCGCCGATGCCGGGCATCTTCAGATCGGTCATCACCAGTTTAAAACGCTCGCCAGCGTCGATGCGGGCGGTGGCGTCCTCGCCGCAGGCGGCGACTTCCACGGTGTGCCCCTCCTTTTTGAGCATGACGGTGAGAAACTCACGCATGCTGCGTTCATCATCGACGACGAGGATGGGAAGATCGGCGCGCGCCGGACTGTCGGTTGCGGGATCGCTCATGAGCTTGAGGGGCCGTATTGTAAAAGTACGAAACGAGGTCTTCCTCAGGATGCCTCTTCCACGGCCTCAGGGGAAGGGAGACGTGGGTTCGACTCGGGGGGGGAATCGGTAGCAGCCGGGATCACCAGCTCAAATCGGGCGCCCTTCAAGTGGAGGGGAGCCTCCACGCTGATGCGGCCGCCGTGGGACTCGGCCAGGCGGAAGTTTGTGGCGAGGCCCAGCCCCGTTCCGTGGTCTTTGGTGGTGAAGAAGGGCTCGAAGATGCGGTCGCGAAGATCCGATGCGACGCCTGCGCCGCTGTCTTCAATGGCGATAACCCATGCTGGCTGCTGGCCTAACGTCGTTGCGTTTAGCTCGACGCGTACCTGGCGGTCTTCGGGAGCACGTGAACGTACGGCATCGCCTGCGTTGATAAGCAGGTTCCAGAGGATCTGGCGCAGCGCCTCAGCGTCGACCATCGCTTCGACAGGCTCGGACTGTGGGATGAGGTCCACGTCGAGGTGGATGCGATCGCGTTCGGCCTGGGAGCGGTAGAGGTGGAGGAGTTCTTCGAGAAGTTCGCGAAGATCGCGGCGCTCGGCACGCAGGGGTCTGGGTTGACAGTAGGCCAGGAAGTCGGTGATGAGGCCGTTGAGGCGATCGACTTCGCGCAGGACGATGTCCATCAGGAGGCGGTTCTCATCATCGATGGCCTCATCGGCGTGCAGCATCTCCACCGAGCCGCTGATGGAGGCCAGGGGGTTGCGGATCTCGTGAGCAATCGCCGCCGAGAGCTGGCCGACGGCGGCCAGGCGTTCGGAGCGTTTCATCTGCTCTTCGAGTTTTCGGATGTCGCTCAAATCCTGGAAGATGATGATGCGTCCGACCTCAACCGACTCGGAGTTGCGCAGGGGGGAGACGGAGAAGCCCAGGTGCACCTGGCTCCCGTCAGGGCGTGTAAAGGTGCTTTCCAGGCGCGGATCTTTGCCGAAGTGGGGGCCCAGTGCGGCGTCGGCGAGGTTTGGGAAAAGTTCGCTGAGCGCGCGGCCGAGCACGTGTTTGGAGGTCCAGGAGGTGATCTCCTCGGCGGCGCGGTTCATAAAAATCACGTTGCCGCGTCCGTCGACGGTGAGCAGGCCGCTGGAGAGGCTGCTTAAGATATGCTCGTTGAGCGCGCGCAGCTCCTGGAGGTCGATGTCGCGGCGTTGCAGAGCTTCGGTGGCCTCGCCAAGGCGCTCGGCCAGGTGGCCAGCGAGCACGGCGATCATGATGCCGCCGACGCTGTTAACGACGACCTCGTAGGCGATCGTGCGCCAGGCCTGCAGCGCCGGTGGCTCACTTAAAATGGGGTGGGGCAGGATGCCGGCGCTGACCAACGCCAGGTAACTCAGCGAGAGCACTGTGAGGCCCGAAGCGACAAGCCCTCCCGCTCGACCCAGCACGATCGCGGCGTTGATAATGGTAAGATGGAAGAAAAAGAGAAAGAGGCTGTCGAAGCCTCCGGAGACCAGCGCCAGGATGGTGGTTACGCCCAGGTCGCCCAGGATCTGCGCCCAGGCCAGTGTCTGAGGCTTGAGCCGCTGACGCAGTGCCAGACCGTGGGCGATGGTGAGCGCGTAGGTGCCCACAATAAGGCCGAGCAGCGTGAGATTTCGCGGCTCCGATACGCTCGCAAAGGTGCGCACATCGAGCGCCACCGCGCTGCCCAGAAAGAGTGTGACCAGGACTGCCCGAAAGACCAGCAGGCCTTTGAGGCGGTCGCGCTGTCGGTCGCGCGTCGATGGCATAGGAGGCGGTGGGGGAGCCGGAATTATTGCTGGATATTACCGGCCATCTCGAAGATCGGCAGGTACATCGAGATGAGCATTCCCCCGACCATCCCGCCCAGGCCCACCATCATGATGGGCTCAATGAGCGCGGTCATGCCTTCGACGGCCACGTCGACCTCATCTTCGTAGAAGTCGGCGATCTTGTTGAGCATGGTGTCGAGCGCACCGGTAGCTTCACCGACGCCGATCATCTGCACGACCATCTTGGGGAAGATGCCGGTTTCCATCAGCGGGTCGACCATGTTCTGGCCCTCACTGATGCGTTCGCGCACGTAAAAGATGGCTTTCTGGATGGTCATGTTGCCGGCGGTTTTAGCCACGATCTCCAGACTGTCGACGATGGGAACGCCGGAGGAGACCATGGTGCCCAGGGTGCGGGTAAAGCGCGCGACGGCGGTCTTCTGCAGAAGGTCGCCGAAGACGGGAACTTTGAGGAGCAGGTCGTCGATCACCGCGCGGGTAGGCTGGTAGCCCATCAGCGTTTTGACGGTGACGCCAACGCCTATCAGGCTGCCGACGATGTAGAGGAAGTAGGCCTGCACGAACTCCGAGAGCGCCATGACAAAACGCGTCGGGGCCGGGAGCTCGGCGCCGCCGCCCATATCGGCAAACATCGCGGCGAAGGTCGGGATGATCTTGTAGAGCATGCCGATGAGGATCACGATCGCGATGACGATAACGATGGTGGGGTAGGTGAAGGCCCCTTTGATGCGCCGACGCAGCTTCTGGGACTTCTCGATCTGCATGGCCAGGCGGTTCATGACCGTATCGAGGATACCGGCGACCTCGCCGGCAGCCACCAGGCTGACGTAGAGGTTGTCGAACGCGCCGGGATGTTTCGCCATGGAGTCGGAGAGGGTGGAGCCGGACTCAATATCTTTGCGGATCTCGGCGATGATGCGCTGGAAGCCCTTATGAGGCTCGTTCGAGCCGAGCAGTTCCAGGCACTGCACCAGCGGCAGGCCGGCGTCGATCATGGTGGCGAACTGCCGGGTGAAGATCACCAGGTTGTCTTGAGGAACGCGCGAGACCCCCTTGAAATTGAAGCTCTTGGAGGCCTTCTTCTTCACCCTGGAGACGTTGATCTCCTGCTGGCGAAGACGCTGCTCAACCTCTTCGGCGTTGCTGGCGTTCATCTGCCCCTTACGGGCTTCGCCGGAGCGGTTGGTTCCTTCCCAGACAAAGACAGGCATTGCTCACCTCAGACGCGATGGTATGACTCGGTGCAAGTCGCCTGGCCCCGGAGGGGCCGAGCGGCTCGCTCAGGTGTATCGGATTGAAGAGCTGCGGTTACGGGGGCCGGAGCCGCCACCGGAGTTTCCGGCGCCGCCCTGCTCAAGCATGGTACGGAGTTCTTCAGGGTCGTTGGATCGTGCCAGACCATCTTCGACTGTGATTTGTCGATCGCGGATAAGCAAGAAAAGAGACTGATTCATCGTCTGCATAAAGCTTCGCGACTGGCCAACCTGCATGGAACTGTAGATCTGGTGGATCTTATCTTCGCGGATCAGGTTGCGGATTGCCGGGGTGGGCACAAGCACCTCGGTGGCCAGCGCGCGTCCGCGGCCGGAGGCGTGCGGGATCAGCTGCTGGCTGATGACGCCTTCGAGCACAAAGGAGAGCTGGGCGCGGATCTGCGACTGTTGATGGGAGGGGAAGACGTCGATGATGCGGTTGATCGTCTGCACGCAGCCGTTGGTATGCAGGGTGCCCAGCGCCAGGTGGCCGGTCTCACTGATGGTCAGCGCAGCCTCGATCGTCTCCAGGTCACGAAGCTCACCGATGAGCACGACGTCGGGGTCCTGCCGAAGGACATAGCGCAGCGCGCTTTTAAACCCGCCGGTGTCCGCGCCGACCTCGCGCTGGTTAACCAGGCAGTTCTTATGCGGGTGCAGATACTCGATCGGATCTTCGATGGTGAGGATGTGCAGGCGCTTCTCGACGTTGATCTTGTCGATAAGGGCGGCGAGCGATGTGGACTTACCGCTGCCGGTAGGGCCGGTCACAAGCACCAGGCCCCGGGGCTTTTCGGCAAAGGAGCCGATGACCGGGGGGAGGCCCAGCTGCTGGAAGCTCAGAATCTCAAAGGGGATCTTACGAAAAACACCCGCGACCGCGCCGCGCTGCATGAAGATGTTCCCGCGGAAGCGGCTCAGCCCTTTGACGCCAAAGGAGAGGTCGAGCTCGTTGTCGGTCTCAAACCCCTGCTTCTGCTTGTCGGTAAGCACGCTGTAGCAGAGCTGACGGGTCTCGGTTGGCGAGAGCTTCGAGGTTTTGAGCGGCACAAGCGAGCCGTCGATGCGAAGCTGCGGAGGGGCTCCCACGGTGATGTGAAGATCGCTGGCGTTCTTATCGACCATGATCTTCAGAAGCTGGTGCAGGTTAGCCATAGAGCTCTCGGGACGAGGGGGGGGAGTAAGATCAGCGCAACGATTGCGAGGGGACAATGGGCTTACAACATTAGCGGTCCGGAGCGCTGTTGCGCACGACCTCTTCGGGGGTGGTGACGCCTTCGAACATCTTGATGATGCCGGCGCGGCGAAGCGTGTTCATTCCTAAGCGAATCGCCTCAGCCTTAAGCTCGGCGGTCGAGTAGCCCTGCAGGATGTAGTCCTTGATGGCGTCGTTCATGCCGAGCACCTCGTAGAGTGCGACGCGGCCGCGGTAGCCTGTTTCGCCGCAGGAGGAGCATCCGGCGCCGTGGTAGACCGGGCGGTCGAGCCACTCCTCGGGGACCTCCATCTCGACGAGCGTTTCGCGCGGGACGTTGTAGACCTCTTTGCAGTCGGGGCAGATCCGGCGTGCCAGACGCTGGGCGACGACCACGTTGAGTGAGGCGGTCACCAGGAAGGGCTCAATGCCCATGTTGAGCAGTCGGCTGATCGTGCTGGGCGCATCGTTGGTGTGCAACGTGCTCAGCACCATGTGGCCGGTGAGGGCGGCCTTAATGGCGATCTCGGCCGTCTCGAAGTCGCGGATCTCGCCGACCATGATGATATCGGGGTCCTGGCGCAAGAAGGAGCGCAGGGCGGCAGCGAAGTTCAGGCCAATCGACTCATGCATCTGACACTGGTTGATGCCGGCGAGGTTGAACTCAACCGGATCTTCGGCAGTGGAGATGTTTTCGCTGACTTTGTTGAGGTCGCTGAGCGCGGAGTAGAGCGTGGTCGTTTTGCCGGAACCGGTCGGGCCGGTGACCAGGCACATGCCGTAGGGGCGGTGAATGGAGTCGAGGAAGACTTTGAGGGCTTTTTCGTCAAAGCCCAGCTTGGTCATATCAAGCTGAAGGTTGGATTGGTCGAGCAGTCGCATGACGACTTTTTCGCCAAAGAGGGTCGGCAGGACGCTGACGCGGAAGTCCATCTCTTTGTTGCGGCCCATTTTCAGCTTGATACGACCGTCCTGGGGAAGTCGCCGCTCGGCGATGTCCAGGTTGCTCATGATCTTGAGGCGCGAGGTGATGGCGTTTTTGAGCTTAAGGGGAGGGCGCATCACCTCCTGGAGCACGCCGTCGACGCGGAAGCGCACACGGAACTCTTTTTCGTAGGGCTCGATGTGGATGTCGCTGGCGCCGCGTTTGATGGCGTCGACCAGGATGTGGTTGACCAGTCGAATGACCGGGGCGTCTTCACTGGCGCGGGCCAGATCGTTGACGTCGGCGGCGTCTTCTTCTTCGACGTAATCGACGTCGTCGAGGTCGAGCTCACCGAGGATGGCGTCGTAGTCGATCCCGGCGCTCTCCTCGCCGCCATAATAGCGATAGATGGCCTGCTCAATGGCCGACTCGCTGGCGACGACCACCTCGATGTTGTAGCCGGTCATGAACTTCAGGTCGTCGATGGCGTAGATATTCGACGGATCGGCCATCGCCACCACCAACGTGGCGCCGCTGCGGTTGATGGGCAAACACTGGTGGCGCACCGCGACTTCTTTGCGGATGAGCTGAATGATGTTCTCGGGGACCTCGATCTCGGCCAGGCTGACCGAGGGCACGCCGAAGTGGCGGCTCAAAAAGGAGGTCAGCTCGCCCTCTTCCACAAATCCGAGGCGAGTGAGCTCATATCCCAGGCGACTGCCATCGCGCTTGGAGCGGTCCTGGGCCTGCTTGAGTTGAGATGGCGAGACGAGATTCTCGCGGACGAGCAGCTCTCCGATGCGTTCTTTGGACATGTGTGTTTGCCGTGCAGAGGGGGATCTACCACCAGGGGGGGCGACCTGAGCCGGTCACCGGACGATCAGCTGGGGGAAGACCCGGGTATGAGGTCGAGCGATTGTCGTACGCCTGGATGTGGGAAGCAAATTCTTTCCGGGAGGGTATCAAGCCCGGCAAAATACTGTCAATTTGGCCAGCGCGCTTGCGCGAGCGGTGATTGTGATCACGATCCCGGCGAGTCGTTGAGGGGCTGGAGTGATGTTTCGATGATGGGGTTGCGGGATACAGGTGCGATCCGCAACCCGAAGGATGGTGACGCAGTGAGTGATGGTGAGCAAGCGATGGAAGCGGTGGTCGAGCTCAACGGGCTGACCAAACGCTACGGTGCGTTACGCGCGGTTGATGATGTGAGCTTAAGGATTGAGCCCGGGGAGATCTTTGCGTTGCTCGGGCCAAACGGGGCGGGCAAGACGACGATGATCGGCTGCATCACCGGGCTTATCACCGGGTTTGAGGGGCAGGTTAAGGTGGCCGGGCTCGATGTGGTCAGTAACTACCGGGTGACACGTCGGATGGTGGGGCTTGTGCCGCAGGAACTCAACTGGGATGCGTTCTTTTCGGTGCGTCAGGTGCTGGAGTTTCAGGCGGGGTACTTTGGCGTCAAACCCACGCGCGATGAGATCGACGCGCTGCTCGACCAGTTCTCGCTCCTGGAGAAGGCCGACGCCAACACCCGCTGGCTCTCGGGGGGAATGAAGCGTCGCCTGATGATCTGTAAGGCGTTGATGCACGACCCGGTGGTGCTCTTCTTAGACGAGCCGACGGCTGGCGTAGACGTGGAGCTGCGTGATGAGCTCTGGGGCTATGTCGAAGCGTTGCGGTCGCGGGGCACCACGATCGTGCTCACGACGCATTATCTGGAGGAGGCCGAGAAGTTGGCCGACCGCGTGGGGATCATCAATCGGGGGAGGTTGCTGCGCGTCGATGAGCGCGAGGCGTTGATGGAGAAGTTCGGTCGGCGTCATGTGGAGGTGCAGCTGCGCGAGGCCCCTTCGGCGGCGGTGCTGGAGGCGTTGGGGCAGCATGACGTGGAGGTGCAGGGGCGGACCCTCCGGTTGAATGACACACGGGCCGGTGGCGACGAGGAGGGGGGCGAAGAGGTCGACTATATGTTGAAGACTCTGGTGGGAGCTGGCGCGTCGATTGTGTCGGTGGAGGGAGGGCGGAGCTCCCTGGAGTCGATCTTCCGGGAGGTGCTTCACGAAGATGCCGACGCGTCGTCGAAGGGGGCGTCATGAGCGCGAGTCACGACAGGCGAGAGAGCACGCCGGAGGAGGGGCGTAAGGCAGCGCGGCAGGCGGCGTTGGAGAAGATCGCGCGTAGTAGGGAGGTGGCTCAGGGGCGCCAGCTCATCGGGGCGTGGACGCTCTTCTATAAGGAGATTTTGCGCTTCTGGACGATCGCCGGCCAGACGGTGATCAGCCCCGTGATCACGACGATGCTCTATTTTCTGGTGTTCGGGTATTCGCTGGGCGACCGACTCCAGGAGATCCGCGGTGTGCCCTACGTGGACTTTCTGGTGCCGGGGCTTGTGATGCTGGCGTTGATCACCAATGCGTATATCAACTCGGCGTTTTCGCTCTTCATTACCAAGGTACACGGCACCATCGTGGATCTTCTGGTGACGCCGCTGACCTACGTGCAGTTTCTGGGGGCGTATGTGGCTGCGGCGATGGTGCGGGCGATGCTCATCGGGTCCATCATCTGGATCGTGGCCTGGTTGATGGGGGCCTCACCCTTCTATTCGGTGCCTGTGGCGCTGGTGTTTATGGTGCTGACCTCGATGGCCTTTGCGTTCATCGGGGTGGTGGTCGCGATCCTGGGCGAGGATTTTGATCATATTAACCTTTTGCCCAACTTCCTGATCACGCCGCTGACCTTTCTGGGCGGGGTGTTTTATTCGATCGAGATGTTGCCGGCGCCCTGGGATAGCGTCTCGCTCTTCAATCCGGTGCTCTACATGGTCAACGGGGTGCGTTACGGGATGGTGGGCGTCTCGGATGTGTCGGTGTGGCAGGGAGCGGTGTTGTTGCTTGTGCTCAACGTGATCTTTGGTGGGCTGGCGTTGTGGCTGCTCAAGACGGGCAAGAAGTTGCGAGATTGAGCCGGGTAGGGGGGCAAGAACGAGAAAAGCGCGTCTCGAATGAGACGCGCTTTTCTCTGGAGTAGCGGGGACAGGATTCGAACCTGTGACCTTCGGGTTATGAGCCCGACGAGCTACCTGGCTGCTCCACCCCGCATCACGGTCAGCCTCTTACGTTCTAAGTGCCGACCTTTGTGTAACAAGTAGCGGGGACAGGATTCGAACCTGTGACCTTCGGGTTATGAGCCCGACGAGCTACCTGGCTGCTCCACCCCGCATCAAGGCTGGCAATGATGCATGTGCCAGACCTGGTGTTTCGAGTAGCGGGGACAGGATTCGAACCTGTGACCTTCGGGTTATGAGCCCGACGAGCTACCTGGCTGCTCCACCCCGCATCACATGTCAGCACCCCACAAGGGCTGACGATTCAATTGTAAGTAGCGGGGACAGGATTCGAACCTGTGACCTTCGGGTTATGAGCCCGACGAGCTACCTGGCTGCTCCACCCCGCATCAAGGCTGTCTGACATCGACACCCTCTGCGTCCCAGGGAGGCGGAACCTAAGGGAGGGGCCGGTAGGTGTCAAGCAGCATTGTGAAAGAAAGATGCGAAGAGCTTATTTGTTACGGTTTTTGCGCTTTTTAGCGCGGTGATCGGGGAGATCGCCGCGGTCGATGGCTTCGCGCTCGCGTTTCTGGGCACGTTTGGAGAGCTGCGCCCGCTCGGGGATCGTGGCTTCGACTTCGCCGTAGAGGTCGAGGACCTCGGCGTGGGTCAGCGAGCGGAAGGTGCCCGAGGCGATGCCGTCGATGGTGAGCGGTCCGATGGAGATGCGGCGCAGCTTCATGACGGGGCGCTCGATGGCTTCGAGCATGCGACGAATCTGGCGGTTTTTGCCCTCGCGAATGACGATCTCCAGCCAGGTGTTGCGCCCGTTATCCCGAATCAGGCGGACCTGGGCCGGCGCGGTGACCTCGCCCTCACCGATCTCCACGCCGGTGCGCAGCGTTTCAAGCTCGGGGCTGCTCTCGGTGAGCAGGCCACGGACCTTGACGGCGTAGGTCTTGGCGACCTCGTGGGAGGGGTGGGTGAGGAGGTTGGTGAGCTTGCCGTCGTTGGTCAAAAGCAGCAGGCCTTCGCTGTCCCAGTCCAGGCGGCCGACCGGCCAGACCCGCGGCATGGAGGCCGGCAAAAGATCGACGACGACCGGGCGGCCCTCCGGGTCGGTGAGCGAGGTGATGTAGTTGGCCGGCTTGTTGAGCAAGACATAGATGTAGCTCTCGGGCAGGCGCACCACCGAGCCCTGGAACTCGACGGTGTCGCGAGAGGGGTCGACCTGGGTGCCGAGCTCTTTGCAGACCTTGCCGTTGATCTTGATGTGGCCGGCGAGCATATGCTCTTCGGCTTTGCGCCGGGAGCAGACGCCGGCTTTGGACAAAAACTTCTGGACGCGCATTTCTTGGGCCATAACAGGTATTCCGGGTCAGGCAGATCGCAAAGGATCGGGGTGAGGCGACGGGTTCAGGCGGGCCAACTTCGAGGCGGGCCGGGCTATTCCTGGTCGTCAGAAAGGGGAGCAAGCTCGTCGGGGGCGTGGTCGATCTCGACGTCGGCCTCGGGATCTTCGAGCTGGTTGTGCATCTCAATAAGAGCCTGAAGTTCGCTGGCTTCCAGGGTGGGAAGCTCGCCGATACTCTCCAGGCCGAAAAAGTCTAAGAAGCGGGGGGTGGTGCCGTAGAGGTTGGGTTTTCCGATGTCGTCGAGGCGTCCGACGACTTCGATGAGCTGAACCTCCTGGAGGGTCTGAAGGACACCGGAGGAGTTGACGCCGCGAATCTCATCGATCTCGGCGCGGGTCAGAGGCTGGCGGTAGGCGATGATGGCCAGAGCCTCCATCGCCGCCCGCGAGATACGCACCGGGCGGGTCTCAAAAAGTTTGCGGATCGCCTGGCCGATCTCGGGATCGGGGTTGGTGCGAAGCTGGTAACCGCCGGACATGCGCACCAGGTGGATGCCGCGGTGGGGGCCGGCGTATTCAAGCTCCAGCGCGCGGAGCACTTTGTGGAGGGCTTCGGCCGAAGCGGCGGGCAGCGCGTCGCGGAAGCGGTCGAGCGAGAGGGGCTCTTCGGCTGCAAGCAGCAGGGCTTCGACACGGGCGCGCGTGGTCTGTTCGTCGAGGATCTCAGTCATGGTGTGCTGTCGTAAAACTCAAGCGTCTGGCTGACTTCGACGATGTCGATGACGGCGCGCTCGATGATGAGGGTGTCAGGTCCGCCCAGGCGAGATTGGAAGAGCTTGATCATGCGCAACTTCGTCATCTCCAGGAGGGCCAGAAAGGTGGTGACGACGCGGTGGCGGGTCAGGCGGCCTTCGCTGAAGAGGGACTCAAAGGAGATGCGGGGCTCATCACGCAGGATCGAGGAGATTTCCAGGACCATGCCGCGCAGGGTGAGTTTTTCGCGGGTGATTTCGTAGGCCCAGGTCGGCTCTTCGCGTTGCTTTTCGATGACGCGGCGCAGGGCGTCGACAAGGTCGGAGATGTCGGCTTCGCGCAACTTCGGGGGGCCGACCTGCTTGCGTTCTTCGCGTGCTTTGGGGGCGGCCAGAAAGAAGTCGCGCTCAAGCTGGGGGCGATCGTCGAGTTGTTCGGCGGCCCATTTGAAGACTTGATACTCAATGAGGCGGCGCACCAGCTCTTCGCGGGGATCGGGGCCGAGTTCGTCGTCTTCCTCTTCGGGGTCGGGAGGAAGGAGGGTGCGAGACTTGATGTAGACCAGGGTGGCGGCCATCTCCAGCCACTCCCCGCCGACGGTAAGATCGAGGGCCTGGAGCTGGTCGAGGTAGCGCAGGTACTCGGCGGTGATCAGGGCGATGGGAATGTCGAAGATGTCGACTTCGTGCTCGCGGATCAGGTCGAGGAGAAGATCCATCGGGCCCTGGTAGCTCGGCAGATCGAGGCGAAGCTCAGGGGGGACCTGGGCGTTGTCTGCGGCGCGGGGGCCGCCGGGGGCGCTCTTCATGGCGTGTGTGGCGAGTCAGGCTCGCGGGTGGTGGTCGTCGTAGAGGCGTTTGAGGCGCTCACGGGCCACGTGGGTGTAGATTTGGGTGGTGTTGATATCGGCGTGACCGAGCAGGGCCTGCACGATGCGCAGGTCGGCTCCGCGTTCCAGCAGGTGGGTGGCGAAGCTGTGGCGCAGCTTATGCGGGCTGATGGGTTTGTCGATGCCGGCGAGCTCGGCGTAGCGTTTGATGTTCTTCCAGAAGGCCTGGCGGGTCATGGCACCGCCGCGGCGGGTGACAAAGAGCGCCGGTGAGGCGCCGGGTCCGCCAGCGTTGGCCAGAAGTTGGCCACGCGCCTGGTCCTCATACTCAGCGAGCGCCTCGATTGCAACCTCACCAAGGGGCACCACGCGTTGTTTGGATCCTTTGCCGACCACGCGCACGTAGCCGGCATTCAAATCGACCTCGCGAATGAGCAGGGTGACGAGCTCGGTGACGCGCAGGCCGGTGGCGTAGAGGACCTCCAGCATGGCCCAGTCGCGCAGACCCTCGGGGCTGGAGCGGTCGGGGGCGTTTAGCAGGGCTTCGACCTCATCGAGCGTGAGCACAGTGGGGACGCGGGTGCCGTAGCTGGGGGCGTCGACGTGGGCGGTGGGGTCGCGTTCGAGCGTCTGGTTGCGGCGCAAGAATTTGAAGAGCCCCCGCACGCTGGAGAGTTTTCGGGAGATCGTGCGCGTCTTCACCGATTCGCCGAGCTGGTGGGCGAGGAAAGCGCTGATGTCGGCGTCGCTGATCGCCTCGATATCGGGGCTGGGGCGGGGGGCGTCGCTCTCGGCGTCGGTGAGGAAGTCGACAAACTGGCTTAGATCGTTGCTGTAGGCCAGGATCGTGTTTTCGGCGAGGTTACGCTCGACTTTGAGATGGAAGAGGTAGCTGTCGATCGCTTCGTCGAGCTTCATAGGGCCTCCGAAAACCAAAGGAGTGCGGGTGGTGCGTGGGGCGATGGTGCCGTCCGCAGGCTAAGCGGGCAGCCGTCGCAGGGCAAGGCCGGCAACCGATGAGGCCAGGTGATAAGGGCGTTGCCTCAGTTCTCAGGCAGCCGACTTAAGGCGTCTTCGATGGCGGCAACGACCTCGGCGCTGCGCTTGGCGGAGAGTTTTCCGCCGTGGGCTTCCTCGACGTAGAAGTTGTCGATGGCCTGACTTCCGAGCGAGTCGATGCGGCTGACGCGGGTTTCGACACCGGCCTCCCAGAGCGCGCGGGTGATCTGGTAGAGCAGGCCCAGGCGGTCGGGGGCGCGAACTTCAATGACGGTGAAGAGTTCGCTGGCGTGTTCGACGACCCGCACCTCGGTGGGAACCTGCGGGATGGGGCGGGGTGTGAGGCGTCGCTCGTCGAAGCGTTGCTGGAGGAGTTCGTCGACGTCGAGGCGTTCTTCGAGCACATCGATGATGCGGGAGGTGATCTTCTCAAGGCGGCGCGGATCATCGACGGCGCGGGGCTCCGAGACCGGCAGAGCGGCCGGGTTGAAGTGGGCGATGTGGAAGATGTCGAGCGTGCGCCCGCTGGCGGTGGAGACGATGTCGGCGGCCATGATGTTAACGCCGGCGCTGGAGAGGGCGCCGGCGATGCGGGCCAGGGTACCGGGGGTGTCGACGGTGGAGACGATGATCTCGGTGATGCCGCGCTCGGGCAGCGGTGCAAGCTCGACGGCGACGCCCTGGATGCGGGTTTCCACATCGTTTCGGCGGGCCCGGGTGTAGGCGGCGAGCTGACGGGCCAGGGCGTCGGGCTCGGCGTGCAGAAGATGCTCCTGGGGAAGATCATTGAGGAAGGTGTCGAGATCGATGTCTTCCATCGGGCAGTCGCTCAGATCCTGGATGCGGCGCTCCAGGCGCTGGCGAATGCGCCGAAGTCCGCGTGGATCGGCGCGGTGGCGCTCATCGCCTTGCTCAAGCGCCTCGCGCAGGCGACGGTAGAGTTCCATGAGCAGGGTGGCGTTCCAGTCGTTCATCACGTCGGGGGCCACCGTGGACATGTCGCAGAAGGTCAGGGCGGTGAGCAGGTTGAGGGTGGCCACATCGCCCAGGCGTTCGGCGATCTCGTCGACGACATGTGGGTCAGAGAGGTCGCGGCGGCGCGAGGTCAGGCTCAACGTGAGGTGCTCGCGGACGAGCATCGCCAGAAGATCGACCTGGGCTGCCTCCAGACCCAGGCGAGGGCCAATGGCCTCCATAAGGACGGCACCTTTGCGGCTGTGATCGCCGCCGCGGTTTTTGCCGATGTCGTGAAAGAGGCAGGCCAGCAGAAAGACTTCGGCGTCGTGGATGCTGGAGGCGACGTAGCGGAAGAAGGGCCAGCGGCCGGCTGCACCCGGCGCGCCGTTGAGGAGTTCGCGGCCGAGCTCCAGACATTTCAGAGAGTGAACGTCGGTGGTGTAGACGTGGTAGACGTCGTGCTGGACGTGGCAGACCAGAGGATCGAACTCGGGGACGGTGCGCGTGAGAATGCCCAGATCCAGCAGACGTTGGGAGGTGCGCGAGGAGGTTGTGGGCGAGGTGAGCAGCGCGCGCAGGCGGTGGGAGCGCGCAGGCGAGCTTTCATCACCCAGCGGCCAGGTGCCGACTGCGGCCTCCATCGCCGACTCCAGGCGCGGGTCGAGCAGCGCGTCGTGGGTGCTGGCCAGGCTGAGAGCTTCAAAAACTTCGTCGGCGCTGAGGATGTCGTGGTGATGGTCAGGAAGTTGAATGACATCGCCCATCATGTCAAAGCTGCTCAGTTGTCGCGCCGGTCCGGGGGGGCTTGAAGCCGACCAACGACGCAGCATGCGCTCACAGGTCACACTGACGGCGCGGGCCTGCCAGTAGTATGCCCGCATCAGCGACTCCACCTGGGGGTTGAGACGCTGGCGGTCCTGGTCGTCGGTGGGGCGGTGGTGTTCGGCGATGGCGTGCGGGTCGACCGTTTCGAGGTGTTGGGGAGATTGCAGGCGAAGTTCGTCCAGGCGCACCAGAAGTTCTTGATCACTGAAGGTGAGGCGGTCTGTTTTGCGGCCGTGAATCAGGTGCAGGGCGTTGCGGACCCCGAGGATGGCGTCGAGGCGGTCGATGTAACGCAGGCGTTGCTCTTCGGTCCAGCCGACATCATCGCGGGTCTGGGTGCGGGCGTCGATCTGCCATCGGCAGCGCGCGGCCCAGCCGATGCAGTTGAGATCGCGCATGCCACCTTCGCCGTTTTTGACGTCGGGCTCGAGCAGGTAAACGGTCTGGCCGTGACGAGCGACGCGCTGGCGGTGGCCTTCGAAGAGTTGCTCGACAAAGGAGGCGCCCTCGTCGTCGCCGCGCAGATGTTCGATGGCAGCGTGGCGATCGGCGGCGCGGGAGGCCGGGCCGGCCAGCGGGCGAAGATCGATGAGCGCGATGGCCGTACGCGGATCTTCGGCGAGCGCCTCAGGGGTCTGGGCGGGGGTGCGCACGGCGTGGCTCAGGCGAAGGCGCGGCGCGCGCGACCATGCCATCAGACGCTCGACGGCCAGCGAGAGCTCCTCGCGCTCAAGCCAGGCGTCGTCGTTGAGGGCGATGAGCACGTCGATATCGCTGTGGAAGGCGAGCTCGTCACGGCCGTAGCCGCCGGTGGCGTGAAGCGATGCGGCTGTACGAAGCTCCTCGCTGAGAGCCTGCCCCCAGAGAGCTCTAAGCCAGCGGTCGGTGACGGCGCGAAGACGTGCGGCGATCTCCAGTCCGCCTGCGCCCATCACGATGGCACGGGCGATGGTGTGGCGCGCGGCGATGAGCTCGTCGTTGGCGCGCGTGACCGCCTCGGGTATGGCCAGGGGGCTGGAGTGCGTCACTGAGAGGGCTCCGAAAGAAAGAAAGGTCGACTGGCGGGGCTGGTCGGCGTTGTCGGGTCGATGTTAAAGGTGCGCGGCGTCATCGCCCCCCCAACCCTTTGCTACGCAAGCAGGAGAGAAGATGTCTTCGATCGCCTCACAGCCTACCCCCATCGCCTGTCCGAGGCTCTGCGCCGACCTCCCCGGGCTCGCCGGCACCCTTAAGGCAAGCGCTGAGGACTTTGTGGTCGAGGAGATCGCTGCCTATGAGGCCAGCGCTCAGGGCGATCATCTCTTTGTGTGGGTCGAAAAACGCGACCTCGATGGTGCGAGCCTGCTGCGCAAGATCGCCTCGCATTTTGGCATAGAGGAAGCCGAGGTGGCCAGCGCAGGCACCAAAGATCGGGTGGCGGTGACACGTCAGTGGCTCTCGGTACCGGCCGAGGTTCTGGGCGGCCGCGCGCCCACCGAGGTGGTCGGCGAGGTGGAAGGGGGAATTCGCATCCTGGATGCGGCGCTGCACACCAACAAACTTCGCACCGGGCATCTGGCCGGCAATCGTTTCGAGCTTCGGGTACGCGATCTTGAGCCGCTTGATGACGGCCATCAGGTCGATGTCGGGGCGCGCATCGCGGCGATTGAAGCGCGCCTCAAAGCGCTGGGGGTTCCGAACTTCTACGGCTCGCAGCGCTTCGGGCGTCAGGGGCAGAACCTCTTCCGAGGACTGCGCTGGCTGCAGGGAGGCCGTGCGCCGAAGGGGCGTTTCCAGCGCAAGATGGCGGTGAGTGCGGTGCAGAGTGAGATCTTTAACCGTGTGCTCGCCCGGCGGCTGGAAGAGGGGAGCTGGCGAAAGGCGCTCGACGGCGATGTGTTTGAGAAGCTCGACAGCGGCGGGCGCTTCTGGGTGGCTCCCGATGAGTTGGAGGAGGTGCAGGGGCGCATCGATGCCGGTGAGCTTGTGATCACCGGACCGATGCCCGGCTACAAAGAAGGGGTGGCCGGAGCGCAGACCGGTCGTCTTGAGCAGGAGGTGCTCTCGGAGCTGGGCCTTGAGGTGGAGATGTTTCGCGCCGCCGGGAAGATGGGCAGGGGCGCAAGGCGCGCGCTCACCCTGCCCATGCCCGCGCTGGAGGTGCACATGGAGGAGGCCCGGACCGCACGCATTGCCTTTGAACTTCCGGCCGGCTCCTACGCCACCGTCGTGATGCGCGAGTTCCTCGGTAGAGAGGACTTGGACGAGACTGACCCCGTGTTATGATGGGCCAGATCAGAGCGCGCTCTAAGCGCCCGCCCAGGCGATGACAGACGACGAGGCATGCGGTGATCCGAAGAGAACTTCAGGCGCTTTCGAGCCCACAATTTCAACATCTTGCTGCGCAATGCGGTCTGGAGCTCAGTGAGGTCGACTTCTCGCAGCTCTCCCGGCGCAAGTTACTCGCGCCCTTCGATGCGGTGGGGGGCTATACGCGACTGCATCTCTTTGTGCTGGCGCAGTACCTGGAGGCGGTGCGTCCGGTGCGACATCCCTGGGGCTCACGCGCGGCCGAGCGCACCCTCGATGAGGTCGCGGAGCTGGGCCGGGAGCTCGAAGCGATCTTTGAGGGGTTGATCGAAGGCCATCTCGGGGACGAGCGGCTCTCGCGCGCCGAAAGGGTCTTTCGTGAGCTGGAGCGCTTCCTGGCCAGCTGCGATCCTTTTGGTCCGCTGGGAGAGGTGATCGATCTTCTCAATCCGGGCTTTGTGGCAAAACTCCGCAACCAGGGGCGGCTTTACGCCGAGCTTCGTGGGGCGTCGCGGGCTCTGGCTGAGGCGATCCAGGGGGGGGAGAGCAAGGTCGAGCGCGAGCCGATGACCCGGCCCATGTTTCAGTTCGATGTGGAGGCGGCCGTCCGAACGCCCCCGGTCGATGACCTGCGTTCCACCCAGGTGATCGACGAGGTGATGGAGACCTCTCGGGGAGCGCGCGAGGCGATCGATGAGGTGCTCAGTGCAGCCTCGGAGGTCTCGGAGCATCCCGGGCATCAGGACGACGAAGATGACGACGATGACGACTTTGGTGAGGCCACCCAGATCTTGAAGGCTCCGAACGCGTTTCGGGACGATGATCTTCGCTCGACGCAGGTCATCGAGGTCTCGCTCGATGATATCGACGTGATCGAGGAAGACTCCGATCCCTCGTCGATCAGTGAGGCCAGTGAGAGCAGTGAGGCCGATGAGGAGGAGGGCGAGCTGAGCGAGCAGAGCTCAGAGCCGATCGTGCTGACCGAGGAGAAGTCCGCCCCGGGAGAGGCCGCCGGGCCTGCCCGGGCGTTTCGGCGAGCCTCACAGCCGACCGAGCGCACCCGCGACCTCAATGAGCGCCTGGCGCGTTTGCGGAGCGACCTAAGCGAGGCCGAGGAGCCTCCGCCTCCGGCCGTGGAGAGCGGCGAAGTCAGCGAGGAGCCGACTGCGCCTACCGAGGATCTGGCCGCGCGGATTGCGATCCTCAACGAGCAGCGCGAGCGCTACATCAAAGAGCAGGCCTGGGAGGAACTCGCTGCGCTCTATGAGGACGGCATTGAGCTCTTCTCGGCACCGGCCGAGCGCCAGCAGGTCTTTCTGGTGCTGGCGATGCTCTATGAGGTGAAGTTGCGGCAGAAGGAGCAGGCATTTGATGCGTTTGCTCGGGCGTTTGCCGAGCGCCGTGCCGAGGCCGGTCGGGCTAAAGCGCTGGAGGGGTTGCAGCGCCTGGGACGGGCCGCCAGCCTGCACCAGCGCTACGTGGAGTGGATTCAGACCCAGCTCTCCACGCCGCTGGATGACACCGAACGGGAAGGGCTTCAGAAGGAGCTCTCGCTGGCACTCTTCTCAGACCGCCAGTACCAGAAAGCCTTTTTGTGCTACGCCTCCTTTCTTGCCGATGATCCGGAGCGCAATATCAATCCTGGCAACCTCGCGCAGCTCAGCCGTCTGGGAGAGTACGTGGAGAGCGACGAGGTCGCCGCGTTTTACCAGGATTTGCTCGAGCAGAAGCTCAGCACACCGGTGGCCGGGTTGTTGCGCGAGCATCAGCAGGCGATGCTCAAAGCGGAATAAGTCGGCAAGGGGCCTCTCGCAGGGTGAGCCATCCTCTTGTGATGATGGAGCTTTTGCGGTGCGGGGGGCTGTGATAACAATTCGATACTTGACATCGTTTTTTGAGGTCTTTCTTTGCGCCAGCAGGTATGGGTGCAGGAAGGAACGCGTGTGGTGTCATGTTATCGACGTGCAGGAGCGATGGAGTGCCCTGCACAGCGCAATGCTTCGGCAACGATCAGGAGAGGCCGGTGAAGATTTGCCCATCATGCAACGCCCGTGTGCAACCTCAGGCATCGACGTGCCCTGGCTGCGGGGAGGCCTTTGAGGAGCGTGCCCCCCGACAGACGATGATGGGGATTCCGGCGATCTTCGATGAGGAGAGTGAGGCGGCGGTCCACCAGGGGCGCACGGCAGCCGCGCCGCGCAGCACGCTCTTTGGATTGCCGGCGATCACCGGTGCGGATCTCGATAACAGCGGGGAGCACGAGGCCCGCACGGCGATGGTCTCGGTCCACGATCTTCCCTTTGAGCATGCTGCGCAGGGCTCGGAAGAGGATGACTCGACCCGCCAGGTCGATGCGGCGAAGTTGCGTCAGGCCTTTGAGGCGCAGGAGGTCGACGTACGTGCCACGGCCTTTGGGATGCCCTCACCGCTCACCCCCGACGCGCTTCAGCGTGAGCCCCGGCCGACGCCTATGGCCCGGTCGCAGTCTTCGGACGAGGACCAGGTGATCTCGGCCTGGGGGCTCAGCGAGGAGAGCAGCGAGGAGCTGGCCACACAGGTGCTCTCCGTCACTGATTTTGCCAACCCGGATGCCGGCGGCGGCAGCATGTCGGTGGATAAGAGTGAGGGGGCGCGCAGCGATGGAGGGCGCCTTCATACCCTGATGGGGATGTCGCTGGAGGAGGAGAGCGACCTTATGTCGGGAGGCGGTGCGATGCGCGTGGGTGGCGTGCAGAGTGATGCCGACGATGCGCCGACTCAGGCGATGAGCATGGCACAGCTGCAAGCCGGGGCCGAGAAGTTGACCCGGGGGGCTAGCCTGCGCGATCGTTTGAAGAAGAGCATGCAGAAGGCGGAGCGTACTCCGCTGCCGACGCCTGATGATCTTCGGGTTGATGATCTTCATACCGACGTGATGCCGGGCCAGAGTCGCCAGCCGGCTCCGGGTGAGGCCGGAGAAAATCCCTTTAAACGCTCGCACAACCGGGATACGCCCCGAAGCGGCGTCTATAAGGTGGCACGTCGAGGACGCGAGGCCGGTGGGGAAGGTGTCGGCATGGTGGAGGATTCGGGCGTGCTCGGCACCACCGGAACCTATCAGGTGGGACCTGCGGGCAGTGAGCCGCGTCGCGAGCAGCCTTTCGGCGGCGAGAGCCGGCCGCGTACGGCGTTTCCGACAAGCTCGGCAGGGGCTGCTTCGACGCCCTCAGCGCAGGGCTTGATGCAGCCGGATGCCGACACCGATGTGGGGGCTCCCTCCCTGGCGCAGGCAGCCGGGCCAAACCCCTGGCAGCGAAGCTCCACCGGGCCTCGTTTTGGCATCACGTTGCCCGAGCCTGGAGGAGCGGCGGCAGAGTCGACGATCGACGATGTGCCGGAGCTGGAGGTGGAAGCGCTTGATCCGGTCGCGCCCGAGCCGCGGATGGTGTCTCGGGAAGAGCCGATGCAGCAAGGCCCACAGCGCACTGCGGCTTCCTTTGCCGAAGTCACACCGGTGCCGGGGTATCCGCTGCCGGCAGGAGACGCGAACTTCGGGGCGACACCGGCGCCGGGGTATCTGTCGCCGGCAGGCGATGCCTCCTTCGGGGCGATGCCGGCACCAGGAGCCCCGGTGGCTCAACCTTTCGGGGGGGCGTTCCCGGGTTCTGAAGTGCCGACACATACCCATCAGCCGGGTGCGCCCCAGGCTGTGCATCAGCATGGTCCGGCGGCACCGTCGGCTGCACCAACGCCGGCTGCAAAGACCGCCCATGAGGGGGCCGAGGCGCTGGTGGGCACCTTGCAAAAGGTCTGTGGGTTGATGGCGGGCATCGCCCTGGTCGCTGCCAGCGCGCTCGGTGTGGCTGGTGGCGGGGCGTTGACGGCGTTGACCGTGGTGCCTGTCGTGATGGGCGTGCTGGCGATTCTATTGCCTTTCTTACCGATCTCACGCGGGATCGCGTCGGCCGGGTTCGGCCTGGTTGCGCTGGGAACCCTGGGCGCGGTGGTCGCCAGCGCGCTCGGCGGGAACATGGCACTTGCCCTCTTCGTGCACTTCGGTGGCGGGCTGCTCGCCGGGTTTGCGGCGGCGTTTCCGCTGGTGCTCAAACTTGTGAAACCCTCGTGAGTCTGAGGTGAGCAGAGGGTGCGCGAGCGCGAAAACCTGCTAAGCTATAGGGCCGCTGACGCACTGCGTCGGCGTGGTTCCGGGTGTGCCCGGCAGCTCGACGGGCGAGCGGCCGGGGAAGACCGCCAGCTTAGAAGGTGTGCGCTTTGAAGGTGATCGTTCAGAAGTTCGGGGGCTCTTCACTCTCAGATCTTTCCAAGATCCGGCAGGTCGCCGAGGCGATTGTTGCCACGCGCGAGCGCGGCTACCAGGTGGTGGTTGTGGTTTCGGCCATGGGCGATACCACGGACGATCTTCTGGGGATGGCCAACGAGCTTGCGGCCAGTCCTTCGCGGCGGGAGCTCGATATGCTGCTCTCGGTGGGCGAGCGTATCAGTATGGCGTTGATGTCGATTGCGATTCAGGCCCGTGGCCACCAGGCGGTGAGTCTTACCGGATCGCAGTGTGGCATCCTCACCACGGCCAGCCACTCCAACGCGCGTATCATCGATGTGCGGCCTTTTCGGGTGCAGGACGAGCTGGCGCAGGGACGCATTGTGATCGTGGCCGGCTTCCAGGGGACGAGCTACCGACGCGATGTGACGACGCTGGGCCGCGGTGGCAGCGATACGACGGCGGTGGCACTGGCGGCGGCATTGGGGGCGGAGGCCTGCGAGATCTACAGCGATGTCGACGGGGTCTTCAGCGCGGATCCGCGGGTGGTGCTCAGCGCTCGCCAGCTTGAGAGCTTGAGTTACGAAGAGATGCAGGAGATGGCGCGCGCCGGCGCGAAAGTGCTCAATGAGCAGGCGGTGGAGTTTGCGCGCCGCGCTCAGATCGCGCTTTACGCCCGCAGCACGCAGATGCGCGGGGAGGGGGGCACGGTGGTGCGGGTGGATCTTCCGCATACGGAGCTCTCGCGCCTGGAGGAAGGGCGGCCAGCGGTGGCGGTCAGCCATATTCGGCGGGGGCTTCGGGTCTGCGCGGGGGCCAGCGCGGACCGGGTCGCCGAGGTGATTGAGGCGCTGGCGACGGTGTGCTTCAACTGGCAGCCGGGCGGCAGTCTGGATGCTTTTATCGGGCTTGATGACGTGCACGGGGTCGAGGCGTTGGAGACGTCGCTGTGCGCGCTCGGGGCGGATGTGAAGGTCAGCCAGCCGGGGATGATCAGCGTTGTGGGGTTGGGTGTGGGCGGGCAGACGCGCTGGAGTCGCCTGGGTGAGGCGGCGCTGCGGGAGGCCGGTGTGAAGACCCTGGGGCTGAGCGCGAGCCTGGCGCGTCTGAGCTGGATCGTCGAGGCCGGGCAGGTCGAGGCCGGAGCCAACGCGCTGCATGAGGCCTTTGTGGGCGAGCCGTTGCCTGTTTGAGGATCCTGGCGAGGGGCGCGAGAGGTTGGCTCAGAGTGCGGTCGTGAGCCAAGTCAGCGCCTGCGGGGCGACAAGCTGACTCCAGCTCTCCAGCCCTTGCATCTTTGCCTGGAGCTCGTTTGGGGTGACCCATTCACCGACCATTTTATCGGTCTCGCGCACCCGGATTTGGGCGGGGTCTCCGGCGTGGTACGCGCTGAAGACAACGCCCAGGTGCACCTGACCGACCTCGTTGGTGTCATCGTTGATCAGCCCACGGTAGGTCAGGGTGAGGGGGCGTTCGATGAAGAGCTCTTCGTAGAGCTCGACGAGCATGCCTGTCCACAGCGCGTCGTCGGGGCGATGGAGTTCGGCCGGTGCGTCGCTTTCTTTGTCGCGGGCGATGTGCCCGCCGACCCCCAGGGAGAGTTTGTCGTGGAGGCGGGCTTCACCCTGGGTGGGGAGGCGGCGCAGGCGAAAGAGGTGCGTGTCGTTATGAACCACCACGTAGGGGATGAGTTGTTTTTTGCCGGGATCGTCTTCGAGAGGTGCGCGCAGGCCCCAGCGCAGACGTCCGGCTAACTCCGTGTAGTGGCGAGCCTGATCGTCGGTCCGGAAGCCGTGCTCAAGCGCGTTGAGGGCGTCGAGCTCCTCGCGGGGGACGTAGGCGATGGTCTCGTCGGCGTAGCGTGATGGGGTCATCTGTGGGGCTCTCTTGGAGACGGTATCATAGGGAGGGCGGGAAGCGTCGGGCGCGGATCGGGGCGCGAGGGGAGTTCGGGCCGGGGGGAGGCGCGCGCGGGAACTCGGCGAGGGCACTGTGGCCGGGGTGGGGCGGGCTGACAAGGGGCGATCGGGGGGGGAGAGGCGCTACAGTAGCTCGGGAACATTCTACCAAGAAAAAAGCGAGGCCCCTGGGAGGGGCCTCGCTTTCTGAATCGCGTGTGCTTTCGTGTGCGAAGTAAGTAGGAGGGATTTTGGTAGGATTTCCAGGAAGGAAATGGGGTGGGATATCAGGAAGATATGGGGAAGGATGCAACCTACCTCGCACACGATAGAACACGCGACCTGTCTTGCGCACTCATGATGTAGAACTGAAGCTGCTGACTTTCTATTCCAAGGAGACTGTAAAGTATCAGTGTTACTGGAACCTGTCATCCTTCGTCGTGCTGCTTCGCGTCTTACGCAGTCTAAATTACAGCGTCGGTGGAAAATGTCAACCACACTGTAAAAAATAAGTAAAAAAAAATGCCCCGAGAGGTTCGGGGGCATGTTCAGGGCTAAAAACAGGGCGAATCGGGAGATCTCACCGGGAGGTCAGCGATCGTCAGGCTGGAGGGTGATGCGCAGATCCTGGCCGGCCAGGGACTCTTCGACCCTCAGGGCTTGATCCTGGTAGCCCTCCAGGCGCAGGACAAAGTCGACGCCCTGCTGGCCCTCAAAGACAAAATCGGTCAGCGCCTGGGGTGTGGCTCCCAGCAGGCTCTCTTCGCCGCTCTCGGGGCTCCGCGTGTAGAGGCGAGCGCCGGGGGGCTCGGAGTGAATCTGCAGGCCGGAGGTGAGCACCTGGGCTGTGGGGGCTTCGGGCTCGGTGGAGGCGTTCCCGGAGGGGCTGCCCATGGCGAAGAAGAACCAGCCGAGATTGGAGAGGATAAAGAGGGCCAGGGCCAGGGTGAGCAGATAGCCGCTGGGGCGCGGGCTCAGCGGCGCGGAAGAGCGTGGGGGCTCGGGGAGGGAGGGAGGTGACTCGCGCTTCGTGTCGGGTAACTCGGCGTCTTCGCGGCGCGCGACCTCCGGGGGGGAGGAGGGGGCCGGAGTCGGGGCGGAGTCGGGTTCGGGGCCATGAACCGCCAGTCGCAACTCGTGGGCGAAGTCGGAGAGTGTCGGCCAGCGGCTGGACGGGTCACGTTGCAGGGCGCGATCAATCACCGAGGAGATCGCTTCTTCGACGCCGAGCTCTTCGAGTGTGGGAGCGGGGTCGGAGGCGATGCGTACCAGGCCTTCGCTGGCGTCGATGGGGTCGTCAAAGTAGGGGTGCACGCCGCATAGCGCGCGGTAGGCCAGGGCGCCGAGCGCCCATTGGTCGGCGGCCACAGGGTTTATCGCCTCGTCCTCGGCGAAGACCTCCGGGGCGAAGGCGTCCACGAGATCGGTGGTGAGCGCGGCGTGCGGAAGCGCGCGCAGCTCCGCCAGGGTGAGCCCGACCGAGAAGAAGGAAAGGGTGGCGCGCTCGAAGGCGTCGGGGCCTTCGGGAAGTCGCACCCAGCGCGCGGTGAGGGCGCCGTGGAAGAGTTCGCGGTGGTGGGCGCGCTCCAGGATTGCGGCCAGGCGCTCGACGAGCAGCACGACTTCACCGGGGGGAAGTGTGCCGCGGCGCTCCAGCACCGCTGCAAGCGAGGTGCCCGCGGCGCTTTGCTCAATGACGAAGGGGACGCCCCGCTCAAGCTCACCGAAATCCACCACCGAGAGAACCCCCTCGATGCGCTGGTGGCTGGCGCGCTCGGCGCTGTTGCGGATGCGTTCAATGAGTGCATCTTCGGCGCCGGCCTCCGGGAGCCCCTCGAAGATCACAACCTGGACCGGAAGCCCGAAGGGCTCCTGCGTGGCTGCGTAGCGCGAGATGAGGCTCTCGGTGCTGATGCGCCGATCGAGGTGGTAGCGATGTTCCAGCGCCAGGGTGCCGCCTTGAAGGTTCTCCACGATTACTCCGCCTGGGGCTGATGATTTTCGTTGGTTTCGGAGGTTGCCGGGGCAGCGGGGATGCCGCCTTTACGCGGGTCGCTCACCGCGGTCCAGCTGCCGTCGGGCTGGCGCATGATGGCCTGCACGGCGTTGTAGGCGCGACGGGTCTGCAGCTGGTGACCGCGCTCGACGAGTCCCGGGGCAAAGGGGAGGTTGTCGAACTCGACAAAGAGCTGTTCGGGCAACCACTGGTGATGCATGCGCGGGCCGCTGACGGCGTCGAGCAGATCGCGGCCGAAGATCATCGTGGCGACCATGGTGAAGTAGGTCCCGGTGATAATCGTAGGACCGCCGCTGCCGCCCAGGCTCATAAAAGGTTCGCCCTCTTTGAGCACAAGCGTTGGGCTCATGGAGCTTAAGGGGCGTTTATCGCGGGCCACCGCGTTTTGTTCGTTGCCCATCAGGCCGTAGAGGTTGGGCTGGCCGGGGGCGATGTTAAAGTCGGCCATCTCGTTGTTGAAAATCAGGCCGAAGTTCGGATCGTAGACCATCGACCCAAAGCGGGTGTTGATGGTTGTGGTGCAGGCGAGCATGTTGCCGTCGGCGTCGACGACGCTCAGGTGGGAGGTGCCGGGAGGGTCGTCGGAGGGGGCGGCCGATCCGTAGGCGTCGATGGGTTTGGTGCTGTTGAGCTCGATGGTCTCTCGGAGCTCGGCGGCGTACGCTTTGGAGATGAGGCGCTCGACGGGAACGTCGACAAAGTCGCTGTCGCCCAGGTGGGCGGCGCGGTCGGCGAAGGCGTGTTTGAGCGCTTCGACGATCAGGTGAATGGCCGGAGCGTCCCAGGCCTGAGATTCGAGCTCAAAGCCCTCCAGAATATGAAAGGCCTCGATCAGCGCGATGCCGCCGGAGGAAGGAGGCGGCATCGAGATGATCTCGAAATCATTGTAGGTGCCGGTGACCGGCTCGCGGAGGGCGACCTGGTAGCGCTTGAGATCGTCGAGGGTGAGGATGCCGCCGGCCTGTTGCACCGCCTCGACTGAAGCCTCGGCGATGGCGCCCGTGTAAAAGGGTTGCACGCCTTCGTCGCGCAGAAGTTCAAGGGCGCGGGCAAGATCTTCACGCACCAGCATGTCGCCCTCTTCGACGAGGTTGCCGTCCTCGCGGGTGAAGACGGCTTTGAGCTCGGGCCACGCTTCGAGCGTCGGGGCCAGGGTCTGAAGGTGGCGCGCCAGCGTTGCTCCCACCGGGAAGCCCTCCCTGGCGAGGTTAAGCGCCGGGTCGACCACGCGCTCCCACTCCAGCTGGCCGAAGCGTCCGTGCAGCGACCAGACGCCTGCGGCTTCGCCGGGCACGCCGACTGCCAGTCCGCCGTGGCGGGCGAGTTGAGGGTCGGCCTCTCCATCGACCAGGTACATATCGCGGTGGGCTGCTGCCGGTGCGCGCTCGCGGTAGTCGAGGACGGTGGTCTGGCCAGTGTCGGCTTCCCGGTAGAGGCAAAATCCTCCGCCGCCGAGGCCGGAGGCAAAGGGATTGACCAGTCCGACGGCCAGCATGGCCGCGGCGCCGGCGTCGGCGGCGTTTCCGCCGGCAGCCAGCATGGCCGCGCCGGCCTCAGAAGCAAGCCGGTGGTCGGCGGCTACAAGCCCGGCTGAAGAGCGTACCCGGTGCTGGCTGTTATCGAGCGCCGCGGGCTCGTCATTTTGCGGCGTGCTTTCCTGCGCTATCGCTGGCAGGCTCAGCCCGCAGAGAAGCAGCCCAATTGTGACGCTGCTGAAACAATCCATCCTTCGAGTCATGATCCATCCACGAGCTTGTTGACAGTCCATAGCGACACTCTATGCTTCGCCGCATCGCCCCGGGGCGAAATGAAGTTTGATGAGAGAATCGCCAAGTGAAACGCCCGTAAGCGTTTTTAGTCGGTGACCCCTTCCCACCACAGGTAGTCCATGATGGTCCGTTCAATCTTCGGTCTCTTCGCCAAAAGTCCCTTCCCGTATATCCGAGAGATGGCCCACAAGGTCAAGGAGTGCGCTGACGAGGTGCCCGTGCTCTTCGACGCGGTCTTTGAAGGGGACCAGGACAAGGTCAAGGCGATCGCCGAGAACATCAGCCACCTTGAGCATGAGGTGGATGTGGTCAAGACGCGCATTCGCGACAGCCTGCCCAAGACGATCTTTATGTCCGTGGACCGCCGTGATCTGCTCGATGTGCTGGCCTCGCTCGATGCGATCGCCGACAACGCCGAAGATGTGGGCATTCTCTTTACGCTGCGCAAGATGGAGCCGCATCCCGAGCTTGTGCCCCAGCTTAAGAAGCTGCTTCGTCGGGTGATGACCACGGTTGATAAGGCCGTGGAGATCGTCGATGCCCTCGAAGTTCTGGCTGATGTCAGCTTCACCGGTCCCGAGGCCGAGCGGGTGCTCTTGATGATCGATGAACTCAACCGCCTGGAGCATGAGGCCGACCTGGTGCAGGACGCGCTGGCGCGACTGCTCTTCGGGATGGAAGACGATATTAAGCCGGGCAGCCTGCTGATCTGGAACAAGATCTTTAACAAGGTGGGCGATATGGCCAACGCGGCCGAGAAGATGGGCAACCGCCTGCGTCTCTTCATGTCCAAATAAGTTCCGAGCAATCAACCCGCTGCGCTCCGAACTTCGGAGCGCAGCCCGCTGCCTTGCTCCTACCTTATGAGGTGGGTGAGGCAGTGATCAGCGAACCGTAGTACCGGGAGCGTAACTCCATGGGTGTGGAACTGATCCTCTGGGTGGCCATTGCGTTTGGCTTTTATATGGCGTGGAGCATCGGCGCCAACGACGCGGCCAATGCCATGGGCACCAGCGTCGGCTCGAAGGCCATCTCGTTTAAAGAGGCGGTGATCATCGCCGCGATCTTTGAATTTTCGGGGGCGTTTATCGCCGGGGCGTCGGTCACCGATACGATGCGTCGCGGCATCATCGATCCGCTGCTCTTTAACGATGCGGCGGTGGTCGGCACGGCCGAGGGCTCCACGCTCTTTATGCTGGGGATGCTCGCTGCGCTGATTTCGGCTGCGGTCTGGCTGCACCTGGCGGCGATGCTCGGCTGGCCGGTCTCGACGACGCACTCGATCGTGGGGGCGATCACGGGCTTTGGGCTTGTGGCGGTGGGGCCGGCGTACATTCAGTGGGGCACGCTGGCCAAGATCGTGAGCAGCTGGGCGGTCAGCCCGCTCACAGGCGGGATTCTGGCGTACCTGGTGTTCTCACTTGTACGAAAGATGATCTTCGATGCGGAAAACCCGGTGGCGGCGGTCAAGCGCTGGAGCCCGGTGCTTGTCTTCCCGGTATTCCTGGTGCTGGGACTTGTGATCTTCGTCAAGGGCATGCCCGGCGTGGATCTGGAGTCGTACGGGATTGGCACCACCGAGATCTGGCTTCTTTCGGCGCTGGTCGGAGTGGTGGGCTCGCTGGTGAGCTGGCTCTTTGTACGCACGATCGAGGAGCCCTCCGGCGATGATCGTGACCTGCATGTGGCGCGGGTGGAGAAGGTCTTTCGTTATCTGCAGATTGCCACGGCGTGTTTTGTGGCCTTTGCGCACGGATCGAACGACGTGGCCAACTCCATCGGTCCCCTGGCCGCGATCGTGGGCACCTTTAACGAAGGTGCGATCACCGCGAAGGTTCCCGTTCCGACCTGGGTGCTTCTGCTCGGCGGGCTGGGAATTGTGATCGGCCTTGCGACATACGGCTACAAGGTCATCGAGACGATCGGCACCAAGATCACCGAGATCACGCCCTCGCGCGGGTTTGCCGCAGAGTTCGGGGCGGCCTCGACCATCCTGATGGGAAGCTGGCTGGGCCTGCCCATCTCGACGACGCATACGGTGGTGGGTGCGGTGATCGGTGTGGGGTTTGCGCGAGGGATGACGGCGCTCAACCTGGGGATCATCTGGAATATCGTCAAATCGTGGGTTTACACCCTGCCGGTTGCCGGGGGCTCCACGATCCTGATCTACGTGAGCTTAAAGGCGGCCTACTCCACCTTTATCGCCCCGCTCTGAGGGGTGGCGAGGCCCTGCTCGGCGCAGCAGGCCTTGCAGCGCGTGCAGATGTTCAGACGTCGTCGATCCAGACGTCAATACGCTCGTTGTTCAGGGGGGAGATCCCCCGGGCTGCGAGCGTTTGCGTTAAGGGCTCGGTGTGCAGCAGAAAGTCGTGATCGCTTAAGCCCTGCTGGACCTCGCGCTGGTAGTCGCGGGTGTCAAAGTAGGCGCGGAGGCGCTCGGAGATGGGGTAGACCATCAGCTGCTGGAACCAGTCGAAGGGCTGTTTTTTGGGGGCGTTTTTATTCTCGACCATCTCCCAGTAGAGCCCCCAGGAGGAGGCGGCCACCGAGCCTTCGGCCTGGGGCATCACATCGCGGCACAGGGCCAGAAAGGCGCCCTGCCAGTAGGGATCGAAGTGGCGAAACTCCTCGCTGTAGAAGATCGCGTTGTGAAAGTAGGAAGGGACGGTGACCAGGGCGCCGAGCTCCAGGCGCTGGCAGACGTTTCGGAGAAGCTCCATGACCTGGGGCCCCACGCCCAGGCCGGGGTAGCGTTGGCCGGGAAGGGGTGGGCGCTCCGGGCTGAAGTCGGTGGCCGGGTTCTGCAGGAGCAGCCACTCGATATTGAGCACCGGGATGTGCGTGGTGGGCTGATCGCCCAGGCCCGGGGCCTGAAGGAAGTCGCGGCGCACCACCAGCTCGACCAGCGGGGCGTCGCAGTGGGGCTTGTCGCTCCAGATGCGCAGCAGATGTTCATCGGGGTCGTCGGTGCGCAGCTCCAGGCGGCGGTCGCGAAAACCGATGCGCTCCAGGTCGCGCATAAACCCGTACTTCTCCAGCGCGATGCGCAGACCATCCTCGGTGTAAAAGCCCAGCCAGAGTTCGTCATCCTGGCCGAAGAGGTCGGGCAGCGCGCTGAGCGCATCGAGGCCGGCTGAGCCCTGCTGCAACTCGGTACGGGTGAGCAGGGTGTAGATCTCTTCGTAGCGTTCTCGAAAGCGCGTCATCTGGAGGCCGGGGGGCACAGATCGGAGGAGCATCGGGCCGTGAGAGCTGTGAAGGGGCGGCCCGGGGAGATGTCGTAGAGTGACTGCGCGCGAGTATAGGTGCGGCGGGCTCGGGTGCCAAGCCGGTCCGTCAGCGCGTCGAAGGAAGGGCGATGTAGACCGGTGAGCCGAAGGCTCCGAGGTGGGGCGCCGGAGGGGCCGGATCGATGTGCTGGGCGATGTAGGCGTAGGCCTCTCCGGGGCGCGCGCTGCGATCGAGGTAGGTCCCCGCAGCCGAGCTCTCCAGAGCGACCAGAGGCGTCCAGGGCGAGGGGGAGCTTCCGGCCAGCGCGCGGCGCATCAGCCGTACGCCCCACCCCGAAGATGGCTCCCAACGCAGCCTTACGCCCTCAGGCGTCGCCTCCGCGATCATGTTGGCAGGTGGGGGCGGTAGCTCTCTGGAGCGCGTCTCAAGAGCTGTGGCGAGCTCCCAGGGGCCATCGCTCGTTGTGGCAAGCGTCAGGGTGTAGTGCAAATCCGGACAGGAGCCGGCATCTGCATCGCGCAGCTCCAGCGCACCGCGCGTCCAGGCCTCTTGCAGGGAGGCCTCGAGGGGAAGCTCATAGAGAGGTGTCGCGGCGCTCTGGCCGCAGGCGCGCTCAAGGCGAAGCGCGCCGGGCGCCGGCGTCTCGGCCGGCACAATGCGCAAAAAAAGCCCCTGGTCGGTGACGCGTTCCACGCTGAGGTGAACGGTCTCGGTTGGCGGAGGGGAAACCGGCGCGCGAAGCGCGGCGCAGCCGGAAAGCGTCGCGCTCGCTGTGCACAGGGCGACGATGGACGCCGCCCGGCGCACCGTCGCCGGCGCCTTAAACGCAGCGCGACGCGCCCGGAGGGGCGCGTCGCTGCAGGACTTTAGACTTAAAACTTCCACATCAGGCGGCCCTGAAGCGTCCAGGCCAGGCCGGGATCGACCGACTCACCAAAGGGACCCAGATCCCCGTAGTGGTTGAAGCGGGGGCGGTCCACCTCGGCGGCGAGTCCGGCGAAGGGGAAGAGCACCCCGGCGTCGATGGCAGCGAGGAAGGTGTCGGTGGCCAGGTAGCGCAGTGAAGCGTCGAACTCCAGCCCCAGCCAGGGCTCGCCGGAGGGGGTGCCCGCCGCCTTGAGTGCGCGCGAGGCGATGGCATCGAGTTGAAACTCCATGCGCTGCAGCCCGCTGTCCAGGAAGGTCGCCACCACGTAGGGGTTGGCGTAGGTGGCGTTGGTGACCGTGCCGATGACCTCGCGGAAGAGGATCAGGTCGAGGTGGTAGTCGGGGCTAAAGCGCATAAAGTCGAGCCGGTTCGCGGCGCTCTCGCCATAACCCCAGTTGGGGCTCTCGCCACCGGAGGCCAGGCCGGCGTTGAGGCCGAAGGTGACCGGTCCGCCGAAGTAGAATTCTGACTCGAGCGCCAGCCCGAACTGCGAGACGGATTTGGAGGTCACATTGCCGTCGGCGTCGGTGGCGCAGGCACCCGGGTTGGCCTCGTAGGCGCCTTCATCGAAGCAGTTGACGCTGCCGGTCTGGCCGGGCTCAAAGCCGACGGCGGCGGAGGTGGTGTTGTCGATGCTGCCGAAGATACCCAGTGCTTCGAGCTCCACGCGGATGCGGCGGTCGTCTGCCGGCTCCCAGAGCATCTGGCCCCAGAGGTCGGCCGAGTAGATGTCCAGGCCGCGGTAGGTCAACTCGGGCGGGGCTGCGGTGCTCAGGCCGCTTTCATCGACGTTGGCCTGGCCGCGGTTGTGGCGACCGCTGACGTAGAGGCCACCGTTGAAGATGGGGCGGCGGGCGGTGTGGAGGGCGTGAGCCTGACGTTCGCGATCGGCGCGGCTGAGCGGTGCACGCCAGACCTGCGCGGTCCACTGGTGGGTGCCGTCGATACGGCTGAGCTCGTGCGGGGTGCCGTGGGCAAATCCCAGATCGTCGCTGGTAAGACCGGCGCCGGCGAAGTCGTAGGCGGCCAGGATGTTGAAGTTCCAGACGCTGGTGCGAAGCGAGACGCGATCGACGACGTCGCCGAAGTCGCAGTCGTCGCACTGGCCGCCGTTGGCGAAGATGCCCAGGCCCCAGTGGTTGAGCATACGGCCGGCCGAGAGCGTACCGAAGAAGGCGTCGACCTCCCCGTAAGCCTGTCGGACCGTGAGCAGGGAAGGCGCGCCGCTGTAGCCGCCGAGCTGGCGAGCGTCGGCTCCAGGCATGCCCTCGACGAAGTAGCTGTGGCGAGGGTCGGCACCCAGAGCGATGTTGTCGAGAAGATCCGCCTCGGTGTGCACCCGAAGGGTCTCGGAGATATGAAAGGTCGGTGCCAGACGCAGGCGAAGATCGGTGGTCCAGAGGTTACGCGCCTCCGGGTCGGCCGGCGCGCCGGAGGGGCTCACCGACTCCAGCGGAGGGAGCACCGCCGAGGTGCCGCCGGTGCCCAGGTCAAACCCGACGCGTGCGCGGCTGCGTGTGCGCAGATGGCCGGAGACCTCAACGAAAGGAAAGCTCGCCAGGGGGGTGAGGCGATCGAGCATCGCGTCATCAATGGCCTCGGCCGGTACAAACTCGATGTCTTCGGCGATCGCGTCGAAGTCCGAGAAGTCGTCGTCGGGCCAGTCATCTCCCGTCTCCTCGTCCTCGGCGGCGTTGTCCTCGGCGGCGTTGTTCTCAGCGGCGTTGTTCTCAGCGGGCTGCTGCACCAACTCGGGAGTCTCGCCAGTGGGCGACTGCTCGCCCCCGTTTTGGTCCGTCTCTTCGACGTCGGCTGCGGGCTCCTCGTCCGACTCAGCGTCGTCCTGTGGAGAGGCCTGAGCGTCCTCGGCTGCGGGAGCCTGCGAGGGCGCTTCACCTGCAGCGTCTTCCTGGGCAACCAGAGAGGCGGGCAGGGCCAGAGCCAGAATCAAACATGCACCAGAGAGCGAATGCGAGCATTTCATAGGGAGCCTATCAAGCCGAACAGGGAAAAATTCCACAGCCAAGGGGGGCGGACGCTAGCACGCACCTATAGGGGGGTCAAGGTAGCCGCTGGGCCGCTAAATTGAAGGACGAAGCGAGGTGGTTAGCTTCAAAAAAAGACCACGGAGCGGACGCTCTCCACAGGGTGATGGCCAGGAGCGAGTATGGAGATTATCTGGACGCAGGCGGTACTTGCCGGGGTGGTGGGCGTGGTGCTGATGACGATGGCGATGTTCGCCGGGCGGGTGATGGGACTCTCGACCGATATGGTGCGGGCGATCGGGCTGGTCTTTGTGCCGGATTCCGACCGCCATCTGGTCTATCTGATCGGGATCTCGGTGCACCTCTTTATGGGGGCGATCTTCGGACTGACCTATGCGCTTTTATTGACGGCTGTGGGGGCGGTCGGGGTGCTCGGGGCGGCAGCCGCCTGGGGGGCGCTCTTCGGGGCGATCCATGGCGTGGTGGTGGGCGCGGGGCTGGGGATTTTGCCGGCGGTGCATCCGCGGATGGGGCCGGGAGAGGTGCTCAGCGCCCCGGGCTTCTTTGGTCATAATGTCGGGGTGGGAATGCCTGTCTTTCTGATCATGCTGCACATCATCTACGGCATTTTCGCGGCAGTGGTGTACAGCGTCGGCGTCGCCTGAAAGGGCTGTGAGCGAGCGTATAGGATGATGGGCGGACGTAGCCCTGCGCTTAGATCTCGCTGCGATCCATCCAAATCTGCGTCAAAGGCCACTCAAACGCTTCCATCTTCGTCAGCAGCCCGTCAGGGGAGGCGTCGACGAGCACCAGATCGCGGTGCTCGGACTTGAGAAAGCCGCAAGCGACGGCATGGTCCAGGAAGGTCAGGAAGGGATCGTAATACCCGTCGAGATTGAGCAGCCCGATGGGGCGGCGATGAATGCCCAACTGCGACCAGGTGATGACTTCGCAGAGTTCCTCCAGGGTGCCCATGCCGCCGGGCATGGCGATGAAGCCCCGGCTTTTCTCGATCATCATCGCTTTGCGCTCGTGCATGCTCCCCACCATATGAAGCTCGGTGAGCCCGGGGTGACCGGCTTCTTTGGTGGCAAGCCCGCGGGGCAGAATGCCGATGGCCTGACCGCCGGCGTCGAGGATCGCGTCGGCGATCGCGCCCATCATCCCGTAGCGCGAGCCGCCGTAAACCAGCGTGCTCTGGCGAGCCGCCATCGCCTGGCCCATCGCTCGCGCACCGTTGAGAAAGCCGGGGTTAGTGCCGGGGCTCGAGCCGCAGTAGACACAGATGGCCGAGAGAGACATATGCACACTCCTGAACAGGTGGGTGAGGGGGATGTTGCGGCGGACCGCAAGGGCCGATGTAACGCGGGTTGACTCGGGTGTCGAGGCTCCGGTGGGGCGCGCGCTGAAATGGCCGGCGGGGGATGGGTGTTGTCACCGGGCGAGCCTTTGCGTAGATTGCGCTCGCGGAGCGCGCTATTTCGCCCATGTGGGGCGCTAAGCCCGTACTCCAACACAGGATTCGGTCCGGGGGGACATCCCTCGGCCGCCATCGGTTCCCGGTGTGGTGTAGGGGACCTGTGGTCAGTTCATCATTATTTCCCAGGCAAAGTATCGTGGCTGAACAGTCGTTAGAAGAGCGAGAGGCCCGTGTGGCCGAGGCGATGGAGGCATTCTCGGAGCGTCTTCAGGAGGCCGGGCTCAAGTCGACCAAGCAGCGTGACGTGATCGTGGAGCGCTTCTTCTGGCTCGACAAGCACATCAGCGCGGACGAACTGCTGGAGGATGTGCGTGAGCATCAGCCGCGCATCGGCTACGCCACAGTGTATCGCACGCTGAAATTACTGGTGGAGCAGGGGTTTGCGCTCCCCAAGGATTTCGGTGATGGCCAGACGCGCTACGATCCGATCCACAACCAGGATCCGCAGCATGATCACCTGATCTGTGTGGACTGCCGTAAGATCATCGAGTTCAACGATGACGGGCTCAATGAGCGCATCCAGGCGATCGCCGAGAAGATGCAGTATCAGGTACGGCGCAAGAAGATCGAGCTTTATGCCGAGTGCGAGATCCCGGCCTGCCCCAACCATCCCGATCAGGGCGCCTGAGGGCGTCTTTTTCCCGTAGCATTCGCAGTATTGAATCGGCCGGGCTGGTGATTACGACCACCCCCTTCGCGGAGTTCCGGAACGGAGGCCTTCGGCCAGTGACCGCAGCGTTGCGCAGAGTTGCGTGCGCCTGCGGCGAGATTCCAACCATTCGAGGCATGCATGAAAGACGATTTTTCGATCAAAGGTGAAGTGATTGCGGCGCTCGAAGGCGTCGAGGATCCGGGTCAGGGCGGCAAGAACATCGTGGATACCCACCTTGTTGAGCAGGTCGAGGTGAAGGCGGGTGTGGCCGATATCACGCTGGTGATGCCCAAGGGGCGCGCGCGTGAGGAGCGTTTTGCGATCGAAGACGCCATCTACGACAAGGTCGAGGCGATCGACGGGGTGCTGGAGGTCAAAGTGAAGACGATGACCCCGCAGGCGCTGGAGCGTGAAGAGCGTGGCGAGTCCGCACCGGCACCCCAGCCCGCCGCTGCGCCGGCGGCCGCCAAGGCCTCGCCGGCCGCACAGCCTCAGGCGGCGCCTTCGGCGCCGATCGAGGGCGTGGGCAAGGTCATCGCCGTGGCCTCCGGTAAGGGCGGCGTGGGCAAGTCCACGGTGGCGGTGAACCTTGCGCTGGCTCTGCAGAAGATCGGCCACCGCGTGGGCCTGCTTGACGTCGATATCTACGGGCCCTCGTTGCCGACACTGCTCGGCATCTCCGGGCGTCCGGCGGTGAGCAACCGCCGCATCCTGCCGATGGAAGCGGATGGTCTGCGCGTGATGAGCCTGGGCTTTCTGATGGACGAAGATACCCCGGTGATCTGGCGTGGTCCGATCGTCACGGGGATCATCCGCCAGTTCCTGCGCGACGTGGACTGGAGCGGGCTCGACTACCTGATCGTCGATATGCCTCCGGGAACCGGGGACGCGCAGCTGGCGTTGGCTCAGACGGTACCTGTCGACGGTGCTGTGATCGTGACCACGCCGTCCGATCTCTCGTTGATCGATGCGGCGCGTGGGCTGCAGATGTTCAAGACCCTCAATGTGGAGGTGATGGGCATTGTGACGAATATGTCGAAGTTCGTCGTACCCTCGACCAAAGAGGAGTTCTTCATCTTCGGCAATCCCGCCGAGGTGGCCAAAGAGGCCGAGCGTCTGGAGACGCCGGTGCTCGGTGAGATTCCGCTCGACCTGACGGTGCGCGAAGGCGGCGATGCGGGGCGTCCGGTGGTCGTGGGACAGCCGGAGAGCCCGGTGACGGCGGCCTTTGTTGAGCTTGCGAAGATGGTCGCCGAGAAGAAGCCCCCGCACGCGGAGGGTGCTTCTGGCGAGGGGGCCGAGCAACCGAAGAAAGGGCTCTTCTCGTTTTTGAAGAGTTGATTCTCAACCGGCGCAGGGCCGCTTCAGCAGCGGGTTCTGTGCCGGTGGCGAAAATCTCTTTGCCAGGATCGGCGCGAACGCCGATAATCTGCGCCGGCGCCCCTGCGCCGGCGTTGGTCATTGAGGGACCGGCGAGCATCATGCAGCAGCGAGTGGCGTTTGAGTCGATACGGTCGACATTTTGTGCGGGTGCGCGAGCTCAAGGACTTTGAGCAGCGCTTTATCAGGCTGATCGTCGATCAACCCAACGTCTTGCACGTGCGCCATCAGGCACTCTTTCGCTACGCGGCGGCGCTGGGGCAGATGAACCTCTTTCGCACCCCGGTGGGAAACGACATCTCGCTGAGCGAAGACGTCGACGCGTTGCGCCGGTGGTTGGTGGAGTCACTGGTGCCGCTCTTGCCGGAGACTGGCGAGGTTCGGGTGGACGGTCTGCGCGAGATCGCGCCGGTGGTGGCGATGCGCGTCGAACAGACGCGCTCGCAGCTGCTGACACGCCACGCCAGCACTTTCGGAGCGGAGCACCTGGACGCGGAGCTGCGTCAGAAACGGCTGGTGCTTGTGCTCGGCGGTGGAGGCGGCGCGGGGCTTGTGCACCTGGGTACCTTCGCGATGCTCAAGGAGCTGGGCATCACTCCGGAGCTGATCGTGGGCAGTTCGATGGGCAGCCTCCTGGGGCTTGTGCGTGCGATCGACCGTAGCTACGATCCGGTTTCGGTCGCGCTGGCGATGCCCAAAAACCTCGATTACAACACGCTCTTTCGCCCCTTCACGGGCTACTCTCGCTTTGGCTTTCCGGGGGCGTTTCATCTCAACATCATGCGTCTTGCGCGCGAGATGTTTCAGGAGCTTCTGGGAAGCGGGATGCCGCGTTTTGACGATCTTCCGATCAAGCTGGAGATCGTGGCCACCGGGGTTCGCAAAGGCTTTCACTTCGATGACCGGGAGTACGAGCAGTCTGGCGAGGAGGGCATGACGCCGCTGGCACTGCGCCGCAAACTCAAGCTCTTCTTCGGGGCGGTGCGCCAGCTCTCCAAGAATCCGCGTCTGCTCACCCAGGTGGTCTTCGGCTCGGAGCCGGGCACCGAGCATTTCCCGGTGATCGAGGCCGCGGGCTTTAGCTGCTCGGTACCGGGGCTTTTGCATTTTGATGTTTTCCACGACGATCCGGAGACGATCGGACCGCTGGAGAGCGTGTTCGCGCGGCATCAACTCCTGCGTCTCTGCGACGGCGGGGTGGTCAATAATGTGCCCTCGAAGGTGGCCTGGGAGTCGGTGCAGCGGGGATCAGTGGGCTCTCGCAATGCGCAGATCCTCTCCTTTGATGCGTTTGCGCCTCTCTCCACCGGACGCAACCTCATCTGGATTCCCATCCAGCAGATCGCTCGCCCGGCGGTCGTGGCGAATATGCCTTATGCGTCGTTTCATAAGACCTTTCGCACCCCGCCCAGCCCGCTGCAGATCATCGTCAACAGCTACTCCAAACTTAAACGCATCATCGAAGGCGCGCGGGAGGAGTTGGAGGCCGATGTGCCCTACATCCGCGAGTCGATGCGGGAGCTGCCGCCTTATGGCACCTGGGAGATTGGCTAGACGAACCAGTCGTCTGGCGAGGCAGTAAGCTCAATCGTGAGGGGATGCTCAACGGGGAGGTGGCGAAGTTCGCGCGTCCCGTCGAGGACCGCCAGGCGCAGGTCGACGGCAGGTGTGGCGAGGCAATCGAGCGCTGCGCGTGAGAGTGCGAGCTCCCAGCATTGGGCGAAAGCCCAGTCCACCAGGGCTGTTGGTGCATCGGGGCTGAGCGCGCGGGGCTGGCCAGAAGGGTTCGGGTGCAACGCGATGGTGGAGGTGCCCGTGTGGGAGGTCAGTCGGAGCTCAAGGTGCAGGTGTTCTCGGAGGTCGGGGCCCGGATCGACGCGCACGTAGAGACGGTCGTGGTCACAGCCATAGAGAATCTGATCGACGTAGCGGGTCGTCTCAAACATCGCTCCGTAGCCGCTTCGGGGCAGGTAGGACCCGGCGCCCTCCCAGTCAAAGAAGCCGCCGCGTCGCCCGTCGATACGCGGGCTGATCGGGTGCGTCGGAACGCGGTGGGCGGCGACATCTGGCGGGGTCTTCGAGTCGTTGATCGGGTGGTGCAGTCGGCCGGGAGGCTCATGGCCAGGGGAGGTGTAGACGCGGCGAAGCAGCGCGCGAAAGATGCTGTCGAAGAGCGCGTCTTGCTCGGAGCTGAAGTCGTCGCCGTACCACCAGAACCAGTCGGAGCCCTGAGCCATCATCAGCGCCTGGTGCGCGGTCTGAAAAGACTGGTGGGCGCGGCTATCCTCAGCGTCAGGTGGAGGTTGCTCGTCGAGCCAGCGTGTCGCCTCACCCAGAAGTTCCCATGCGAGGTTCGTCTCGGAGTGGCCGATCCAGATCTGGTAGTTGCCCAGGATCCAGGAGCCGGAGTGTAGATGCTCAAGGTGTCCTGAGCTTCCTCCGCGCGCCAGATGGTCGCCGGGGGTTGAGGGGACCAGGGAGGCGTGGTCGCCGAGGCGCTCGTAGAGGGCCTGCAAGAAGAGTCGGCCATCTTCGGGGTAGTGCTCCCAGGGGTTCTCACCGTCGAGGATGATGGCCGCCATGGGGCGAGGATTCTCATCGCGGTGGGCGGCGCGCGCGATGCCTTCAAGGGCTCCGATCAGGTCGGCCGCGGCCTCGTCAGCATCCATATGGGCGTAGGAGAAGCCAAGGCGATCGCTCAGGCCGTGGTCGCGAAAAAAGATCGCGGTCTGGGGGGCCTGGTTCAGCCGCCAGGAGCGCCAGAGGTCGCGATCGCGTTCAAAGTCGCACGAGCCTGCGAGGATCGCCTCGTCGCTGGCGATCCAGCGCACGCCGGCACCTTCAAAGAGCGCAACGGCTTCCGGGGAGACCGACCCCTCCGAGGGCCACATGCCGCTCGGGCGTCTTCCGAAGATCGCTTCGGCGTACTCAAGCGCCTGCGCGATATGGCGGCGGGCGTCGTCGGGGGCTTGAAGCCTGGGCGGGGTGGGGCGCTGCGGCGTGGCGCGACGGGCGGTGTCGGTGTCGATGAGCAGGGGCATAATGGGGTGGAACATCGGGGTGACGCTCACCTCGATCTGCCCGCGCTCCCAGAGCTCCCGGTAAAGAGGCAACACCCGCGCCATGATCTCGATATGGAGGTCGAGAAGGGCGAGGCGGTCCTCCCTGCTGAAGTCTCGGCCCTGGTCACGCCAGGCGCGCAGCCGGGGGTACTCTTCCAGAGCGGCGAACCCGCACCAGGCCAGGTTAAAAAGCATCTGCAAATCGCCAAACTCAGCCTCGCCCCACTCCCGCGCGCAGACCTCTTCGCCTCGCGCTTCGCGCGCGTCGAGAAGCTCGGCGTAGCGGGGCAGGCTGCGCACCCCGTGGGGGTGGTTGAGGCTGAAAAAATGATGCACGAGCGTGCGCCTGTCGCCCGCGCTCAGCTCGTCGAGTGAGGCGCGTGAGAGGTGCCACCAGGCATCGCGCCGCCCCTCCTCAACCCACTCCTGAAGTTGGAGAAGCAGGCTCCCGGAGAAGTTGAACGTCGCGTGCATCTGTGGGTTTTCGGCCAGCAACCAGGCCATGTCGAAGTAGGCTTTTACGGCGTGAAGCCGTACCCAGGGGAGCTCAAAGTCGCCCTGGTCGCCCACCCCGTAGTAGGGCTGGTGCATATGCCAGATAAAGAGCACGTCGAGCGATGGCGTGCTCATGCCTCAAACTCATAGCCCTTGGGCACCACCACGACACCCGCGTCGCTGATCGGGAATCGGGCCCGGTCTTGCTCTTCGTCAAAGCCGATGACGGTATCGGGCGGGATCACGACGTCCTTCTCAATGATCGCCTTGCGAATGCGTGCGCGCCGCCCCACCTCGACCTGCTCAAAGAGCACCGAGTCTTCGATGCTGGAGTAGGAGTTGACCCGCACGCGCTGAAAGAGCACCGAGTTGCGAATGGTACCCCCGGAGACGATGCAGCCCTCGGCGACGATCGAGTTGATCGCCTGGCCGACGCGGTTGGCAGCCGGGTCGTCGTGCACGAACTTCGCCGGGGGATAGTGTTGGTAGTGGGTGCGGATGGGCCAGCGCCGGTTATAGAGGTCAAACTCCGGCGCCACACTGATCAGATCCATGGACGACTCCCAGTACGCATCGATCGTACCCACGTCGCGCCAGTAGCTGCGCTCGCGCTCGGATTGACCTGGCACATCGTTGGTGGAGAAGTCGTAGACGAAGGTGGCCTGGTGGCCGGAGCGCACCATGTTGGTGATGATATTTTTGCCAAAATCATGCGCGCTGCCTTCATCGTGGGCGTCGCGGATGAGCTCTTCAACCAGGCTCGGTGTTTTGAAGATGTAGTTGCCCATCGAGGCCAGACACCAGCCGGGGCGGCCGGGGATCTCGCGGGGCTCTTCGGGCTTTTCGGCAAAGCCCACGATGCGGTGGTCGCGATCGATCTCCAGGATGCCAAAGGCGCGGCCCTGCTCCACGGGCACCGGGATGGCGGCCACGGTCAGGTCGGCGTCCTTTCTGCGGTGGAAGTCGAGCATCTGGCGCACATCCATCTTGTAGATGTTGTCGCCACCGAAGACGCAGACATCAGCCGGCTCCTCATCGTAGATGAGATTGAGGTTCTGGTAGATGGCGTCGGCGCTGCCCTGAAACCACTGGGGACCGCGGCGCTGCTGGGCGGGGACCGCGTCGATGTAGTGGTCAATAAACTGCGCCAGATGCCAGCCTCGGCTGATATGGTTGATCAGCGAGTCGCTCTTGTACTGGGTTAAAACTTTGATCTTGTAGAAGCCGCTGTTGACGAAGTTTGAGAGCACCAGGTCGATGATGCGGTAGCGCCCGCCGAAGGGCACCGCGGGTTTGGCGCGGTCAAGGGTCAACGGTCGCAGGCGCTTGCCTTCGCCGCCTGCCAGGATCATGACGAGCACGTCATTCATAGCGTGGTCCACCGGGTCAAAAGAGAGACGAGTGGAGCGGTACGGCGGCTCCGCGAGTAAGGGTACGGCGCGGGACTGCGAATTGTAGGGCTAGCCGGGAGGAATCAAGCCTAAAAAGAAGGCAGCGCCAGCGCCGAGCACCACAACGATGAGCGCGACGATGATCGCTGTCTTGCCCACCCCCCCGGCTTCTACAGGGGCAGCTGCGGGCTGAGATGCCGTCTGGGAAGCCATCGGGGCGGGTGGCGAGGGTTCGGCCTGGGCGACCGGCCCGGGCTGGCCGGGCTGGGCGACGGCGTCGGAAGGGGCGGCCGAAGGAGTTGCCGAAGGCACTCCGCCTGCCACCGGGCTGCGGACTGCCCCGGGGATGGTCGGTGGACCTCCCTGGCGGGCGTTGTCCTTCGTCGCGTTGCCCGGTCCCTTGATCGCCTGCATCGCCGAGGTGGAGCGGCCCAGATCGGCCAGGCCTGCTGCCTGCCAGGAGTCCGGCTGGGCGGGGGCCTGTTCGGCCGGAGGCGCGGCCACCTCGCCGACGCTCGTATCGCTGCCAAAGCCCAGGTCGGCCCACATGCGGGGATCTTCAAAGTCGCCCGCCGCACCCGGCTGGGAGGCCTCCCCCTGGTCGGGAAGCGAGTCGTAATGCTGGGTGAGGTAAAGATCGAGATCCTGGATCTGCTCCAGGCTCTTAAGCTGGTTGAGCTGCTGCTGGATGGCCATATCCACGGCCATATCCTGCACGGTGCGCGCGCGTTTGGGACGCTTCTCGATGACCGCACCCACCAGGTCGGCCAGATCGTAGCTCGTGACCACCTGGCCGTAGGCGAAGAGGAATTCGGCGAGTTGGTAGGCGAGCTCCTCAGCGGTCTGAATGCGCTTTTGAGGGTCACGGGCCAGCGCGCGGCCAAGTACCACCTCCAGCTCGCGGGGCACGTCCGGGCGAATCTCGCGGATCGAGGGTATTTTGGCCTTTCGCACCAGCTGCAGCGTGCCGTAATCCGACTCGCCCAGGAAAAGACGGCGCCCGGCGAGCATCTCCCACAGAAGGATGCCCAGGGCAAAGATGTCGGTGCGGGCGTCGACCTCCTCGCCGTGAGCGGCCTCCGGCGAGAGGTAGCCGAACTTGCCTTTGACCACGCCGGGATCGGTGATCTCGGCCTGGCTCTTGGCTTTGGCCAGGCCGAAGTCGGTGATCTTCACTTCACCGGCGCGCGAGATCAGCACGTTGGGTGGGCTGATGTCGCGGTGCACGATACCCAGCGGGCGGCCCTGTTGATCGAGTTTGTCGTGGGCGTGGGTGAGACCTTTGCAGATCTCGATGGCCATAAAGACCGCCTGCGCCACGCTGATGCCCTGACCCTGGCGAGCCAGCACTTCGATGAGCTTCTTGAGGTTGGTGCCGTCGACGAACTCCATGACGATGAAGTAGGTGCCGTCGGCGATCCCCAGGTCGAAGACCTGCACGCAGTTGGTGTGGTTGAGGTGCAGGCTGACCTTGGCCTCATCAAGGAACATGCGCACGAAGCGCTCGTTCTGGGTGAGGTTGGGTAGGATGCGCTTGATGGCGACGAGCTTCTCAAAGCCCTGCAGGCTGGTGGAGTTAGCCTTGAAGACCTCGGCCATACCGCCGGCGTCGATGCGCTCGATGACTTGATATCTGGGTTGCGCCATGAAGGGGGCCACGCGTCGCGCTAAAGGTTATCTGGAGGAAAGACGAGCGGAGTATAGCCCAGGGTCGCGCGCGGGCCAACCGTCCGCACAGGCTGTCGGACTCAGGTGAGGTTTCGCAGGGTCGGGTGGACCGGACGGTTGCGAAGGCTGCGTAGCCGGTAGAGATCGACGTGTTCGCTCTTGCCTTTGAGCCGCGTCGGCGGGAGCTTCTCGCTGACCACCATCGGTGCGACATCCCCGAAGGTCAACGGTCCGACCACCACCTCGCCCGGCCCCGCAGAGGAGCAGATGCGGCTGGCGGTGTTCACCACATCGCCCATCACCGTGTAATCCATGCTCTTGGTGGAGCCCATATAGCCGGCGACCACCTGGCCGGTGTTCAGCCCGATGCCGATCGAGAGGGTGTTGCCGTCGCCTTCCTGGCGTCGCGAGTTAAAAGCCTGCAGGGCCTGCTGCATCTCCAGCGCGCAGCGCACCGCGCGCTCGGTATCGTCGGGGTGCGAGATAGGGGCGCCCCAGACCGCCATGATCTCGTCCCCGATGAACTTGTCGAGGGTTCCTTCGTATTTGAAGATCACGTCGACCATCAGCTCAAAATACTCGTTGAGGAGCTCGACGATATGCTGCGGATCGTGGCGTTCGCTGTAGGCGGTGAAGTTGCGAATATCGGCGAACATCACCGTGGCACGGCGTAATTCGCCGCCTTTTTTGAGCTCCAGGCGGCCACTGACGACTTCTTCGACAAGCTGAGGGGAGAGCAGGCGGTGGAGTTTCTCGCGGGCGACGATCTCGCTCTCCATCTGCTTGATAAGCCGGTGGTGCTCGATGAGCACGGCAGCCTGGCGGGCGAAGCCGCTTAAGATCTCCAGATCTTTCTCGGTAAACGCCCCGCTGGCCACCTTCGAGTCGAGGTGGATGACCCCGAGGATGCGATCGTCGAGCAGAAGGGGCACGCTCATGGTGGAGCGGATGTTGCCCAGGATGATCGAGTGGGCGCCGGAGAAGCGGCTGTCCATCATGGCATCTGACGAGAGCACGGCCTGCTTCTCTTCGATGACCTCGTTGAGGATGGTGCGCGAGATGCGCACATCGCCCACGTTGACGTCTTCATTGCGACCGCGCACGACCATGGGCACCAGGCGATCGGTGCCTTCCAGACGAAGCAGGATCACGCCGTGGTCGGCCGGGAAGATCTCAAAAGCCTTCTCCAGGATCTTCTCAAGCAGGATGTCCAGGTCGGTCTCCACGCCGATGGACTGGCCGAGCTCGTGGGCGATGCGCAGCTTTTCGTAGTCCTGGCGAAGCGCGCTTTGATCGGAGATCTGGCCCTCGGGCAAAAAGTTCGCCCGGCTGTCCTGGGTGATGCGGTTTCGGACGTGGCTCTCCAGATCGTCGCTGTGGATGGTGACTTTGTTGCGGGAGCGATGATCGGTGGGATCTTCGTAGAAGATGATGTCGGTGGCGCCCACGCTGATGGTGTCGTTATGGGTGAGCAGCTTCGGCGCCTCCAGGAGCTGGCCGTTGAGGTAGGTGCCGTTGCGGCTGCCGCCGTCGCGCACCTCGAAGTGGCCCTCGATGTTGCGCTCGATAATCGCGTGCTCTTTGGAGACCACCCGATCCAGGATCTGGATGTCCTGCTCGGGGTGGCGACCAATGCGCGTGATGTTGTCGAGGACCAGCGTGCGCTGAATGCCACGCGTGTCGCGATAGAGGACCTTCGCCATAACCGAGCCTGGTGAGAGATGCTGCGCAGAATTTTCTATCGAAGTTTGCCTTCCCTTTCAACGCGCGTTCACGTTAGAAGGCGCCGCTTTGAGCTCGGGATTGTGGCCGCCCCCCGGATGTGGAAGGGCGGGAATGGAGCAGGGAAGGCCGCCGGTTGATTGCGCGCGAGCACGTATCCCTTAAAGCTGCCTTCGGAGAGATGATGGACGCACATCAAGCGCGCCTTTTGCTGGTGGACGATGAGGTCGCCCACCTCAAGACCCTGGAGCGCCTTTTTTTGAAGGAGGGCTACCAGGTGGCCACGGCCACAGGCGGGCAAGAGGCGCTGGATCTGTTGCGCGAGCAGCGTTTTGAGCTGGTGCTCACCGACCTGATGATGCCGGATATCGACGGGATGGATCTGCTTAAGCTGGTGCAGACGCTTCAGCCTCAGGCCGAGGTCATCTTGATGACGGCGTTTGGCACGGTGGAGCGCGCGGTGTTGGGCATGAAGGAGGGGGCGTATGATTTTGTGGCCAAGCCAATCAAGCGCGCCACGATCTTAAAGGCGGTGCGACAGGCCCTGGAGCGTCAGGCGTTGGTCGAGGAAAACCGCGAACTCAAAGCGCGTCTGGCCGATCTGGAGGAGGAGCGCAGCGTGGTGGGGCAGGCCGCGCTGATGCGCGAGGCGGTTGGTCGGGTGCGTCAGGTCGCGCCCAGCGACGCCACGGTGTTAATCACCGGGGAGAGTGGAACCGGGAAAGAGCTTTTCGCACGGATGATCGGGAGATTGAGCAAGCGCGCCGATAAGCCCTTTGTGACGATTAACTGCGCGGCGCTGCCTGAAGCGCTCCTGGAGAGCGAGCTTTTTGGCTACGAGAAGGGGGCGTTTACCGGTGCGACGCAGCGTAAGATCGGTCGTTTCGAAGCTGCCGACGGCGGCACGCTCTTTCTCGATGAGATTGGCGAGCTCTCGCCACAGGTGCAGGTGAAGCTCTTGAGGGTGCTGCAGGAGGGGACCTTTGAGCGCCTGGGCTCCAACACGCCCACCCGGGTCGATGTGCGGGTGGTGGCGGCGACGCATAAAGATCTGGAGGCAGAGCTTCGGGAGGGGACGTTTCGTGAAGATCTTTACTATCGACTAAATGTCATCGATATCAAGATCCCGCCCCTGCGCCATCGCATGGAGGATGTGCCCCTGCTCAGTGAGCATTTTTTAAGGCGCTACAACGAGAAGAACCATCGCCAGATCGCCGGCTTCACCCCCGAGGCGCTTCAGGCGATGGAGGCCTACCACTGGCCGGGCAATGTGCGGGAGTTGGAGAACGTGGTAGAGCGCGCGGTGGTGCTCGATCGCGACGAAAAGATCGACGTCGATGACCTGCCCGCGCAGCTTGTGGAGCGTCCGGCGGAGTCGCGGCATATCACCATTCCGCTGGGAACATCGCTCGAAGAGATAGAAAAGCGGGTGCTGCACGAAACGCTCAAGATGACTCAGGGCGATAAAAACCTCGCGGCCAAACTGCTGGGCATCGCGACGCGGACGATTTATCGCAAACTTTGAGCGCGAGAGCGGCCGGATTGACAAAATGTCAGTGCTCAGGCCGGGATCGCGAGGCAATTGACAAAATGTCAATTTTGACGCCGTAAAGGGGGACCGCAGGAGCGTCGTTTGAGAAAAATGTTTGGAGCACGAACCTTTAAAAAGATCGCATAAATCAAGGGTGAATCGGTGTTGAGGGGGATAGATGGAACGCATTTTTAGGGTTTTGGCGTGGTTTTTGCAAAGCTCCCCTGCGGCGTCCTTGCACCGATGTCTGAGGGCGCGTGAGAGCTGCGCGCACCTGCCGCGATGAGACGAGAGTTATGGAAGCGTTTTTTCGAAAATATCAGAGCGTCATCAACCTGGGGTTGCTCGGGATGGGGTCGCTGTTGTCGGCGCTGATGGTCAACGGGTTTGTGGCCAGTCAGCTGGCGCCTTTTACGGTGCCGGAGGCGCCGAATTACGAGGCGATGCGCCAGCAGAGTGAGCGTCAGAGTCAGCGACCCGACCGCGCACAGAGCTGGAAGGCGGACATCACCGAGCGTTGCCTTTTTGGCTGCCCGGAGGTCGTCGACCCGAATGTGTGCCCGGAGGGGTGTGGCGAGGGCGAGGTCTGTGAAGCGGGCCAGTGTGTGCCGGCACCTGAGGGCGGGGAGGTTGGCGACGATGTGCCGGTGGCCAGCGACCTGAACATGACCCTGAGCGGTGTGATGGTGGCGAGTAATCCGCGCTGGTCCATGGCGATGATCAAAGATGGCGGCCAGAACAAGACGATGATGGTGGGCGTCGGCGATCTGATTGCCGAGGGCGCAGAGGTTGTGGAGATTCGCCGCGATCGCGTCTTCGTGGAGCGCAACGGCCAGCTCGAATTCATTCGCATGGAGGGGGCTACCAGCGGCGATCCGGCTGCGACGGCGTCGCGCTCGACGGCCAACAACTCGCGCACGTCCGGCGAGGTGCGCAGCCCCACCGTCGGGAAAAGCGCGGCGGTCAAGGCGGAGCCAACCAACGCTGAGGCCACCAACGCGGCCAGCGGCGTGGAACGCCAGGGCCCCAACTCCTTTAAGGTCGACCGCTCGATGGTGGAGCGTCAACTCGCCGACCCGGCCGCGCTCACCCGTCAGGCACGCGTGATGCCCAACTACCGTGACGGAGAGCCCAGCGGATTGCGAATGGTCGGGGTTACCCCGAGCAGCTTCTATTCGCAGATGGGTATTCGCAGCGGTGACATCATTCAGTCGGTCAATGGCACCCCGATCACCAACCAGCGTCAGGCGTTGGAGCTGCTTGAGAAGCTGCGCAGCGAGAACAACGTGGTCATTGAGATTGAGCGGCGCGGGCGTACCGAGAAGATGGAATACACCATTGAATAAGGCCGGCAGGGCTTCTTAAAAGCTGAAATCAACGCCTCTCAGGCGCCGAAGGCGCACGGGGCGAATGAGACGATAATGCGATTGAACGTTTTGAACCTTCACAAGCACGAGATGACCGTGAACCAGGCAGTAAACAAGAGCAGAAGCGGCGGGCGACGCCGCGCGATGGTTGGGGTGATCGCCGGAGCGCTGGTGCTGGCGATGGCGCCGCAGGCTTTTGCCCAGGGGGCGGCCAGCTCCGATGAGCCGGCGGTGCTGGAGCGAAACTCTCGCGGGGAGTCGGGCCAGGTGCGCCCGGCCCAGGGGCAGCAGGACCAGTCCCAGGGGCAACGCCAGGAGCAGAGCTGGCAGGAGCAGTTCAACCTGCCGCCGAACTTTGATCCGGGCTTTCGGGCGCGTCGTACCCCGGCGAATACGCGGGTGACGATCGACTTTCGTCAGTCCAGCCTGGAAGACGTGGTCAAGTTCTTCTCGGGAGCGATGAACATCAACTTCATCATCGCCGACAGCCTGCAGGCCAACAAAACCATCACGATCATGGCGCCGGAGGAGATCACGCTGGCCGAGGGCTACCGTGCGTTTCTGGCGGCCTTGAGCATGAACGGTCTGACGGTGGTGCCGATGGGCAACTTCCTGAAGATCGTGGAGAGCGGGGCGGCGATCTCCGAGCCGCAGCGTGCCTATGAGGGCGGCGACGTCATCCCCAATGAGTCGCGCATGGTCACCGCGATCGTGCCGGTGGAACGTGCCGAGGTCGGTGAGATTCAGGAGGTGATCTCCAACTTCCTCTCGTCGAGCGCCTCGGTGGTTCCTTATGGCTCCAGCCTGATCATCACCGAGAACGCCGCGAACCTGCGCCGGATTCAGTCGATGGTGGAGCGTCTTGACCAGGGCGAGGGTGCCTCAAACCTCTATGTGTATCGGGTGCTGCATGCCGACGCGACGGAGGTCTCGGAGCGGCTCAAGGAGATCTTCGACAGCGGCGACGGCGGCGGCTCAAGCGCCCAGCCCCAGACGGCCGCGCAGCGTCGTGCCGCGGCACGGGCGCGCCGCGCATCGCCCAATCAGGGGGCCGAAGAGTCCGCCTCGGCTGAAAGCGGCACGCTCGATGTGCAGATCACCGAGATCATCGCTGATGAGCGTACCAATCAGTTGATCATCGTCTCCAACGAGCGCTCCTTTCAGCGCATCCGCGAGATGATCGAGATCCTGGATGTGCCCACCGCGGTGGGCGGTCAGGTGCATGTGAAGTTTCTGGAGTACGCCAGCGCCGAGGAGCTCTCGCAGACCTTGAGCCAGCTGGCCAGCGGAGTGCAGTCGCAACAGAACCAGCGGGGCGGTCAGGCTCAGCGCCAGCCGGCCGCAGACGCCGCAACAGTCGGTTCGATTTTGCAGGGCGAGGTGCAGATCACGGCCTACCAGCCGACCAATGCGCTGGTGGTGGTGGCCTCGCCGCGTGACTACGTGGCGCTGGAGCGGGTCATCGACCAGCTCGATGCGCCGCGCCGCCAGGTGTACGTCGAGGCGGTCATCATGGAGATCGGCGTTGACGTCGACCGTCAGCTTGAGGTGGGTGCGACCAGCGGGCTCGCCCGGGATCTGGGCTTCTTGATCCCCGATCAGGCGCTCGCTTCGGGGGCGATTGAGAGCACGCAGGGCTTCGGGCTGGGCTCGAGCAATTTTGGCGGTCTTGGTGAGCTGACGGAAGGAGGGGCGGGCGCGAGCCTGAGCCTTCTGGGGCCCATCTTGACCGTGCCGGGGACGGCGATTTCGTTGCCTGCCTTCGCGCTCCTCTTGCAGGCAAGTCAGTCAGATAACTCGATTAACGTGCTGTCGACGCCGTCGATTTTGACGATGGATAACGAAGAGGCCGAGATCGAGGTTGGGGACCGCATTCCGATTCCGCGCTCGGCGGGAGTCGGTGGCGGGCTTGGAAGTATTCTCGGGCTTGGAGGGCTGGCGGGAGGCGCAGCCAGCGGACTGAGCAGCGCGCTGGGAGGGTTGGGCGGCGCGGCCGGGCTCCTAGGAGGACTCGGCGGAGGATTTCTGCCCCAGTTTGATTACGAAGATATTGGCATCATGTTGCGCATCGTTCCGCAGATCAACGAGAGCGACTACGTACGCCTGGAGGTCAACCAGGAGGTCAGCGACCTTAAAGGCGCCGGCGGTCTGACGGACGGGGCCCCTCCGACGCGGACCTTGCGCAACATCAGCACCACGGTGCTGGTGCGCGACCAGTCCACGATCGTTATTGGCGGGCTGATGCGCGATGTCGAGAACGAGACGATCAATAAAGTCCCGTTCCTGGGGGATATCCCGGTGGTGGGTTTGCTCTTCCGCAACACCAGCACGCGGACGACCAAGCAGAACCTTGTGCTGATGCTCACGCCCTACATCATCGAGGGTGAGGAGGACATGCAGAAGATCTACGAGCGCAAGATGGAAGAGCGCCGTGAGCTGATGCGTCTCTTTGCCAACCGCAACATGGAGTACATGGCGACGGTGAACTTCCAGAAGAAGAGCGGGCTTGTGGAGCGGATGCGGCGTCGTCTGGACAGCGCGGTTACCCAGGAGGAGGCCCGCCAGCAGGTGCTTGAGCAATTCGAAGATCAGGGACCGCGCTTCCGCATTCTGGGAGGCTCGGAGGCGGAGAGCGCCGCGCCGGCTGAGGGGACACAGACGCCCGCCGAGGGCGGTGAAGCGCCTGTGGATGCGCAGCCCGCGGGCGAGGAGTAAGGCATGTATAACCGTCAGCCACTTGGCGAGATCTTGATGCAGCTGGGCAAGCTGGAGCCTGCCGGGCTGCAGCGTGGCCTGAAGATGCAGGCTGAAAAGGGCGGTCGCATTGGCGAGGTGCTGCGCGAGCTGGAGCTCGTCAGTGATGAGGATGTGGCCATGGCCCTCTCGCGCCAGCTGGACTACCCCTACGAGCCCAAGATCGAAGCCGATGCCATCGACCTGATGCTCCTGGAGCGTCTGCAGCTGGGGTGGGCACGCGACCACGGGGTGCTTCCCTTTGATATGCGTCGCGGCCATGTGCTTGTGGCCACCGATGATCCCCTGGCGGTGGAGGTGCTCGATGAGGTGCGCTTTCTGACCGGTATGGAGGCGCTCCCGGTGGTGGTTCCCACCGGGGCGTTGCAGGAGGCGATCAACAAGGCGTTTGATCGCAAGAGCCGCCAGCTTGGCGCGGGCCTCGATGAGCTTGATGAGGCGGAGAACCCGCACGCTGAAGAGGCGAGTCTGGACATCAACGACCTGCTTGATGCGGGCGATGATGATGAAGCGCCGGTGATTCGCTTTGTGAACAGCCTCTTTGTGCAGTCGGTGCGCGAGCGTGCCAGCGATATTCATATTGAGGCCGGCGACAAAGAGATCACGGTGCGTTTTCGCATCGACGGGGTGCTCAAAGAGGTGGCCAGTCCGCCCAAGCGTTTTCACTCCTCGATCATCACGCGCATCAAGATCATGGCAGGGCTCAATATCGCCGAGAAGCGCCTTCCGCAGGATGGTCGAATTCGCATCAAGATGGCGGGCAAAGACATCGACATTCGTGTGGCGACGGCGCCGGCGGTGCACGGGGAGCGCATCACGATGCGTCTGCTCGACAAGTCGGCGGTGCTTTTGAACCTGCGCGATATCGGCATGGCCGAGGACCATCTTCGCGACATGATGCGGCTGATCTTCCGCCCGCACGGCATCGTTCTGGTCACCGGTCCCACCGGTAGCGGTAAGACGACGACGCTCTACAGCGCGCTCAGCGAGATCAACAGTCCGGATAAGAACATTCTCACGATTGAAGACCCGGTCGAGTACCAGCTCGAGGGCATCAGTCAGATGCAGGTGAATCCGAAGATTCAGCTGACCTTTGCCGCCGGTTTGCGCAGCTACCTTCGCCACGATCCGGACGTGATCATGGTCGGCGAGATCCGTGACGTGGAGACGGCCGAGATGGCGATTCAGGCCTCTTTGACCGGTCACCTGGTCTTCTCGACCCTGCACACCAACGACGCCGCCGGTGCGTTTACGCGACTGACCGATATGGGTGTGGAGCCCTTTCTGGTGAGCTCGACGGTGATCTGCTCGCTGGCGCAGCGTCTTGTGCGCCGACTCTGCGGGGAATGCAAGGTGGCCTACCAGCCCACGGCCGAGGAGCTGGCCGAGGTGGGGCTGACGCCGGCGGTGGTCGCCGAGCGTACCGGCGGGCATCTCTTTAAGCCGGGCGAAGACAGCGAGTGCCCCAACTGCCTGGGCCTTGGCTATAAGGGGCGAATGGGCATCTACGAGATCATGCGCGTGGAGGATGAGGTGCGCCGTCTGGTGATGAACCGCGCTGACGCCGGGTCGATCAAGAAGGAAGCGGCGCGTCAGGGCATGCGCAGCCTTCGCGATGACGGCGCTCTGAAGATTCTGGCGGGAAGCACCACCATTGAAGAGGTGATGCGCGTGACTCAGGAAGACTTTGCGGAGGCGTAGGGGCGTCGTGACGCGCTTCCGCCAGATCGTGGCGGCAGGGCAAAGGTGGATGACGCAACGACTCGGACTCTAAGGGCAATCAGGTATGCCGGTTTACGAATACAAAGGGCTGAATAAGGCCGGGAAGACGGTCAAGGGGATCCTCGACGCCGAGAGTCAGAACGCGCTTCGTCAGGCGCTGGTGGCGCGCGGGATCTTTGTGACGGAGGTCTTCGAGGGCAAAGGCTCGCGGGCGGCCGGCGGCAGCGGTGATGTGGATTTTCGCAAGATGCTGGAGCGGGTCACGCTCAGCGACATCGCCGTGCTCACCCGCCAGATGGCCACTCTGATTCGTGCGGGCATCCCGCTGGTGGAGGCGCTTAACGCGCTGACGGATCAGGCTGAAAAAGAGGAACTCAAGCGTACGCTCAGTGATGTGCGCCGTAAGGTGAACGAAGGCTCCAGCCTGGCCAACGCTCTGAGCGACCATCCCAAACATTTCAGCAACCTCTACATCAACATGGTCAAGGCCGGAGAGAGCTCGGGTAACCTGGATATGGTGCTCAGCCGGCTGACGGACTTCCTCGATGCGCAGATCGAACTTCGGGGCAAGGTGATCGGGGCGATGATCTACCCGGTCTTGATGATGGTGGTGGGCATTGTGGTGCTCGGGCTGATCTTTACCTTCGTGATTCCCAAGGTCACCTCGATCTTTGAGGATCAGGGGGCGGCGTTGCCCTGGATCACCTCGGTGCTCATCGGGATCAGCAACATCTTGAGCGGGTACTGGTTTGTGGTCTTTCCGCTTTTGATCGGGGTTGTGGTGGGCTTTGTGCAGTGGAAGCGCACCGAGAAGGGCACCCGTCAGTGGGACCGCTTTATCTTGAAGACGCCCGTGGTCGGGCCGCTGGTGCGGATGATCGCCATCTCGCGCTTTGCCAGCACGCTGGCCACGCTGCTGGCCAGCGGGGTGCCTCTTCTGACGGCGATGGATATCGTCAAAAACATTCTGGGGAACACCCGCCTGGTCGAGGTGATTGAAGATGCGCGAGTGAACATCCGCGAGGGTGAGAGCATCGCGCAACCCTTGAAGCGCTCGGGGGAGTTTCCGCCGCTGGTCACGCATATGATCGCGGTGGGTGAGGCCTCCGGGCAGCTCGAAGAGATGCTGGAGAACGTGGCGATCAGCTACACCCAGCAGACCGACATTCGCATTCAGGCGATGACCAAGATTCTGGAGCCGATCATGATTGTGGGGCTGGGTGTGGCGGTGGCGGTGATCGTGTTTGCCGTGATGATGCCCATTCTCAAGCTCAATCAGACGGTGATGTAGAGCTGGCCGGGCGTCGGCCCGGTCGCAACGCGTTCAAGCAAGGCAACGAAGTTGCATAACCCGCGCGTCGAATATGGGACGCGCTTTCACAGCACGAGGAGCAAGACCATGAAGACGATGAAGCGACGTGAAGAGATGGTTCGGGCGGCGGCCAGCATCAAGTCGGCCCGGGGTATGACGCTGGTGGAGATCATGATCGTGATCACGATCATGGCCTCGATCATGGGCGTGGTCGGTGTGTTCGTGTTCGGCGCGATCGACAAGGCCAACGAGCGCGAAGCGACCATTGAGATCCAGCAGCTCAGCCAGCTGGTGAACACCTTCTACCTGACGACCTCGCCGAACCGCCTGCCCAACGAGCTCAGCGAGCTGACCCAGGGCCCGGCGCCGCTGACCAAAGAAGTCAAAGCTGATCCCTGGGGCAATGATTACGTCTACGTGAAGAGCGGAAACCGCGACTTTGAGATCTTCAGCGTGGGTCCCGACGGTAGCGAAGGCACCGAAGATGACGTGCGTGCGGAGTAAGTTTTGAGGTCGCTCGCCACGTAGCTTTCACGCATCAGGTCACCGCAGGGAGCATCATCATGAACACGAGACGCCGACAGGATGAGGTGGTTCGGGCGCTGGCCGGCGTGACGTCAGCACGTGGGATGGTGCCGGTGCCGACCATGATGGTGATCGGCTTCATCACGGCTGTCTTCGTGGGCCTCGTCGGTGTGTTTGTGTTCGGCGCGACGTGCCCCAGACCTCCTGAACTCGACGCGAATCGCGAAATCCAGCAGCTCAGCCAGCTGGTGAACACCTTCTACCTGACGAACTCACCGAACCGCCTGCCCAGGGAGCTCGACGAGCTGACGCAAGGAGCGGCGCCGCTGACTACAGAAGTCTCCAACGATCCGTGGGGCACTCCTTACGTGTACGTGAAGATCGATAACCGCGAGTTTGAGATCTTCAGCGCGGGTCGCGATGGCAAGGCAGGCACCGATGATGATGTGCGTCCACGTTATGAGAGAAGGGTTGTGTCGGGATGCGCAGGCCAGGAGATACTAAGATGATCAAAACGCGAGCACATCGCATGGCCAGGGGGACCCGAGGTTCGGGTGCCAGGCGTCGCGGTGCGCGCGGGATGACGCTCGTCGAGATCCTGGTGGTGCTGATGATCGTGGCCGGTGTGATGGGCGCGGGCGTCTCGATGATGGGTGCGCTGACCAAAAGTCAGCTTCGCGAGGAGGCGATGCGGCTGACCTCGGTGATCAAGTACGCCTACAACCAGGCGGCGCTCAACAACACGCAGTACCGGTTGGTGCTCAACCTGGAGACGGGGGAGTATTTTACCGAGATGACCGAAGCGCCGGTGGTGGCCGCGCAGCCCGATGAGGATGCGTTCGCCGAGGGGTTGCTTCCGGAGGAGGCGCGCGAGCTTGAGGAGCAGCATCGCCAGAACAAGCGCTCGCTCTTCGATAAGAGTGAGGACGACCCCTTCGGGATCAGCCGGCGCGTGGGCTATGAGCGCGCCGAGGAGGCGGTGGTAGAGCTGACCGCGCTTCGTAACGGCGTGCGTTTTGAGAGCGTGCGTCTGGCCGGTCGGGAGCAGCCATTGACGCAGGGACGCGCCGCGCTGCGCTTCTTCCCCAACGGGTTTCAGCAGGAGGCGGTCATTGTGTTGCGCGATGAGGAGGGCTCGCGCTTCAGTCTTGTGACCGAGCCGCTGACAGGTCGGGTGAAGATCTACAGCGGGGATTGGGAGCCCGACCGCGACTTTGGCGAGGAGGAGCGCGATGATTAAGCCGTGGCGCACACCTCGAGAGGTGGGCTTTACCCTGGTGGAGCTCTTGATCGCGCTGGCGATTCTGGCCTCCATGCTCACCGTCTTAATGGGTACGGTCTCGCAGAGCGGGCAGCAGTCGATTTATGCCAGTCGGCTGACCAACGCCAGCCTGCTGGCTCGCAGCAAGATGACCGACCTTGAGTATGTGCTGATGGAGGAGGGCTTCAGCATCAGCGACCGGGCGTTCTCGGGGGATTTCTCCGATGAGGGGTATCCGGACATCCGCTGGGAGGCGACGGTGGAGCCGGTGGAGATTCCGCCGGAGATCGAGGAAGAGTTCATGGCGCAGGTCAACAGCCAGCTCTTCGGCGGCACCGACCAGCAGCAGGGGGCCATGCAGGGCAACGCTGCGTTCAGCGCGGCGCTGCCGATGCTCATGGCGCAGATCCCGGTCTTTGTGAACCAGGTTGGCGAGCGGGTGCGGCGTATCACGTTGACGGTGTACTTCGATTATCTGGGGAGAGAGCAGCATATCGAGGTGGCCCAGTACGTGGTGGATCTGGAAGACAATGACTTCCAGATGTTCGGCACGCCCGACGAATTCTCGATGGACGAGGGGGGGCGATGAGAGGGCCGCGCATCGTGCGACATCGGGCGGGATTTACGTTGATCGAGGTGATGATCACGCTGGCCATCCTCGCCGGGCTTACGGCGCTGACCTGGGCTAGCGTCTCGCAGATCTTTGTGACGCGGGATGCGGTTGATGAGCGATTTGAGCGCTACCAGCTGGTGCGTCTGGCGATGAATCGCATGGCCAATGAGATTGCTCAGGCCTATGTGGCCGGGCCGCAGCATGGTGGGGAGATCATTCCAGGCGAAGAGGCGCTCTACGAGGGGGACGAGGAGCAGATGGCGATGCAACTTCGCGAGCCGGTGCAGTTCGGAATGATCGGTCGCGATGATGAGATCAGCTTTACGGCCTTCGCCCATGTGCGGGTGCTCGAAGATGAGCGTGCCAGCCAACACACCCAGATCGGCTACGAGCTGCGCCGCGAGGTGAACGAGGAGGGCGATGTGGTCAATCGCCTTGTGCGGCGCTCCCACACCGCCTTTGTCGACGACATTTTGAGCGGCGGGGTCGTGCACACGATGATCCCGGAGGTGGAATCGCTGGAATTTGAGTACTGGGATCCGGGACCTGTGAAGATCGGCAGCGCGCGTGAGGTCGCCCAGGGGCGCTGGGTCAGCGAGTGGGATACGACCCGACGCGATCATGCCGGGCGACTTCCCACCCGGGTGCGCATCACGCTGACGATGCCAGCGTTGGGGCCCCGGGGGCAGTCGGAGGTCTTCACCACCCAGGCCACCCTGGGGATGACCGAGCTTCTGGAGTACTGAGATGCTACGTGCGATCGCGACGATAACCCGCAGCCTTCTGATCGTGCTCGACCGCCCGGTGGCCTCGCCACTTAAGGGGCGTCCGCGTGGTGTGGCGCTGATGGTGGTGCTGATCACGCTGGCGATCTTGTCGACGGCGGTGGTGGAGTTCGCCTACAGCGCGCGCGTGAACCTGGCGATGGCGACCAATGAGCGTGACAAGCTCAAGAGCTACTACCTCGCCAAGAGCGGGATGAACCTCTCGCGCTTGCTCCTGAGCTTTCAGTACGCGCTGCAGGATGAGTCGCGTCAGACCGACGATGAGATGGGGCAGATGATCGGTCGGGCGATGCGCCGCAGCAACTTCCAGCTCTACCAGTACATGGACATTCTGCTGGGGCCCTTTAACACCGGGCGCGTGGAGATTCCGCTGGCGAGCATCGACCTGAGCGCGATGGGGGTGAACGGATTCGGGGAGTTCACCGGCAACTTCGATGTGGAGGTGACCCCGGAGGAGGGGCGCATCGATATCAACGGTTTTGCCGATGAGGAGATTGACGAGGGCGACCTTTTGCTCCTCTGCGCGATGATGCTCGATACGCGCTACGACTCGATCTTTGAGGTTAAAGACGAGCACGGTGAGACGATGAGCCGCGCCCGGGTGATGGAGCGGCTGATCGACTTTGTGGATCTGGATCAGGAGCAGATCACGATTGGCGAGGACTGCACCATCCAGGGCAGCGGCGGCGATGAGCAACGCCCCTACGATCGGGACGACTCGGAGATCGAGCCGCGCAACGCCCGGTTGACCCATGTCGAGGAGATGTACCGGATCATGGGGGTCAGTGAGGCCTTTATGGAGGTCTTCGGCGAGGCATTCACCGTCTACGGCGTGAACCGACCTAACCCCAATGTGGCGAGTTTTCCGGTCTTTTACGCCATCCTCTGCCAGAACCTGGAGTTGGAGGGCGTCGACAGCCAGGGGCAGGGACTGGGGAGCCTGTGTGCCAATAACCCCATGGTGAGCCAGCAGGTGATGTACTTTGCGATGGCGCTCGACGGGGTGCGTGCCTTCTTTGAGAACCCGCTCTCGATGTTCATGGCCTATGTGGGATCGAGTGAGAGTCGACTGCTGCCCTCGGCGGAGGTCGGTCAGCCGGTGGCGTACCTGCGGGTGAGTCAGCTGCCGGAGTACATCGACGACTTCAAAGAGAATCCCCAGATCATGGCGCAGTTCATCAGCTACTCGCCGACGTACCAGTTGATGGTGCTGGAGAACCCGCAGCTTGCGATCGAGCCGATGGCGCCGGCGTTTCCGGCCTGGGCGGTGTCGTTTAATCGGCAGGGGTTGATGCGCTCGATCTCGACGAATCAGTCGACGATCTACCGCATCACGAGCACCGGGACCTACGGCAGCTCCAAGGCCGAGATTGAGGCGGTGGTGGATTTTGGAAAGACCCAACGGCGCACCCCCGATGAGCGACTTCTGGAGGATCAGGAGGAAGACAGCGAAGAGGCCAGCGAGCTGCGTACAGCGCTGCGAGAGCAGCGCGAGGAGATGGCGCGCGGACGCGTGTTGTACTGGAGGTTGCGATAGGGCACTTAGGAGCGCCGGTGCGGCGTGCGGTGCCTGGAGCGAGGCCGGCAGGATGCCGGGCCATGCAGCGCCTGGCCTGGCGAGTGATGTGGCGAGCGCAGACAACCCGAGGGTTCTGATACCGCCCGGGTTCGAGACTTAAGACGGTTAAACGAGGCATCGGCGCGACAGGCGTCGAGGCTTTCGGGAGATGGATAGATAGATGGCGAATCGAATCGTAGGACTGGATATTGGAGCGTGGGCGATCAAGGCGGTCGCTCTGGACACGCTTCAGCGTCCGGTGGAGGTGGTGGGCTTTGCCGAGGTGCGCCTGGCGGATCTCGACGAGGTTGCGCAAACCCCGGAGCCGGTGGAAGAGGCCGCGCTCGAAGAGGTAGAAGCCTCCGAAGATGGCGCGAACGTTGAGGGGGAGGGCCTTGATGAACGTCGCGAGGAGGCGGCCGATGGCGGGGATCGTGAAGAGGCGGGCGGATCGGCAGAGCCCGCTGAAGCGGTGGCGCGCGAGCCCTGGGTGCGGGGGCTGGAGCAGCTGATCGCGCAGGGGTTCTTCGAGGGCGCGAGCCGTGTTGTGGTGGCGATGCCCCATGGCGAGGCGATGACTCTGCGTCTGGGCGTGCCCTTTGAGGGGAAGGCTCAGGTGACGTCGGTGTTGCCGCATCTTTTGATGGGCAGCCTGCCGATGCCTTTGCAGCGGGTGACCTATGACTTTGAGGTGATGCCGGGCAAAGGGGAGGAGCCCTTTGATGCGCTGGTCGGTTTTGTGGAGAGCGAGCGTCTTGCCGGACTGCTCGGATCGATGCAGACCCTTGGGGTGGACCCGGCGATGGTGGGCATCTCGGAGCTCTCGCTGCGTCAGGCCGCCGAGCGCTCGATGATGTTGCAGAGTGAGAGCTTTGCGGTGATCGATTTTGGCCATGCCCACACCCGTCTTTTGATTCAGGACGGCGCGCGCACGGTGGTGGCGCGCGCGATCAAGCAGGGGGGGCAGGCGCTGAGTGAGGCGCTGGCCGAGAGTTTCAACCTGAGCCTGGACGACGCCGACCGGCTCAAGCATCAGCGTACGCGCCTGGATGTGGGTGCCGATGAGGCTGACCCGGCGGTGGCGCGCGTGGGCCAGGTAGCGCGGGAGGTGCTCGGGCCGCTGGTACGCGATCTTCGACGCACCTTTCAGTCGGCGTATGCGCGCGACCGGGTGCAGGTGGAGACGATCTTTATCTGCGGCGGCGGCAGCCGACTTCAGGGGCTGAAGCCCTATCTGGAGCGGGAGTTTGGCGTGGCGGTGATGCCGCTGAGCGTGGAGCTTTCGGTGAGCGATGAGGCAGCCGTGAGCTTTGGCGCGCGCCAGCCCGAGGCGATGGTGGCGCTGGGCGCAGCCCTGATGAGCGTGCGCGAGAAGGGGCAGGTCGAACCGGTTAATCTGCGTCAGGGACCTTTTGAGTTTCGCGGTAAGTCGAGCTACGTGCGCGCGCAGCTTGTGCGTCTGGGCATCGCCGCAGCGGTGCTGGTGGTTCTGGGGCTGGGCGTGCTCTTGATGCAGCGTCTCGATCAGAGCGCGCAGCTCGACGCCATGAAGGAGGCCACCGCCGAGCAGACCCAGGCGCTCTTCGGGGAGCGATTAACCTCACCGGCGGCCATTCGCGCTCGTCTGGGCGGGGCGGCCGGTCCGGAGCGGGGTTTCGTGCCCTTGAAGAGTGCGTATGAGCTGCTCAGTCTGGTGACCGAGGGCACCGCTGATGTGGCAGAGCTTCAGCTCGATCGCATCGACATCGACACCGACCGTCAACTCATTCAGATGGTCGGGGTGACCGACTCGCCGCAGTCCGTCGACCAGATTGCCGCTTCTCTGGAGCGTCAGGAGTGTTTGACCGACGCGCGTAAAGAGAAGGTGACGGTGCAGGGCGATAATCGCGTCCAGTTTGAGATTCACGTGACCAGCGACTGCTCGTAAGGGCCAGGAAAGATCGATGAGTGAAGAAGATAAAGAGGGTCAGAAGAAGAGCCTGGCCGAGACGATCGCCGGGCTCTCCGATCGCGAACGCAAGCTCCTGGCTGCGATGTTTGCGACGTTTGCGGTGCTGGGGATCTTTGTGACGGTGATGCTGGTGCAGCGCTCTCTGGACACCATTGAGGCTGAGACGACGACCTACGAAGACGTGCTCAACCTGCTGGCGACGGCCGGGCCTGATTATCTGGCTCAGGAGGCCGGCGGGGCGGTGGATCCTCGGGTAGAGCGCTTCAGTGAAGAGGTGCTCGATAATAATACGGTGCAGCTCACAAGCCTTGTGGCCACGCATGCCACCGCAGCCAACATCGCGGTATCGAGCTACGATGAAGATCAGAGCCCGATCGGGAGCGCGCGCGGCAATGACGGCGGCCCGATCATCGTGGAGCGTCTGTTGCGGGTCGATATTCGTCGCGCTGAGATGAACGCGCTGGTCGATCTGCTCGACCGCATTGAGAAGAGCGATGACCCGGTGATCATCAAGCGCGTCGATGTGCGCTCGGTGGGCGGCGAGGGGCAGGTTCGTGCGCAGCTGGTGGTTTCGACGTACCAGCGTCGTGCCCAGGAGGAGAGCTGATGCGAGAGCGATTATCCGAGTTGTGGGAGCGCCGCTCGTTCCGCGTTCTGGCCTATGTGGTGTTTGCGGTGGCGATGTTTGGCATCTTTCTGGTGCTGACTTTTCCGGAGCGGCGCGTGCGCCAGATCGTGACGGTGCAGCTGGAGAAGGCGCTGGGCCATCAGTACGACGTTTCGATCGCTGAGCTGGGGCTGTGGCGTCTGACGGGCGCGCAGCTCGAAGGTGTGCAGCTCAAAGAGCGCGTGCCGGCCTCCGAGCTTATTGGGGCGGAAGGGGGGCTTGCGCAGCAGATCTATGTGGAGCGGATCTCGGCGCGTTTTGCGCCTCTGGGAAGCCTTTTGCGCCGCGGTGCGACGGTGAACTACCAGGTCGATATCGGCGGCGGGGTCTTAAGCGGCAGCTACACCCATGGCAGTAAGCGACGGCTTGTAAGCGTCAAGAGCGACGACCTGGATCTGCGCGAGTCGACCCTGGTGGCATCCTTTCTGGGGATTCCGGTCTTCGGGCAGCTCGATACCGATGTGGAGCTGGAGCTGCATCCGACGCGTCCGCTCTTGACGGGCGGGGAGATCGCGTTAACCGGGCGGCAGTTTACCGTGGGACCGACGGTGCTTCGCACCGAGAGTCTGCCGGTGGACCTGGAAGTGCCGATGACCAACTTTGGCAACATCGTGGTGCGCGCGCATGTCGAGAGCCCGGAGGGCGGAGGGACGCCTCGTCTTGTGATCGACACGTTTGAAACGCGCGGCCGCGATATCAACACCGAGTTCTGGGGGCATGTGGATCTGGGGGCGCAGATGGGCAAGAGCCGCCCGCGTCTGGAGATGCGCCTGCAGGTCAACGAGGAGTACGTCACGGCCAACAACCTCGGAGTGGTCTTTAATATGACGGAGTTCCGCAACGGGCGTCACCAGGACTGGTACGGGTTTACGCTGGGCGGAACCTTTCAGGACATCGCGTTTCGGGGTGCGGCGACCGCCGCGCGGGGGCCGAGTGAGGCTAAGGCGCCTGCCGCCGATGGCGAGGCCGAGGCCGGTGACGACGAGGGTTGATGCGGCGATCGCGCTTCGGGGCTTTTGAGGAATTCGCACCCGGAGCGCGGCGTTGCTCGCCAGGTACCACCCGCGCTGTCTGATGGTCGAGCCGGCGCGAAGACGCTCTCCCCCCCACGCCCTGTAGTCCCCCGCGAAGTAGGTGTTATGGAGCAGTCCGCATCCTCGGGCTTGAAGCTGCCCCTGATCCGTCGTGACCAAAAAGAGATTTCGGTCAACGGCGCCCGTGAACACAACCTCAAGAACCTCAACCTGACGCTGCCCAAGCGCAAGCTGGTGGTGTTCACCGGCCCCAGCGGCTCGGGCAAGTCGTCGATGGCCTTTGATACCCTCTATGCCGAGGGGCGACGGCGATATGTTGAGAGTTTGTCGACCTACGCGCGTCAGTTTCTGGGGCAGATCGAGAAGCCGGACTTTGATCAGATCACCGGGTTGAGCCCGACGATCTCCATCGAGCAGAAGACCACCGGGAGTAACCCGCGCTCGACGGTGGGCACGATCACCGAGGTGCATGATCATCTGCGTGTGCTGTGGGCGCGTCTGGGCGAGCAGCGCTGCCACGCGTGCGATGAGCCGGTGAGTGCGACGAGCGCGCACGCGATTGCCTCGCAGCTCATCGAACTTCCCCAGGGCACGAAGTTCATGTTGCTCGCCCCTCTGGTGCGCAACCGTAAGGGGGAGTACCGCGAGCTCTTCGATGCGCTGCGCAAGCAGGGCTTTGTGCGGCTGCGCGTCGACGGGGAGTTTGTGGAGCTTGAGGGTCTGGAGAAGCTCAAGAAGAGCTACCGCCACGATATCGACGTGGTGGTCGATCGGCTGATTGCCAAACCCGAGGCGGCCTCGCGCATTCAGGAGAGCGTCGATCGGGCGGTTCATGTGGGTGAGGGCAAGTGCCTGGCGTTGGCGCCGGAGGGTCAGGAGGTTGAGTGGACGGAGCGGCTTTTCAGCACCGAGCGCAGCTGCCCGAGCTGCGGGACGGCGTTTCCGGAGCTGACCCACCAGAGTTTTTCGTTCAACAGCCCGCTGGGCATGTGCCGCGGGTGCCAGGGCATCGGATCGACGCCCCAGGTCGATCGCGGGTTGCTGGTGATCGACGAGACCAGAAGCCTCTCTGACGGGGTGATCGAAGCGATCGGGCCGGAGCCTGTGCCAGGCGGTCGAAAGTGGCGCTGGCACGCGGAGGTGGCCGACTTCTGGATGGATCTGTCGGTGAGCGCGAAGGCGCGAAAGATCGACCTGGAGAAACCCTGGGCGAAGCTAAGCGAGGCGCAGCGCCGCTTTGTGCTGGAGGGGCCGGACGACACGGCGAAGGGCTACAAGGGCTTTAGGGGCGTTGTGGGCTTTGTGGAGCGCGCCTACGAGCACGCGTCGAGTAAAGGAGCACGCGACTTCTTTGGCGAGTTTATGGGGGAGCAGACCTGCCCCGAGTGTGAGGGGCGGAGGTTGCGTCCGGAGAGTCGGGCGGTGTTCTTCCGCAAGGAGTCCCTGGCGGAGATCAATGAGCTGGACATCGACCAGGCGCGCGACTTTTTTGAGGGCATTGAACTCAAAGAGCGCGAGGCGTTGATCGCCGAGGAGCTCTTAGGGGAGATCCGCCGTCGTCTGCGATTCTTGCAGGATGTGGGGCTCTCGTATCTTACGCTGAATCGTCCGGCGGGGAGTTTGTCGGGCGGCGAGAGTCAGCGTATTCGCCTGGCGAGCCAGCTGGGAAGTGAGCTCAGCGGGGTGCTCTACGTGCTCGACGAGCCGAGCATCGGGTTGCATCAGCGTGACCATAACCGCCTGCTCAGCACACTGGAGGAGCTTCGGGACGCGGGTAACTCCGTGATCGTGGTGGAGCACGACCGCGAGACGATGGAGCGGGCCGACCTGGTGGTGGACTTCGGTCCGGGAGCCGGGCGGCTGGGTGGCGAGATCGTGGCGGTGGGGACCCCGGAGGAGATTCGCCAGACTGAGGGGAGTGTGACCGGCGACTACCTCTCGGGCCGAAAGAGGCTCGGGTGGCCGGAGCAGCGTCGCAAGCCCGATGAGGGCATCTGGATTCGCGGAGCACGGGAGAACAACCTCAAGGATGTGGATGTGCACATTCCCTCCCGCGCTTTCGTGTGCGTGACCGGGGTGTCCGGGGCGGGGAAGAGCACGCTGGTCAACGACATCCTCTTTCCGGCCATCGCGCGAAAGGTCTACTTCAAGCACCGCTCGGTGGGCGATCACGACAGCATCGAGGGATTGGAGCGCTACGATAAGGTCATCGAGATCGACCAGAGCCCGATCGGACGCACTCCGCGAAGCAATCCGGCGACGTACACCAAGGTCTTTGATCTGATCCGCGGCTTTTTTGCGGAGCTGCCCGAGTCGAAGATGTACGGCTTTGAGGCGGGGCGTTTTTCGTTCAACGTCACCGGCGGGCGCTGTGAGGCGTGCTCGGGGGCCGGTGTGAACCGGGTGGAGATGAGCTTTCTGGCCGACGTGTACGTGCCCTGCAACCTGTGTCTGGGCAAACGTTTTAATGCCTCGACCCTGCGTGTGCGCTACCGCGGGCATTCGATCGCCGACGTGTTGGAGATGACGATCGCCGAGGCGGCCGAGCTCTTTGAGGCGCACCCGAAGATTCGCCGCATCTTGCAGACGCTGCTCGATGTCGGCCTCGATTATATGAAGCTCGGTCAGGCCTCGCCGACGCTCTCGGGCGGGGAGGCTCAGCGGGTGAAGTTGAGCCGGGAGCTCGCCAAGATCGCCACCGGTGACACCTTGTATATTCTCGATGAGCCGAGCACCGGGTTGCATTTTGAGGATATTCGCAAGCTGCTCAGGGTCGTCGATCAGCTCGTCGATGCGGGCAATACCGTGGTGATGATCGAGCATAATACCGACATCATCGCGTATGCCGACCACGTGATCGACGTGGGCCCGGAGGGCGGTGTCGATGGCGGGAGGATCGTCGCCCAGGGCACCCCGGAGGAGGTCGCGAAGGTCAAAGGCTCGTACACCGGCATGTTTCTGGCCGAGCTTTTTGATGAGGCGAAAGTCTGAGGGGTTTTGGCTGGATATGGTAATGAATTCAAAGGGATGTGGCGACGTGTCGGGCCCGGAGGTCGAGGTTTTTGAGACGGCCGATGGCTCAAAGACCCTGGTCGATGTGGAGCGCGGCGTGCACTACCGCTCGCGTCACGGGGCGGTGCAGGAGTCGCGGCACGTCTTCGTGGAGGGGAGCGGACTCATCGCGCGCGCGGGCACCTGGCGGGTGTTGGAGCTGGGGTTCGGGGCGGCGGTGAACCTGGTGGAGACGGTGCGGGCATTTCGCGAAAGCGATGAGGCCAAGCGCCTCGTGTACCACACGGTGGACTGGCGTCCGGTGGGGCCGGAGGCGCTCGCGTTTCATGAGGGTGAGGGCGGTGCGCTTGCCCGGGAGGTGGCCGCAAAGGCAACGAAGCGATCTGGCGAGGCGGTGCGGGCGCTCTCCGAGGATGGGCACGTGGAGGTGGTGCTGCACGCGATGGCCTGGGATGAGGTTCGGCTCGGTGAGGGCGAAGAGGTCGACGCGGTGTACCACGATCCTTTTGCCAAAGAGGTCAACCCGGAGGCGTGGACGCCGGCGTGTTTTGCCTGGTCGCGGTCGTGGGCCGCGCCGCACGCCAGGCTTGCGACCTACTCGGCGGCCACGGCGGTGCGTCAGGCCATGGAAGAGGCTGGCTGGAAAGTCTGGCGGGCGAAGGGGCCGGGGCGAAAGCGGGAGATGACCGTGGCGACGCTTCAAGATGAGTCGGTGGAGCCGCCGGGCTTGAAGCGCTGGGGGCAGGGGTGAGCCAGGGCGACGAGAAGGGGCCCCGGGCGGCCATTGCGGTCGTGGGCGGGGGGCTTGCGGGGCTTTCGCTGATCGATGCCCTGCTGGAGCAAGGTCATCCGGCGGCGGAGCTGCTCGTGATCGACGCTGCAGATCCGCAACGAGGCTCGAGCGCGCCGGCCACGGTGCTGCATCCCTTTGCCGGACGGACCATGGCGCCGGGTAAGGCACACTGGCGGGCGTTTTTGAAGAGCTGGGAGACGCTGCAGCGCTGGTGTGAGCGCGAGGAGGAGCCGTTGTGGCGGCCGGCCCCGATGATGCGGCTGATGGAGGGCGATAAGCTCAGCGCGAAGCTCGAAGAGAGCTGGGAAGAGGCGCATACGAGCTACCCCGAGATCGTGCGCAGCCGGCGAGTGGAGGGGGAGGAGAGCCGTCGGCTTTTGCCGGGCTGGCAGGGGCGGCCGGCGCTTGTGTACGAGCCTGCGGCGGCGGTGGATATGCCGGGGTTGTGTGCGGCGCTCTTAAAGCGCGCCCGTGAGCGGGGCGTGCGTGTGGTGCAGGGGGATGTGGCGGATCTTCGACGCGATGAAAAGGGCTGGGATATTGGCCTGACGAGCGGAGCGCCGGCCTGGCGAGCGGCCCGGGTGGTGCTGGCTACCGGTGCTGCGCTGGGCAGGCTTCTTGGCGAGGCCGATCTTCGGGAGCGTCCCGGGGAGGTGGGGGTGTGGGAGGCGACCGGCCCGCTCAAAGGGCTGAATGTGATGGTCAACAGCGCCGCCAACATCTTCGAGCGCCCTGACGGACGCGTGGGGGTGGGCTCGACGTATTTAAAGCGCGAGGGCTGGCGGGAGCGCGGCGATGGGGAGGCGAAGCAGGAGCTTGGCGAGAAGATGGCCGCCGCACTGGGCGGCGCCGACCTCGGGAGGGCGCTGCAGATCTGGCGGGGTGTTCGCGGCATCTACGGCAGTGATCATCGGCCGCTGGTGGGGCCGGTGGCCGGAGAGTGTGAGCTCTACGTGATGGCGGGTTTTGGCTCCAAAGGGCTGACCTGGGCACCGGCGATGGGGCAGGTGCTGGCTGCACATCTTCTGGACGGCGCGCCGCTCTGGGAGGTGGTTGATGCGCGGCGTGCCCGTCAGATGCGCCTTCGGCGCTGAGTTCGTCGCTCGCCACACCCAGGCCACAACCTCCACCTTGCGCGGGATCTTCTCGCTGCGTTAAGCTCGCCGCGATTGGCCTACCAGCATGCTGCGTCGCGCTTCGATCACTCGGGCGCAGCATACACAGCGGCGCGCGACAGCGGCGCCCGAACCTCGGGAGCACTATGAGCGGTGATGAGACGCTAACGCTGAGCGATATCCTCGACGACCTGGTACTCGTGATGGGAACCGTCGCCGAGCAGGTCGCCTTGAGCGGGAGCGCAAGCTACGACGCGATCTCCGGGGAGGTCGGGCGCAACCTGAGCCTCCATCTTCTGAGCTACGTGCGCTTTCTGGAACAGAGCGGTCGGATGACCTACGACCGCATCAGCGATCAGCTGCGGGTGACGCCTGAGGGTGACGCCGCGCTGGATGCACCGTCGACGATGCAGGCGGAGGTTGCTGAGACCTTCGCCGAGCATCTCAGCGAGGAAGACGTCATTGAGGAGGGCCCCGGCGACGACACACTCGGCGGCGATGATGAGGTCGCCGATGCTTTTGCCGACGTGTTTGACGAGGTCAATGAGACGTTTTCAACGCCGGCCGAGCAGGCCGTAGAGCCGGAAGCTGACGCGCACGCGTCGGCGTTTGAGTCCCAACCCGAGAGCACCTTTGAGGCGGCAGCAGCCGCCAGCGAGCCCAACATGAGCACGACGACCAGCGAAAACGGTGGAGGATCAGTGAGTCAGGCCTACGAGCGACACGAAGAGCTGGGTAGCGGTGGTATTGGCACGGTGTATCGCGGTGAGCAGACCCGCTTGAAGCGGCAGGTGGCGATTAAGGAGGTCCGCGAGATCTTCAACGTGTTTGCCGGCGTGCAGCGGGGCGATATTCTACGTCGCTTTGAGCAGATCGTGCAGACGCAGGCCTCGCTGATGCACCCCAATATCGTGCAGATTGTCGACGTGGTCACCGACGGGGAGTACCCCTTTGTGGTCATGCAGCTTGCGCCCGGCGGCAACCTGCGTCGGCTCATTGAGGTGGAGGAGCGGCCACCGCTGGCGGTGGCGCTCAAATACTTCTTCCAGATTTTGCACGCGCTCAACGCCGCCCACGATCAGGGCGTGGTGCACGGCTCGCTGAAGCCGGAGAACGTGGTGCTCGACCATAGCGGCAACGCGCTTTTGACCGATTTTGGCATCAGCCGGGTGGTCGAGCGTGAGGGAGGCCGTGGCAACCAGGTCTATGTGGGCGTGGGCACCGTGGCGTATATGGCCCCGGAGCAGTTCCAGGATCCGAACCTGGCGACGGTGCGAAGCGACATCTACTCGCTGGGCATCATGTTCTACGAGATGCTCACCGGCAAAGTGCCGGGGCGTCGCTCCCCGATGCCGTCGAGCTTTTTCCCGGATATCCCGCGGGCGCTCGACGATATCTTCGACCGTATGTCGATGGACCGCGAGGAAGACCGCTACGAGCGCGTCGATCAGATCATCGCCGACCTTTACGCAGCCGAAGACGTGATGTCGATCCTCGACAAGCGCAGCGGGGTGCTTTTCTTACGTGATCCGCTTAAACACGGGGAGCTGGGCATTGAGGGCGTGGCTGCGCCAGTGTCGGCCGCGGTTCCGGCCCCGACGATGGGCGGCGTGTCGATGGGCAGCGTGTCGATGGGCGGTGGGTTGAGCGAGGCGATCAGCGAGGCGATCGATGAGGAGGTTGCCGGCCTCTCCGAGGCGTCTTCCAGCGTGGGTGAGGAGGACTCCAGCGTGTCGGAGGAGTTTGAGATCCCCGAGGACGAGGTCGACTCCGAGGTGGAAGAGGTGGCGGCCGAGGGGGATGACGACGTGCTGGGCAAGCTCGATAAATACGGCGCACTCTTTGAGGAGGACTGATGACGGCACCCAGGTTGCTGGATTTTGAGGGGACCTTTCCGCGGCTGGACTCCGGGGTGTATGTGGCACCCGGGGCGAAGGTGATCGGGGAGGTGAGCGTGGGGGCGGACTCCAGCGTCTGGTACAACGCGGTGGTACGCGGAGATGTCTGCCCGATCACGATCGGGGAGCGCACCAACATTCAGGATCTCGCGATGATCCATGTGACCAGCGGTCAGTACCCCACCGTCATTGGCGATGACGTGACGGTGGGGCATCGCGCGATCGTGCACGGTTGCACCATCGGTGATCGCGTGCTGGTAGGCATGGGGGCGATCGTGCTCGACGGGGCGATGATCGAAGAGGAGTGCATCATCGCCGCCGGGGCGCTGGTCACGCCGGGAACGCGGGTGCCCGCAGGCTCGATGGTGATGGGGACACCGGGCAAGGTGGTGCGCGCGTTGAGCCCGGCGGAGCGTGCAGAATTCGTGCGCTCCGCGGCGCATTACGTGCAGATGGCGCGGCGCCACGGCGGCCCCACCACCCAGATGGGGGGGACCGGAGTTAGGGGCATGCCCTGACGCCCGGGCGGGCTATGTGTCTGAAACTCAGGGGGATTTCGGCGTGGGGATCAGCCCCAGGCGGTTGCCGACCTGCAGGATTTTAAAGCCCTCAATGCTATCGAAGCCGGTGGAGGCCCGGCATTGCGGGTGGTTGCTCAAGAGGTAGCGCTCGAAGCGGTGGTTCTGAGGTGCCCAGTTCTTAACGTGGGGAATGCGTTCAAAGCCGCGGGAGACGGTGTTGCAGCTCTCCAGAAAGCCGGAGCAGCTCTGGGTGTCGATCTCTTCGATTTCGCAGATATCGTAGCCCTCAACCTGGTCGAGGTTCGCCAGGTAGACACGGCTTGAAGCGGCCACGCGCGAGGAGGCGGTGGCCTCTTCGCGGCGAAGTTGCACGTCGCCGATGTATGGCGAGGGCGCGCGGGGATCGACAAAGGCGATGCCGGAGCGATGGTTGCGCTCGCGGGGACGGTCATGACGCATCTGCCAGCCGATGGCCCAGAGGGAGGCGTCGACAACGTTGAGCGGCAAGAGCGAGAAGTCGCGGTAAAGGGGACGGTCGCCGGAGGGCTCAAAAGGGCATTGGTTGAGGGCCTGCTCAAAGACCTCGAAACTCTGCGTGATGCGCCACATCTGCGCGTCTTCGGGGCGCATGGTGGCCCAGACGAGCTGGGTGGCGGCGTTGTCGGCGCAGCCGCCGGGGGCCGGAGCGCTGCCGCAGAGGACCAGGGCGACGCGGTTGTTGCGTCCGCGGTCCTCGTAGACCTCCACAAGCCACATCTCCTGGGCGGGGCCGGTGCAGATGGCGGGCAGGGGTTCTTTGTCGACGACCTGGCCGGCGACCTGGCGAAGATCTTCGATGACCTTCCAGTTCTGGGGGATGTACTCGAAGGGCTGAAAGTTCCAGCCCTGGTCGCCGCGGTGCCAGGCGCCCAGCGCATCAAAGCGAGGCGGGCCCTGCTCGGGAGCAACCCGGGGGAGGAGGCCACCGGTCTCGAAGATGGCGAAGCGGGGGGCGTCGTCACGGGTCTGCGGCAGCATGCTCAGCTGCTTGTCGGGGCGAGTGGCTGTGGTGTCGTCGGTATCGAGGAGATCGATGCGAAAGGCGATCTCGTTGAGCGGCATGGTGGTGATGTAGGGCAGGGCTTCCAGCGCCAGGGCGGCCTCAATGACGTAGCCCCCCTGGGAGGGGCGCGTGCTGGCAAATGCGGCTCCTTCGGCCAGCGGGGTCGAGGTGCGGTAGTTGGCCACCTGGCCAAAGGCGTTGATGGCGATGGCGGCGTCGGCGCGCATATCGAGGGCGCGGCGCATGCTCTCGGGGAGCGAGTTCAGCAGGGTGTCGAGCTCGGGGTCGCGCAGTGAGATGACCACGCCGTCGAGAAGATCCTGAGGGTGGGAGTCGACGATCTGGTCGTCACGCACCTCGATCCACAGATAGACGAAGCCCTCATCGGCGTCGATGGTCGCGCGGAAGCTCGCGTCGTCGGGACCGCGCCAGCGGGTGGTGCCTTCGACCAGGTTTAAGCGCTGATCGAAGGTGCGCAGGCCGCTGAGATCCCAGCCTTCGGGTTGGGCGTCGATGGTGCGGGAGGGCTGGGCGGCGGCCTCCGGGACCATGTAGAGCTCATCGGGGCCGGCGGCGGGGCGCTCCACCGCGCGGCGCGGGGCGTTGGTGGGGGCGTCGAGGATGTCGGTCTTCTGGCGCTCGGCCTCGGCCATGGCGAAGGGGTCGACGGCGACCTTCTGAGAGGAGCCGCAGGCAGCCAGAAGCAGCGCGGCACCCAGGGGCAAGAGGGCGCGGCGGTCGCAGGGGAGGCTCAACGAGCGAAAGATCGAGGGTGTCATCAGCGGGCCCGGGGCATCGTAGCGGGGTCAGAGCGTTTGTGGCGGCGACTTTAGCAGCCGGTGCGTGGCGGGTTCAACGCCCGGAGGCGTCGTGCAGCCGGGCGATGAGCGTGTGCAGGGCGTTGAGCGCCTCAATCGGAGTCAGGGCGTCGGGGTTGAGCTCGGCCAGCTGGTCGAGAACCTCGCGCTCCTCGGGGGCCATGGCGGCGCCGGCGGCGGCGAAGAGCGTGAGCTGGTTGGGGTTGTGGCGGCGCGTGGGCTCGGGAGTGGCCCCCGGGGTGCGTCCGGGGGTGGGCAGGCCCATCTCGTCAAACTGGCCCGCTTCGAGGTTTTCGAGCACGCGGGTGGCGCGCTCAACGACCGCCGGGGGAAGCCCTGCAAGGCGTCCGACCTGCACGCCGTAGGAGCGGTTGGCCTGCCCCTCGACGAGTTTGCGCAAAAAGATGATGTCTTCCTGCCACTCTTTGACGGCGACGCTTAAGTTGATGACGCCGTCGAGGGTGCGCGTGAGCTCGGTGAGCTCGTGGTAGTGAGTGGCAAACATGGTGCGCGCGCCGATGACGTTATGCAGGTGCTCGGCCACCGCCCAGGCGATCGAGAGGCCGTCGAAGGTGGCAGTGCCGCGGCCGATCTCGTCGAGGATGATCAGCGAGCGATCCGTGGCGTTGTTGAGGATGTGCGCCGTCTCGGTCATCTCGACCATGAAGGTGGACTGGCCGCGGGCCAGGTTGTCGCTGGCGCCGACGCGGCTAAAAAGCTTGTCGACCACGCCGATATGCGCGCTTCTGGCGGGCACGAAGCTGCCCATCTGGGCCAGGAGCGTGATCAGCGCCACCTGACGAATGATGGTGGATTTACCGGCCATGTTGGGGCCGGTGATGATCAGCAGGCGGCCCGCCGCGCTGTCGATGGTGACGGAGTTGGGCACAAAGCGCTCCCCGGAGGCCAGCGTCGTTTCGACCACGGGGTGGCGGCCGTCCTCGATCGTGAGGAGGGTGCCCTGATCGAGGGTGGGGCGCACATAGTCGCGGCGATGGGCCAGCTCCGCCAGGCCGCTTAACACGTCGAGGTCGGCCAGACCGTCGGCGCTGTGCAGCAGGCGTCCCAGATGTTCGCCGACCTCACGGCGCAGGGCTTCAAAGAGCTGGTATTCGAGCGATTTGCGGCGCTCGTCGGCGCCCAGGATGCGTTCCTCCTGCTCTTTGAGTTCGGGCACGAAGTAGCGCTCGGCGTTGGCCAGCGTCTGCTTGCGGATGTAGCGATCGGGCACCAGGTCGAGGTTCGCGCGGGTGACCTCGATGTAGTAGCCAAAAACCTTATTGAATTTGATCTTGAGGCTGGAGATGCCGGAGCGTTCGCGCTCCTCGCGCTCAAAACGCAGCATCCAGTCTTTGCCGTTGTGGGAGAGGTCGAGGAGCTCATCGAGCTCCGGGTGGTAGCCCATCTTGAAGAGGCCGCCCTCGGTGAGCTGGGTGGGAGGCTCGTCGAGGAGCGCGCGCTCGATATGCGCGCAGAGATCGGCGCAGGGGTCGAGTCCATCGGCCAGGTGCTTGAGCAGCGCCGGAGACTCGGGGGGGAAGATCGCGGCAATGCCCGGGATGAGCGCCAGCGTGCCCTGGAGGCTCTTTAAGTCGCGGGCGTTGGCCGTGCCGGCGCTGACCCGACCGCAGAGGCGCTCAATATCGTAGACCTCGTCGAGGGCCTTTCGCAGATCGGCGCGAAGCGCGGGGTTTTTGACCAGAAACTCAACCGCGTCGAGGCGCTCGGTGATGCGCGTCGGATCGATCAGCGGGTAATTCAGCCAGTGGCGAAGCCGGCGGCCGCCCATCGCCGTCATGGTGCGGTCGATGATGCTTAAGAGGCTGCCCGTGCGTTTGCCGCCCATCAGGGTCTGGGTCAGCTCGAGGTTGGCCTTGGTGGACTCGTCGATGACCAGGAAAGACTGGGCGCGGTAGGGGCTCAGTCGCTGGATCACCGAGCTGACCCCGCGCTGGGTGTCGATCAGATAGTTGAGCAGGGCGCTGATAGCACCCTCGATCAGCGTCGGGGTCATAAACCCAAAATCGCGGCCGGTTTTAAAGAAGTCCTCGACCTGCTCGGCGCTCAAAAAGTAGCCGTCGGTGCTCAGGTCGTCGGCCAGGCGCACGCCGTCGCCCTGGCGAGCGCGCAGAGCGTCGGGATCAAAGTACTCCGGGGCGCGGGGGCGCATAAAGACCTTGCCCAGGCGCTCGGCGTGGGGCTCCAGGAGCGCGAGTCCCTCTTCGCTGAGCAGAAGCTCTCTGGCCTCGGCGCGATCGAGCTCCGAGAGCAACTCGCTTAAACCTTTGAGCTCGGTGGCCCGAAAGTCCCCGGTGGTCACGTCGAGGTACGCCAGGCCCACCGCCGAGTCGGCTGTGGGTTGGTCGGGGAAGTAGGCCGCCGCCAGGTAATTGGGGGCGCGGGCGTCGAGGTTGTCCGTGTCGTGCTGCACCCCCGGGGTGACCACGCGGACCACGTCGCGTTTGACGATGCCGTCGGCGTCTTTCGGATCCTGGATCTGCTCGCAGATCGCCACCGAGAAGCCCTTCTCGATGAGCTGGGTGATGTAGGTCTGCGAGGAGTGGTAGGGCATGCCCGCCATGGGCACGGCGTCCTCGCCCTTACTGCGCGCGGTCAGCGTGAGCCCCACCTCGCGAGAGACGACCTGGGCGTCTTCGAAAAACATCTCGTAGAAGTCGCCCAGGCGGAAAAACAGGATCGCGTCCGGGTAGCGTGCCTTGACGTCGAGATATTGTTGCAGCATCGGCGTCAGCTTCATCGACATACTCTAAATAAGGGGGGAAATTGGGGAGGGACCGAAGGGCGCGGCACCATAGCAAGGGGGCCGCCGAAGTCACAACCCGGGCCGCAGAGGATCGCAGGGTGATCGCGTCGGGGCGTTGTGGGGCGGGGGAGGGCCGAGGGCCCCGGAAGTACCAGCGACGAGCATGGGAGGCGCGTGAATCGGCAACATCTCGTAAGAGCGGGGCGAGGGGAGGGTCGATGCCCCCGGGTTTGGTTCTGGCAGACGAAAAACGATGGCGTGTCGCAAAACACCGCGCTCCGGTGGTGGGGAATCGATGGGCTGTCGGAACAGCGCGCGCCAGACGTGGGAAAACAAAAAGGGGCCGCTCGATCCCAAAAGAGGGATCGGGCGGCCCGGTAGGCATGCGCCATCGTTAGAAAAACTACTCGTCGCTCAGGCGGAGCTGCCAGGTGTTGACTGAGAAGGCCGCCCAGCGATCGCTGCTGAAATCGGCGTAGCTGAAACGATCGAAGTCAAAATCGTCGATGCGCAGCCCGTAGGCGACCACGTAGAGGGTGCCCGGCTGGTAGGGCTCGGGGCGCTGATCGGCGGGTAGATCCGAGAAGTCGGGGAGCTCGGGGAGCTGCACGACGCGCTCATGGCCGGGGACGACAAAGGTCCAGACCGGCAGGCCCTGGGCGTTGCGGACGACGATGTAGAAGAGGTCGGGCTCGGCCACGCCGTCGAGGCCCAGCCGCAGTTTGCCATCGGTGACAAGCCCGCCGGAGGCCGGTGAGACCGGCCGGGGCACGGCGACAAGGGGTGGCGAGGTGGCGCTGGTGGCCCATGGCGAGATGGTTTCGAGCGCGATCTGGGAGTAGGGAACCCCGCCGTTGCGGTAGGACCCGGCGAGTACGGCGTAGGTGATGTCGCTGAGGATACCCTCGGCCGCGGGGAAGCTCTGAAGGCGGATGAGGCTCTCAAGGGTGGTGCGGTCGCCAAAGAGGCGCACATAGCCCTCGTAGCCCAGGTCCAGGTAGCCGATGGCGCGGTTGGTGTTGGGGCCATCCGGCGAAAAGATCGGGTCGACGAGCTGCACCGCCAGAGAGCGGTTGAGGGGGATGTTGCACTCCAGATCCACCTCAAGCTGCTGGCCGTCTCCGACGAAGAGGTAGCGCTCGATGCCCAGGAAGAGGGGGGTGAAGGTTTCGGTCTGATCGTCGAAGTGGCCGCAGAAGGCTACCAGCGCCATATCGCCGGTGCGGGTGGTGATCTGGAAGTTGCCCTCCCCGCCAGCGATGGAACCGCGCAGGCCCGGGTTGATGGTCGGGCCGGTCATCGAGCTCTGCGAGGTGCGCACGCGGGTGAGGTTGACGTTGAGCGAGCCGTCGATCTCGCTGTCTTTGCCGGTGACACGCACCTCCCCACGAATCACGCCAATCGGGGGATAATACCCCCCGCCGCCACCCTCGCCCTCTGCGGGTTCAATGGGGCTGAGGATGACGGTGATATTCTCGGCGTCGACCTGGTGGGTGGTCACCGTTGAGAAGGTGGGGGCGGTGGCGGTGATGACCTGCGGGCCGAGCACATCGGGGCCGGAGAGGGTGAGCTGCCCAAAGCCGTTGGTGCGGCCTTGATACGGGGTGTCGGCGCGGGTGGAGAGCATCACGAAGGCGCCGGCGATGGGCTGACCATCGAGGGTTAAGACGGTGATGTTGACCGCGCCGTTGACAGGGGCGCCGCTCGCACCGCCAAAGGTGCTCAGGGGGTTGAAGTAGGTGAAGGGGTAAGGCGCTTCGACCGGTTGGCCCTCGACGCGAAGATCGAGATCGTGCGGACCGACGGCGTTCGCCGGGGTGCGGAAGGTCAGGGTGTTGGGGCCGGTGCGCTCAAGCTCTGTGACGGGGCGACCGCCCAGGGTCAGCGCTACATCGCCCTCCAGTCCCTGACCCTGCAGGGTCACGAAGGTGTTGCCCGCGATGGCGCCGCGGGTTGGATAAAAGGACCAGATCTCGGGCTCGCCAACAAAACGGTACGCGTCGGGAAGGGTGGCGTCGCGCTGGCCCTGGCGCACGCGCACATCGACCACCGAGGGCGCTGCAGCCGGGGTGGTCACCTCCAGGACGGTGCTGTCGATGAGGGTGAAGGCTGCGGCCACCCCGCCAAAGTCCACCGAGCTGACCTGGTCGAGGCCTTCGCCGCGAAGCTTCACGACCTCGCCACCCGCGCTGCTGCCCTGAGCCGGGGTGACGCTCTCCAGGGTGAGGGTCGGGAGGTAGTCAAATGCGTCGGGCAGGGTGTCGATAAGCGTGGGGCCCTGATGCAGCGTGACGTCGACCTTTCCTGGCGAGCCCGGCGGGGTCAGCACGAGCGCGTGGGTGGGGCCGGTGGTGAGCAGGGTTGCGGGCTCTCCGCCAAAGCGCAGCTCGGTGCCGGGGGCGTCGAGTCCGCGCACCGCGACGCTCACAAGCGTGCCGCCGGCGGCGTCGCCGCGCGCTGGCGAGAGGCCGAGGAGCGCCGGAGCGCTGCTGTCGTCGTAGTGGTAGGCGTCGGCCAGAAAGTCGGCGCTATGCCCGTTGAGGATTTGAAGGTCCGCCGGACCGGCAGCGCTGGCCGCCGGGGTGCGCACCTGCACGGTGCCAGCCGCCGGGTTGACGGCCTCCACCATGGCGGGGCGGCCGTCAAAGCTCACCTCGGTGTCGTCGGTGAGCCCCTCGGCGGTGATCGTGACCAGCTGGCCGCCGGCGGTGGGGCCGCTGGCGGGGGAGATGGAGAGGATCGCCAGCTCGTTAAAGTAGGTCAGAGCATCGGTCACGCGTGTGCGGGTGTCCGGACCGACGAGCTCGACGGTGGCAGCGCCTGCAGGGTGGGGTGGGGCGATAAAGCGCAAAAGCTCATCGGAGATCACGGTGACGCGAGGGGAGGCGCGCTCGCCAACGTTGATCGCGAGCTCGGCGGTGAAGCCGCGGCCGCGGGCGGTGACCTCAATGCCACCGGTGGTCGGGAGCACGCTCGGGCTGAAGCTCTCGACCTGCAGAGGGTCGGCGTAGGTGTAGCCGTTGATCAGCTCCACCGAGTCGCCCTCCAGGTTGAAGGCGCGCACGGTGACCGGGCCGGTCGACGTGGCCGGTGGTGTGGAAGCCACGAGCTGGCCGCTTTCAAAGCGCGTCTCCAGGGGCTCGTCGTCGAAGAAAATCTGCGTCTCGGAGGTCAGGCCGCTCCCTTCAAAGCGCACCGGGGTGTTGCCGGCGGTCGGGCCGCGGGCGGGAATCACCGCGCTGAGCGCGAGGTCTTCGTCGAACTGAAAGTCGCCCGAGTCGTCGGGTGGAGGCCTGCGGCCGCCGTCATCCTCGGCGTCGGACGCGTCGGAATCGTCGATGACATCGCGATCCCCGGCGTCGTTGCCCGCATCGGGGTACGAGGTGTCGGCCGGGTCGTCGATCGGATCAGGCTCGACGTCATCGCCGCAGGCCGAGCTCCATACCATCACGCTCAAAAGGATGCTCACGAGCACCAGCGCTCGCCAGGCAGGGGGCCGTGGCGTCGAGACATGAGGTTGGGGAAATGGCAGCACGGTGACTCCTTGGGATCGCTCAAAAGGGAGAGGGCGCAGCGACACGCCGCCGCCCTCCCGCGCACTCCGACCAACGTGTGAGGGCGCCAGAATTGTTTCCGGGCGAGTCAGAAGGTCATCAAGACCTCGTTGACGGCGACCCCTTGCCAGTCGCCGTTGAGAACGGAGTAGGCGAAGTTGTCGGCGCTCACGCCTTCTTTTTTGATGCCATAGACCACCAGGAAATAGGTGCCGCCGGGGTAGGGCACCGGGCGCTCTTCGGGGGGCAGGTGCGAGAAGTCCGGGAACTCCGGGAAGCGCAGCCCGGTGGCCTCGCCGGCGACAAAGGCCTCCCAGACGACGGTGCCCTGGAAGTCTTCCAGGAAGACGTAATGCAAATCCGGCAGCGTGCTGCCGATGTGCTCCCACTGCACCAGCCCGTTGGCGGGGCGGCCGCCCTGGATGGGGGTGATGAAGTCGAGCGGCGCGGGAAGCGCGTCGAGGTCGTGGGTGCGAGCAAGCTCGGTGAGCTCGTAGGCGTACGTCTCCACAAGGGGAAGTCGCCCGTTGTTGTCGATGCGGGCTGTCACGCTGTAGGAGGCATCAGCAAGCTCGCCACGCAGGTTCGCGATGCGGTCGGCCTCAATGAGGTCTTCGGTGGAGCTGTAGCTGCGCATCGGGCCGAAGACCCCGTCGTAGCCCAGGTCCAGGTAGAGGTTGACCCTGTGGGTCGAGGGGCCCGGCTCAAGCACCGGCGGGGCGATGAACTTAAAGCGCGTCGAGGCGTTGAGCGGAATCGTCAGGTCGATGTCGACCTCGTAGCTCTGGCTGTCGGCAGCGAAGAGGTAGCGCGCCAGTCCCATGCGCAGCGGGCGGAATTCCTGGGTGCGTGTGTTGTAGAGCCCACCCAGCGCCACCAGCGCCAGATCGCCTACACGTGTCGTGATCTCAAACTCGCCCTCCTCAAATATCACCGAGTTGGACCCCGGGCTGGGGATCTGCGCGCGCATGGAGGGACGGGTCGAGAAGACCTGGGCCATGAGGATCTCGTCGGGGTCGGGGATGCCGACCTTGTCGAGCCCCAGGACCTCCCCGCGGAAGAGCGCGGTGGGAGGCCCGGGGGGGAAGCTGCCGTCACCATCGGAGGAGGGCGGGTGCAAAAAGAGGGTGATGTTCTCGGCGTCGACGCGCTGAGCGGTGGCTGCCGAATGCTCCGGGGCGGTGGCCGTGACGGTTTGTTCGCCATAGACGTCGGGGCCGGAGAGGGTGACCATCCCGGCAGCGTTGGTGGCGCCGGTATAAGGGGTGTTGGCGTTGGTGGAGAGCATCACAAAGGCGCCTTCGACCGGGCGGCCATCGTGGGTGAAGACGGTGACGTTCACCGAGCCGTTGACCGGCGGGCCCCAGGCACCGCCGAAGCGCGCGCCGGGGTTGAAGTAGCTGAAGGGTTCGGGCGCCACGGCCTCTTGCGCGCCCTGTGTGGCGCGAACTTCGACCTCGCCAGTGCTTCCGGGCGGGGTGCGCAGCGCGAGGGTGTTGGCGTCGATAGGCGTGATGTCGGTGGCCGGTGCGCCGCCGAAGGTGAGCTCGGTGTCGGGAGCAAAGCCCTGGCCGCGCACGATGATGTAGGTGTTTCCGGCCACCGCGCCGCGGGTGGGCTCAAAGCCCCAGATCGCCAGGTCTTCGGTGAAGGTGAAGGCATCGTCGAGGGTGGCGCGGGCGTCGGCGCGGATGAGATCGAGCGAGGCCGGGCCGGGGGCGCCGGGGCCCACGTGAATGGTGAGGCTGGTGTCGTCGTGGACCGTGAAGTTCTGGGACAGGCCACCCAGGCGCACCTCGGTGGTTCCTGTAAGGCCTGCGCCGGTGAGGGTGAGGGGGTAGCCACCGGCGATGTCGCCGCTTGCGGGAGTGAGCGCGTCAAGGGAGAGGGGCGCGCCGTAGGTGAAGGCGTCGGGAAGGACGAGGTCAGGCTGGCCGTCGGCGCTCAAGCTCAGGTCCACGACGCCCGGAGCGCCGGGGGGAGTGAGCACGCGGACGAGGTTGGCGCTCTGCTCCACGAGGGTGGCAACCTCGCCGCCGAAGCTCACCTGAAGACCGGTCGCGTCGAGGCCGCCGCCGAAGATCAGGACTTCGTCGCCGCCCAGGCTGCTTCCGGAGTCGGGGCGCAGCGCGTCGACGCCGAAGGTGCTCTCCGAGCTCAGGTAGTAGAAGGCGTCGGCCAGATACGCCCCGTCGCCCTCAAGCTCCACACGCAGATCGACCGAGCCGGGGGCACCACCGGGGGTGCGCAGGGTGGCCGAAGAGCCGTCCGAGGCGACCGCTTCCAGCGTGGCCCGAGCGTTGTCGAAGTAGACCTCCATCGTCTCGGCGAACCCCGCGCCGTAGATCGTCACAAGCTCATCGCCTGCGGCATCGCCGTAGGACGGCTCGACACGCCCAAGGTCGACGGACGCGACATAGAGCAGAGCGTTCGGGGCGGTGAGCGAGGCGTCCGGGTTGGTCAGCCGAAGATCGGCCGGTCCGGCAATCCCCGGAGGCGCGATAATGCGCAAAAGCTCCGAGCTGATAAACGTATGACGAAGCGCGGTGTTGCCACCCAGGCTGACGCGAGTCTCCGGCGAGAATCCGCGGCCACGCACGCTGAGTTCGGCGCCGCCGGAGGTGGCGATGCGAGCGGGTTGCACCGACGAAAAACTCAGATCTTCGAAGTAGGTAAAGCCGTTGACCAGGGCGTCTTCGCCCAGCACAGGGTCGATCACACGCAGGGTAGCCGGGCCGACGCCTGCACCCGGAGGCGTGGTGCCGGTGAGCGCCCCGTCAATCAGGTCGACCTCCACGTCGACAATATCAAAGAAGACGCGGGTCTCTTCGCTAAAGCCCTCGCCGCGCACAACAAAAGGCGTACCTCCGGCCAGCGGGCCGCGTGCCGGGGTGATGCTCTCCAGGAGCACCTCGGTGGGAGGAGGTTCGACGTCGGCATCGGGCTCAAGGTCGGTATCGGGAGTGAGCGGGCCGGTGTCGTCGGAGCCATCAGGCTGCGTGTCGGCGTCGAGGTCGGCGTCGCTCGCGTCGGGCTCGACGTCGGGGGCGTCTTCCGGGTCCGAGGTGTCACCGGTGTCGGTGACATCCACATCAGCGAGCCCACTGTCGGCGGGATCTTCGACGACGTCGTCGCCGCATGCGCCCAGCAGGGCGACACAGAACGCCAGCCCGATCAGCTGGCGAAGAGGGAAACAATGATGGCGCATGAGTAGACAGCCTTAAAGTGAGCAGGGCCCGGGTCTTGCACAGGGCACCGGGCCGAGGTGAGCACGGGCTCGGAGTATAGGCCCGGGTAGAGGTGAGTTCAAACTCGCCAGAGGTAGCAAGGCATGCGAGGTCGGTCGTGATCGACAACCCGCTCATGGTCTGGCATCGTGTGCCGCAGTGAGCCCCCGGCCCCAGATCAGGTGATTGAGGCGAGTGATGAGCCAACGCAAAGATCGTTCGAGGCGGGTCAATGTCACGCTGATGTATGACACCGGCGCAAGGCCCGATGATGCGTGGAAGAGCGGGCGGTGGATCATTCCCGCGGCGCTCTCCGGGGCGATGCTCGTCGCGCTCTTCACGGTGAGCGAGTGGCTGGCACCTTCGGTGCCGGTGATGGCATACCTGCTTTTGGTGGCATTGCCGGTGCTGGTGGTAGCCGGAGCGCAACAGCGTGTGCGGGAGTTCAAGAAGATGCTGCCGGTGACGCTGGTGGTGATGAGCTTCGGGATTCCTTTCCTCGCGTGGAACGCCGGTCCTTATCGGGCGTTGATGATGATGTTTTCGGGGGATCTTCTGGGCATCGACGCCCTGGTGCGGGGAAGCTCCGATCGTTCGGAGCAGGTCGCCACGCACGCCTGCACCGCCATCCTGGAAGGCTCAAGTGAGCTTGTAAAAAGCCGCCTGCAGCCGGTGCTGGTGCTACGCCCGACGGTCGCTTCGAGCTGTCTTGAGCAGGCCGAAGGCGCGCACCCTGAGATGGTGCTCAGCCTGGGGCGCTACCTTCACGAACAATGGTATCAGGGGTGGATGAGCCCGGAGGTGGTCAGCGAGAAGGCCAGCTGTGAGGCCGCCGATGCCTTTGCCTCGATTGCCCGGGTGAGCCGTTCACCGGCGCGCCCCCACCTCTTAAGTTGCGCGTTGGGAAGCGGACATCCAGGCGTGGCGGGCTGTTGCGCGCAGGCGGTAAGCGCCGAGAGCATCGATCGCGTGGAGATTGACGGGGCGATCGAGCCTCAGGTGGCCGAAGGGCTTTTTGAGCTTCTGGCCGAGGCGGTCGATGTGCCCGCGGCCACACTGATGTCGCCCGGTCCTTTTAGTGAGACGTTGAGTTGGGAGGCGGCCGATCTTTTCCATTGGACAACGCGTCTGGGTTGCGAGCTGGTCGGGAGCAACCGCCGGCCGGAGGCCATCGCCGAGGTGCTCTCCAGGAGTGTGCAGACGCAGTGCGGCCTGGAGATCGACAGCCCGCTCTACTCCTATGCCGGTGTGGCGATGATCGGGCGCACCTGTGAGGGTGTGGCGGACACCGCGCCGGGCGAGCGGGTCGATGTGGTGCCCTGGTGCGAGTCGGCGCGTGAAGCGGTGCGTCAGTCGGTGATCGACAACGCGATGTTTGCGGTCAATAAGGCGCGCACCGCCTATCTGGTCGACGGGCTGGGAGGCTCGATTGTGCGGGGCGATGCACGTCGCAAGGCCCTGGGTCGACGCCAGGGGCCGATCACGGTTGAGGATCTGTATGAGCCCCGGCCGGCAGCGCCCAACGGTGCAGAACGCCAGAGGTTGGGGCGGCCCGACTGGGCGTTTATGAGCGCCGAAGAGCAGCGCCAGTATGATGAGCTCGAGTCGGCGCGCCCCCGCTCCAGGCGCGCCATCTCCCGTGACCTTGCCGGCATGCGCGAGCTGGGAGGTGGCTCAGAGGAGGCCGCTGCCGCTGCGCTAAAAAGCCTGCAACGCGTTCAGGGTCCGCGTCCTCACTAAAGGAAGTCTTGATGTCGTTGCGGCCCTCCAGCCCGATCCAACTCTCTTGCCAGATCGCGCGTGTGGATGAGGCGATCGGCCCCGTGCGCTGGCTCGCTGCGCGTTGCGAGGCGTTACAAGAGCGGGGTCTGATGTGGTTAAACGATCGGTCAGGTGTGTCAGTGTGGCACAGTGTAGGACAAAGTGGTTGTTTTTTGCTCCAACTTGAGTACCCCAAGTGGGTTGGCCTCGTCTTTGCAGAAGACCCGGCCGTCAGCGCCAATGAGGCGTTGTCGTTGCCTGAGAGCTCGACCCGACCCGTGACGTCTGAGGATTGAGATGAGTGGCCCACACCCCCAGGACTTGAACACGCAAGATGCCCGCCGTCCGCGCTGGATCGAGGCGGCTGTGGCGTCTCTGGGCCACGTGATGGCCACGGGGCTGGTTGCCCTGGCGGCCCTTATGGTTGTGGTTGGCCCGGGCCACGTGCGCGCCCTTCTGGAGGTGGAGCTGGCGCAGGGCTGGGTGCCGGAGCGCTGGCTTGGCCCGGTCGCAGCTCACCTTGTGCTCTCGGCGCTGGTCTGGGCCCTGATCGTTGCCGCTGGCCGCGCCCTTCGGGGCTTCAGCGCAGGGGCGCGCTCGCCACGTCTGGTGCGCGCCCGTGGCGCGGTGGCCACCGAGACGCTAATTGTGATGCCCGTGCTCCTGCTTCTGGTCTTCGGGTTGGCCCAACTCGCCGTGGTGAATATCGCCGGGATGTTGGCCAACTACGCGGCGATCCAGGCGGGGAGGGCGGTGTGGGTGTGGCACCCGGAGACGCAGCCCCTCAACGATCAGAGCGCGCGCCGCGGGGTGAGCGAAGAGATGGTCATCGATCATGCGCGCGCTCAAGCGGCTGCGGCGCTGGCGCCGGTCGCACCCGGCGACCACCAGATGTCGAAGGGGGAGGGCTCGGCTGTGCTCGAGCGCATGCGGGTGATGATGATGGCCAGCCAGATCGAGAGCCCGCCCAACGACTCCGGTCGTTTGGTCGGGGAGGTCGGTTTTGAGGCGGCCACCAACGAAGATGCGGCCTTCTGGCGGGCTCTGGATGGCTCGTCTTTTCCCGAGCGTACCTCCCGCAAGATCACGTTTGCTTTTCTGGCCACCGACGTCGAACTCGTCAGTCGGGGGGATGAGGTGGGGGCCAGTCTGACCTACCGGCATTATATCGCCTTCCCGCTCGTCGGCGCGATCTTCGGCGAGCAGTCCAGCGTCGGGGGGCGCTCGGGATCGTTCTCGGCAATCACTCGTGAATTCCTTCTCCCCGCGCAGGTGCAGCCTAATGCTGAAACTCCGGAACTCTGAGTTGCCCCGGCGCCTGCGCGCGCTGGACACCGAGCAGGGTGGGGCGGTGTTGCTCTTATGTCTGGCCGCGGTCCTCATCCTGATGCTGATGGCCTGGGTGGTCATGGACGCAGGTCAGGTCACCCGCGATAAGATCGAGGCCCAGACCAGCGCTGACACCGCTGCCTACAGCCAGGCTTCGGTCAAGGCTCGGGCGATGAACATGCTGGCGTTCTCCAACATCGCAAAGCGCTCCATTGTGGGTGTGCACGCGATCTACGAGAGCATGTTTGCCTCGTACGGGATGTGGGTGATGGCGCGCTACGCGGAGTGTCAGGCGCAGTCACCCTCCTGCGACATCGAGGAGCTGGCCCGCAACCTGGAGCTGTATTGGAAGGAGGCGGACAACGACTACAGCACCTACGGTGATAACGCCGACTACTACCAGGCTGACATGCGCGCGTTGGATAATTACCAGCGCTACATCAGCGATATGGCCCCCTGGTGGGGCTGGACGGAAGGTGTGGTTCGGGCGCAGCGCAACGGCGCGACGATGGCGTCGAGCTTCCCGGTGCCTCAGGGGACGCCACGCTCGGGCATTGAGGGGCTTCCTCAGCAGATTATCAACGCTTCAGGGCGGCAGGTTCCCTTCAACTTTCTCTCCACCGTCGATCGTCTGCCCGCTCGTCCCGGCGAGTTCTGGGCGAATATGGTGGACGAGGGGATGTATGACCGGGAGACCTGGAAGTGGGAGCATCGCCTCAACACCGATCGCCACCGGGAGCGCTCGGAGCTCGGTGCGGCCAACGCCGGGGTGATCCAGCGCGGAGCGACCGCACTCTTTAGTTTCGGGCTTCAGCGCACCGAGGAAGATATCGGTGAGTTTGGACGCCCCTGGCGCCTTTCTTTCAATGGCAATGAAGCGCACTGGCTGCGTGATACGTCCAACATCACGCTGACCTACCACGCCGAGGCCAGCTACTACGACGAACGTCGAGAGAAGTTCACCGTGCCCGCGCAGGACTACCACTACGACGATACGATGCGCTCCTACCGCCCGGAAGGTTACTGGGGGATGGCCCGCTCGGAGATTTCGTTCCAGGGGGAGGGCGCGCCCACGATGTGGGAGGCGGCATGGACGGCCAGAATGCGGCCAGTGGCGCTTCCGCGGGAGTTTGAGCAGGTGGGCTTCGACTTTAACGCCCTCTACCACTCCAGCATTATTCACTTGAGCGCCAGCGCCCGAATGCAGGGAGCCAGCGGCGGCAGCGAGTTCTTTGACGACATGGTCTACATGGAGAAGGTCAGCCGTGGCATGGGCCAGAGCACCATTGATGGGGTGAGCCGATGAATCGATGGATGCGGGCGATGCTGGAGCGTCGGGTGGAGCTGCTCTGCGGGGATGAGCGCGGCACGACGTTGACCGAGTTTGTGATGACGCTGCCGATCTTCATCACGGTGTTTATCGCCATCGGTCAGCTGGGCGCGGCGGGGCGAAGCTCCACAGAGGCCTGGGGTACGGCGTACCGTCAGCTCTGGTATGAGGCGATCCCGGTGAGCAAGGAAGTGAATCTGGCGGTGAATGCGAGTGATCTCGCTCAGGTGCATGTGCACCCGACGCCGGCGGGGGCGCATGCGTTGCTCAAGGTCAACGAACAGCCCCCGGTCAACGACTACACCATGCTCGGGCCCCGGGTGCGTATGCAGGAGACGCAGACCTACGGGGCGATGGCCAGCGCCGGGACGTTTGGGGAGTCCAACGCTCGCACCGCGCCCTCGGCCGATCACTTTAAGTTCGCCGGTACCGGCTCCCACCGCACCGGAAGCGCCTCGGGTATTATCGGTGAGAGCGATTTTGCGCATGATATGGTCAATGACGCGCCCTCCCGGGGGAACTTTCAGCTGGGGGCGGGCCAGGGGCCAGCCGGAGCGCTGGGGCACGGGTTTGGTTTGAGAGCAGTGCTCGGCGCGGGCAATCGCTACGGCACGGCGGTCTCGCTGGTCGAAGATGAGATGGAGATCATGGGCTGGCGTGTGCCGATGAAGGTCTATTTCAACACGCTTGTGGCGCCGTCACCTGTGCAGGGCGACGGGGCCTCCACCGCGATCAGTCGCCTCTCGCTGGGGGCTCATGAGCCTTATGGCGAACTGCTGGGCATCGCCAGTGAGCAGCCCTTGCCGGGGCCCGCAGCGCCCTCGGTGCCCGAGCTGGACTGAGCTGGACTGAGCAGGCCACCCATCGCTCGGGGAGCCTGCTCGGGGACCTCGCCAGCCAGGCGGTGATGCCATAGCCCCTCGCTCAGGAGTGTGGCGCTTCGTCGCGGCGCGCGAAAGCATCGAGCAGGGTGGGCAGATAGAAACTCAGGTGGGGAAACTCGATCCCGTGGCGCGCCAGCGCCGCGGTGGCCTTGCGGGTATCGTAGTGGGCCGGGTGGTTGAAATACGCCAGTGCCTCCTGAGGAACCCCGGTCCAGGACTCGAGCTGAGTGTTGGCCAGAGCCTTCTCCACCCAGGACTCCGGCACGCTGCCCACGGCCGGGTTGCGGCCCATATGTTCCAGGGTGCGTTCGATGATGTCGCGAGAGCGCATTGGGTTGGGATCGGCCAGCTGAAAGACCTGCCCCTCATTGCCCGCCTCGTGGCCGAGCGCGGCCAGCGCCGCCACCAGCACATCGATGGGCACGATGTTCACCTTTGCCTCGCCGCGTCCCACATTGGGAATAGGTAGCCACTCGGGAAGGCGCTCCAGGAGGCCGAAGACGTAGTAGGGCCCGTCGAATTTTTCGGTTGCACCGGTGCGCGAATCGCCCACGGTGATGCCCGGGCGAAAGATGGTCGTGGGGATCTCCGAGGCGCGGCGCTGCACCTCGACCTCGGCCCAGAACTTCGTTTCTTCGTAGTGGTTCTTAAACCCCTGCCCCAGGTCGAGCTCATCCTCGCGGAAGGTGCCACGGCGATCGCCGGAGACGTAGCAGGTCGAGACGTAGTTAAGGCGCTCAAGGTTTGTGCAGGCCTCGCAGAAGTCGAGCACATGGCGGGTGCCGCCGACGTTGACCTTAAAGGCCACATCCCGGGGAACAGCCAGATCGTAGATGGCCGCCAGATGCCAGACCACGCCCACCGTCTCGCGCAGGCGCTCGTGGTCGGCTTTGCTCAGCCCTAACGCTTCGCGGGTTATGTCTCCGCGCACCAGGCGCGCGCGCCCCTGAAGTGAAGGGTACTCTTCGATGAGCCTGGCCAGGCGGCGAGAGGCCTGCTCAAACTCCGAGGCCAGCACCAGAAGGTCGAGCGAGGCTTCCGTGTGTTGGGCCAGCGTCTCGACCAGGTGTGTGGCAAGAAAGCCCGGGAAACCGGTCATCAGAATGGGGCGATCGATCGTCTCGGGGATCGTCATAGCTGCTCCGTGGCGCGGGGGGCGATGTGGCCGATTCGCGCGTGAAGGCGGCAACCTAGAAATGGCAGGCGCGGGTGTCAATGTGCGCTCGAAGCTCGGCGTGCGAACAGGCGGATTGACCGCATGGTTAGTGGTCGAGTCGGGGGTGTGCAGATCTGTCACACCTTGCCGGCGGCGCTGGGGGCTCAGGTCCACACGATGGTCCCGGAGTCAGCGGAACTGACCGATGGGTAAGTGTCTGTGCGGGTGTGTGCGGGGTTGTCCTACATAAACTTACCTGTGCCGTCATCCCCCGACATGGCGCGAGATCAGGGCTTCCGGCCGAATTATTGCGTTCCTCTTTTGCCGCATCGGTACACTTCGTGCACACTCACCCCACGGTGCCAGTGGCGCGGCCAGCCCGGACTCATCGGTGTGATTTCGGAGCCGCTCTAACGGAATTCGACTCAACAGAGGACGACACAATGGCGAGGATGGTGACGAAGATGTGGCCGGCGATGGGGCTGGCGCTTCTGGCGTCGATGGTAGCCGCAGGTTGCGGCTTCAACGACGGATTGGATCTTGATGATACCGTGGAGGTGCGGGTTCAAGAGTTGAGCTCTTTCTGTTCGGTTCAGGTCGAGGGGCATGGTGCGGTAGATGTGGAGGATGACTACCTCCCCAGCGTCATCGCCTGTGAGAACGGCAACGCGCCGATGGAGGCGCTTAAAGCCCAGGCCGTGGCCGCGCGTACCTACGCGGCCTTTATCGTGGAGGCGGAGCGTCGTCCCCTGGTGCCCACCACCCGCGATCAAGTCTATAATTGCTCACACGCGCAGGTTGAGCAGCGTCACCGCGACGCTGTTAATGCCACCCGAGGTCAGGTCCTGACGCATAACGGCCGCCTGGCTGCGGCCTTCTATGTGGCCGGGGCGATTCCCTCGACCAACAGCTGCCGCCCGGCGCGCGGTGACCGTGATCCGACGAATACCGAGAAGTGGGTCACCTACAACCAGGGCCGCACCGGTTCGGGCGTTCGTGGCACCCCCCTGGGAAGCCTCGCCAACCCGGCCAACCGGGGCGCCAAGAGTCAGAACGGCGCGGCTTGTCTGGCCACTAAGGGCTGGGACTACAAGCGCATCCTGCGCTTCTATTACGGCGATGATATCCGTCCGATGGTTCCGCCCAACAGCCAGTGCGCTGAGAGCGGCGAGCATCCTCCGGCCAGCGGTGACGTCTGCTCCGGTCTGAGCGCGGGTGGTTCCAGCAAAGACGCCTCCTCGAACACCCCCACCTGCACCGATTCGAGCCAGGCCGTTCAGATCCTTCCTCGTTCCGCCTGGAACGCACGCGCGCCGCGCTACAACACTCCCGTTCACACGCCCAACCGCATCACAGTGCATCACACCGCGACCGCCAACGGGATTGCTGACGGTGCAAACGAAGTGCGTAAGATTCAGCAGTCGCACTTCAACCGCGGCTTCCACGACGTGGGCTACCACGCCGTCATTGCCCATGACGGCACCATTTACCAGGGAACCCCGGAGAACAAACGTGGTGCTCACGTCGGCAACCAGAACACCGGCAACCTGGGCGTCTCGCTTCTGGGGAGCTTCCATCGGAGTACGCCACCTTCTGACGCTCAGCTCAAGAGCCTCTCGCGCCTGCTTCGCCACTGGAGCGATAAGTACAACATCCCCATGGACCGCACCCAGATTAAGGGCCATGGTGAGCGCGCCGCCACCCTTTGCCCGGGGCAGCAGGTGACGAGCCGCTTTGACTCGATTCTGGCGAACGCCAAAGCCGACGCGGTCTGTGAAGGTGGCGACAGCGCCGAAGAAGACGACGGCCAGGATGTCTCCTCCTACCGCTACGTCCGTGTCAGTGGTGTGGACCTGAACCCCACCAACAGCGACAGCCCGCTCGACGGTTATGAGGTCGACGCGATTTACGTTGAAAAGGCCGACGGCACGGTGGTCAATGCCGCCAGCGTCGCCTGCAGCCCCGGGGTTCAGAACGCCAGCGCCGCGCTCGGTGCCAGCGACAACACCAGCTGTGAGAACCGCGCGCAGACCGCCGCCGGCGTGCCCCCGGGAGCCGACCTCATTGTGGAACTGCAAGAGCCCGTCAAGAAGGGCGACGTGCTCTATGTGACCCAGGCTGGATACCCGGTGGCGCTCTCGGAATGCTCGCCAAACGGCACCGCCAAGATCAGCCTCTCCAACGACGGCTCGATCTGGAAGGTTCTCGACTCCGCCGCGCAGGGTAACCAGCGCTGGACGCTGGGCACCGAGCACTTTGTCTACGATGAAGGCGACGAAGCTGAAGGCCCTGGTGGCGGCGGGCTGGAGTTCATCGTGCCGCGTGCCGGCCACTGGTACCGCCCCGACATGACTTTTAAGGTCGTGGCCAGCGACCCGCGTATCGTCAAAGTCCGCTACGAGGCGGAGCACGACAACTTCCACCTGGGCACCTCCGGGGATCGCGCGTCGAACTTCGAGGAGGGTTACACCTACGAGTTCTTCGGTGAGCGCGTCATCTTCGCCATCGGGCTCGACGCCAGCGGCCGCGAAGTCGCTCGCCGTGAGGTGCGTGTGACGATCACCGACTTCGATGGCACCATCCCCGAAGATCGCCGCGCGCTGCCTTATTACCCCGATGCCAATATCGATTCTGCGAAGGCCGAGCGCCTGGCCACCGAGGGGGCGAAATGCCAGGCCTACTCCGGTGGACCGCGCTGCTCACCGGGTAATAACAGCTACAGCCTTGGCCGTTGCTGGGGTTATGCGGCTGCAGCCCTGGGACGCGCTGGCATCAACTGGACGCCCCTGGCAAGCGCCGGTCCTTGTTCGGCGGCGACGGTACGCGGTTCGGCCTACGGCTTCCGCTGCAACGCCGACGCGAACCCTGATGTGCTTCGCTCGATTGGGATGCAGAAGATCGATGTCCCCACCACCGAGGCTCCTCGCGGGTCGCTGATTGTGTGGGATAAGGGATGCATCGGTTTCCACGCGATCCACGGCCATGTGGAGATCGTGACCCAGCCCGGGATTGCCTGCTCCGACTTCTGCGGACGGATTCGTGGCAACGCCCCCCACTGTGCCAGCGTCTATGTGCCGATCAACTGAGCCAACACGAGGTCTAGTGATGCGAACCAATAGCGAACAACGAGTCTCCCGGCGCCTGCGGGCGCTGGGGCGAGCCCTGGCCATCATCGCGCTCTTGAGTTTGAGCGCGGGCTTCAGCATCGGCTGTGACCGTCAGAGCGTGACGATTCACTCCGACAACCAGCCCGATACCGACGTCCCCGATGAGGATCCCGATACCGGTGAGGATCCGCTCTCGGAAGACGACGAGAAGATGATGGACGATGACGCCGAACACATCGAAACCGGTCTTCTCAGCGGCTCCTGGCGCGTGGCGATGACCGAAGGCGATGCGCCGGTGGCCTACTTCGACATCTTCCACGACCAGGGTGCTTCGGACGCTCAGGGCACCTACTGGATGATGGACGGTCTCTCGGAGATGCTTGACGGCCTCTCCGGCGATTTGAACTCGGTGGAGTTGCAGGGCGATGATCTGACGATCACCTTTAACCCCACCACCGATCTCGACGAACTCTACACCCTGACTCTCAGCCGAGATAACGACGATCTCTTCACCGGGTCGATGACGGCGGTCAATAACCCCAACGAGTACGAGATCACCTTCGGGCGCCGGATCTTCGAAGACGACACCGACGCTCAGTAAGAAGGTCGCGACGTTTGCGCCCTGATACACGCTGTGAATAATGAGGGCCCCCTGGCGGTTGATTCTCGCCAGGGGGCCCTTCTTTTTGTTCTGCCCCCCTTTTTTGCCCAACCTTTTCATTGAGCAAGCGAGCCTTCATGAGCGCCCCCATCGCGATACGAATTCAGGTCCCCCAACCCCAGACCCACCTCATTGAGGTGGAGATGCGCGTGATGGCGCTCTCCGACGACTCCGAGCTGATCTTGCGCATGCCGGTGTGGAGCCCGGGGAGCTATCTGGTGCGGGAGTATGCGCGCCACGTCCAGCGCTTTGCGGCCTTTGATAAAGATGGCGAGCGGCTGCGCTTTGAGAAGATCGACAAGACCAGCTGGAAGATCGATGTGGCGCATGTCGACCAGGTCCGCGTCACCTACCAGGTCTACGCCCATGACCTGACCGTGCGTACCAACCACGTTGATACCAGCCACGCCTTCTTTAACTGCGTGGCCACCTGCATGTATCCGGATGGCCGGCTCGACGATGCGATCGACCTGCATATCGTGCCGCCGGAAGGGTGGGAGATCTTCTGCGGGCTTGCGCCGGCCGAGGGCTCGAAGACGTACTTTGAAGTCGCCGACTTTGATGAACTCTTCGACACGCCGGTGGAGCTCGGGCCGCACCCCTACTTCGACTTCGAGGTTGAGGGAGTGCCTCATCGCTTTGTGATGTGGGGCGTGAGCAACGCCGATATCGACGCGCTCAAAAAGCACGTGCCTGAGCTTGTGAAGGTCAACGCGAGGATGTTTGGCGAGATCCCTTACGAGCGTTACGTCTTCATCAACCATCTGGTCGACGGAGGCTTCGGCGGGCTGGAGCATCGCCACAGCAGCGTCAACATGTTCGACGCCCGGGGCTTCGATAAGGTCGAGCTGGATGAGGATGGCAACCTGGGCAAAAAGTATGGGAACTTTTTGCGCCTGCTCTGCCACGAACATTTCCACGCCTACCACGTCAAGCGCCTGCGACCTGAAGCGCTGGGGCCCTTTGACTATCAGCATGAGAATTACACCCACGATCTGTGGGCGGTCGAAGGCGTCACCAGCTACTACGACACCTACAATATGATGGGCACAGGTCTGCTCTCGCCAGCGGCCTATGTCGAGTTGTTGGAGAAGCGGGTCCTGGAGCTCTCACAGCACCCGGGGCGGCTTCTGCACTCGCTGGAGATGGCCAGCTTCGATGCCTGGATCAAGTTCTACCGCCCCGATGAGAACACCCGAAACTCGACGGTTTCGTACTACCTGAAGGGCGAGCTCGTGAGCTGGATGCTGGATCTGTGGATCCGCACGAAGACAGGTGGTGAGCGCGATCTGGCCGATGTGCTGCGCAAGCTCTACCGCGAGCATTATAAAGCCCGTGATGAGGGCTATCCGCGAGGCGCGTTTGAGGCTGCCGTCGGGGAGATCAGCGGCGCAGACCCCACCGAGTTTTTCGATCGCTACATCCGCGGCACCCACGAGATTGCCTGGGAGGAGTTTCTGGCACCGGTGGGGCTGCGCCTTAAGCCCGTGCACGATGAACGGGGCGGGGCGAGCATCAAGGCGGTGACGCGAGCTGAGGATGATCGGCGCGTGGTGCGTGAGGTGCTCGGCGGCGGCCCTGGCGAGCAGGCCGGGCTGTGTGCGGGCGACGTGTTGGTGGCCATCGACCGTTGGGAGGTGGCCGAGCGTGACCCCGATGAGCTTCTCATCGACTATGAAGAGGGCGACGTGGTCGACGTGCATGTGTTGCGCCGCGGACGCCTTCACACCCTGACGATGACGCTGGCCAAGCCCGGCCCGAAGTCTTACAAGCTGGAGGTGCGCGCGGACGCCTCGCAGAAGGCACGCGAGCTTCGCAAAGGTTGGCTCGGAGTGGAGACGTGGTGAAAACACAACGACACAAAGGCGCGGCATGGCTGCTGGCGCTGGCTTTTATGGCTCCGGCCTCGGCTGTGCTGGCTCAAGACGTGGCGCGCAGTGCCGATGAGGTCTCGCGCATGACCCGCGAGATCTCCCAGGAGATCTACAGCCCGTATTGCCCGGGCAAGACCCTGGCGATGTGCCCCTCGGCCAACGCCGGAGTGGCGCGCATGGACATTCAGAAGATGGCCAGCGAGGGCATGGAGAAGGATGCCATTAAGGCCGAGCTCATTGAGCGTTTTGGCGAAGACTTTGAGGTGGTCGAGCCCCCGGCGGAAGACAATGCCAAGCTCCTGGGCTCCATTGTCGTTGGCCTGATCCTGGCTGTGCTCGCCGTGGTCGCGCTGGCACGTCGCCGTATGGCCGGCGATGGACACGTTGCTGACGAGGATGGGCCATCGAGCTCGATGGAGCCCATCGACGATGAAGATGGCTACCTCGATGAGCTGCGCGATGATTATTTGAGCTAAGCATCGAGCGCTCTAAAGACGCCGCAATGCAACAAAAAAACCGACGCAACGCGTCGGTTTTTTTGTTGGTGATGCGATATGTCGGGCTTGTAAGGGGTTGGTTTTGTTCGTGAATTGGGTATCGCGTCCCGTGCGGCGGAACGCCGGCACGCGATGACACCGGAGGGCTCTAAGTCGGCCCCACGTCTACCCGCGACGTCGTGCCAGCGCTCAACTGGCGAGCTTCAGCAAGATGAGTCCAGAAATCACCAACACCACTGCTGCAACTCGAAGCAGGGTGATGGCTTCGCCGAGCAGAAAGATTCCGACGAGAAACGCACCCACCGCACCAATTCCCGTCCAGATCGGATACGCAGTTCCCAGCGGAATGGTCCGCATGGCGATGGCGAGTAACCAGAAACTGCCCGCCATGGAAACCAGTGTGATGAGTGAGGGGGTAAGACGCGTAAAACCGGCGGACTGTTTCATGGCGTACGCCCAGACAACTTCCAGGATGCCGGCAAGGGTGAGGTAGAACCAGGCCATTAAAGCTCCGTTTCTTCAGGGCCAGGTCGTCCTGGATTGTCGGGGCCCTTGTAAGGGGGGAGCCCTTACAAGGGGGAGGTCGTCCTCCAGTCTCTTCGACGGTTGTCAGGAACACCGCGACGTCTGTCCACGCCGACGCTCATGAGAGTCGGCGTCTTGCGAGAGGCTTAACCCTCGGTCTTGCTCTCGTCTTCGGTGCGCTGTTCACCGGAGACGTCTTCGTCGGTCGAAACGACGTCGTCGGTCGTCTCCACAACGTCGTCGGTCGTCTCCACAACGTCGTCGGTCGTCTCCACAACCTCGTCGGTGGTCTTTACAGCTTCGTCCGTCACGATGACGTCGTCGCTGCTGGCGGCGGCATCCGAGCTTGTGTCCTCATCGGTGCTGGCAGCCAGCCCGAGGCGATCGCGCAGGATGTCACCCAGGGTGGCGGCCGAGGCGTCTTCGTCGGCGTACTCGCGCAGGTTGGAGGACTCATCTTCGAGTTCGTCACGCTTCAGCGAGAGACCGATGCGCTGGTTTGCGCGCTCAAAGCTCATCACCAGTGCGTTGACCTGCTGACCGGGGCGCACCACCTCGGAGGCCGAGTTGACGCGGTCGTTGCTCAGCTCCGAGATGTGAATCAGCCCCTCGACCCCGGGGATGATCTCGGCAAACGCGCCAAAATCGGTGAGGCGAGTGATGGTGACATCGACCTTCTGGCCGGGTTTGATGGTTTGAGCGGCCTGCTCCCACGGATCGTCGGTGAGCTGCTTGATGCCCAGACCGATACGTTGGTTATCGGCGTCGGCGTCGAGCACTTTGACCTCGAGCTCCTGGCCCACCTCAAAATGCTCGCGGGGGTTCTCGATCTTCTCGGTCCAGGAGAGATCGCTGATGTGCACCAGCCCCTCGACACCTTCTTCCAGTTCGACGAAGAGGCCGAAGTCGGTGATGTTTTTAATCGGCCCTTTTTGCACCGAGCCCACCGGGTAGCGTTCTACGACGGCGTTCCAGGGGTTCTCGCTGAGGGCTTTGACGCTCAGGCTCAAACGGCGGTTTTCGCTGTCGATGTTCAGGAGTTTGACGGCGATTTTTTGGCCGAGCTTGAGGACGTCCTGAGGGTGGTTGATGCGCTCGGTCCAGGAGAGTTCGGTGACGTGCACCAGGCCTTCCAGTCCGGGCTCCAGCGCTACAAACGCTCCGAAATCGGCCAGGCTGACGACTTCTCCCTCCAGGGTCTGACCCTCGCTGTAGCGCTCCTCGATCTTCTCCCAGGGGTCGGCCAGAAGTTGTTTGCGGCCGAGACCCAGACGCTTTTTGGCCGGATCCCAGGAGAGCACCACGACCTCGACCTCATCGCCCGGGCGCAGGAGCTCGGAGGGGTGGTCGATGCGGCCCCAGCTCATGTTGGTGACGTGAAGAAGCCCGTCGATACCGCCGATGTCGATGAAGGCACCAAAATGGGTGATGTTTCGCACGGTGCCGGTAAAGCGCTGGCCTTCGGCCAGATCGTCGATCAGCGCCTTGCGTTCGGCCTTGCGCTCGCCCTCCAGCAGGGCCTTGCGGCTGACGACCACGTTGCCGCGTTTTTTGTCGAATTCCACGACCTGAAACTCGGCGCGGCGGCCGATATAAGGGGTCACGTCGTTGACGCGGTGCAGATCGACGTGGCTGCGCGGAAGGAAGGCACGCAGCCCGATGTCCACCGAGAGACCGCCTTTGTTTTCGCCGGTGATGACGCCTTCGACGACCTCGCCGGATGTGGCCAGGTGCTCGAGCCACTCCCAGGTCTGGAGCTTCTGTGCCTTGGTGTAGGAGGCGCTCCAGGCGTCGGCCATCGGCTGCTCCACCAGGATGCTGACCTCCTGGCCGGCGGCAAAGGGAAGCTCGCCGGGGAGCTCTTCGCGGGCGACGTGGGCCATGCGTTCTTCGCCCAGGTCGAAGACCAGGGCCTGGTCATTGGCCTCGACGAAGGTCGCTTTGACAAGGGCGTTGTACAGCGCGTCTTCGTCGAGGGAGGTGGCCAGAGGAGCGCGCTCAAGGAGGGTGGGCTCGGACATGTTCAAAATCCGGGGTTAGGCGGGTTCGGGGCCGAAGATCGGACCGGTGGGGCGTTGCGGAAAGCGTCGGTTGTAGTGAGCGGGGACCGACGCTGTCAATCCGGGCTCAGGAGTCGCTTTTGTCGCGTTTGCGAATGAAGACACCACCGCCGGCTTTCTGGCGGCCGGCCAGGCGCTCTTTCGACGGCGTTTCCTGGTCCTGGTGGCAGCGTTTGCAGAAGAAGTCTTCGCCGGGCTTGGGGCGGAAGGGAAGCAGATCCTGGCGGCCACAATCCGCGCAGATGAACTCCCAGGAGGTTTTGGATTCGCGCTCTTCTTCGCGGCGCTTGGCCTGCTCGGTTCGGGCCCATGGCGAGTCGCTTCCGAAGAGCGTGCGGGCGCAGCCGGTGCAGAGCACCTCTTCGAGTTTGGCGCCTTTGGGCATGTAGTCGAGGGTGTCGTGCTTGCCGCATTCGCTGCAGGTAATCGGCAACATGACGCGCGTGCCGTGCTTGCGGCGCGGGATGTGCTTTTTGTCGCCTTTACGACGCGCGATGCGCGCCTCCTGGCAGGCTCCACAGATCGCGCGTGTGCCGGGAGGAGGAGCCTGCGCGACATCTTCGATCGCTTTACATTCGGCGCAGATAATCTTGGGCATGAGCGGATCCTATGAACTTGTGGGGGGGAGGGTGGGCGTCGGTCAGCAACGCGCCGGGGGGCGGGCTTCTTCCAGATGGTGCGGTCGGAGCGCCGGAGGGGCGTCGCGACGTGGGTAGGTCAGGGGCGCTTCAATGTCAATGATCGGGCGCGTTTTCATCGTCGTTTCAAGCCGACGAGGTCCGTGATCTGGACTGGCGAATCGCGGACCTGGCTGGCAGGGAGGAGGCTGGCAGGGAGGAGGCTGCACCTCAGCGAGGCTCCGGTTCAAAGTCGCCGCACCGCAGGGGATCCGCGGTCGCGGGGCCGATTCGGTAGAGCTGGTCGTCGTGCTCTCGCGGACTTCCGCGCCCATCGCGATTGTTGCTGAGCACCCAGATGGAGCCGTCGCCAGCTTGAACGGCGGTGCGTAGCCGGCCCCATTCGCCCACAAAGAGCGCCTCAGAGTCGACGACCTCGGTACCTTCGTCATTGAGCTCAAGGCGCCAGAGGCGTTGGCCGCGCAACGAGGCGATCAACAGGTTGTCCTCCCATTGAGGAATGGCCCCCCGCACGGAGGCCGTCAGACCGCTCCAGGAGGCCTCCCGGGGGTCTTTGACAAAGATCGGGTCGGTGAACCCCTTTCGGTTGGCCTGGCCTGTGACCTCGGGCCAGCCGTAGTTGTGGCCGGGCAGAATACGGTTGACCTCGTCATTCTCGTCGGGGCCGAACTCGGTGGCGAAGAGACGGCCTTTGCTGTCCCAGGCAAGTCCCTGCACGTTGCGATGTCCCATGGAGTACACGAAGGAGCCGGCGGTGGGGTTGTCTTCGGGCAGATCGCCATCGGGGGTCATGCGCAGGATCTTGCCGGCCAGCGAGTCGGGATCTTGCGCCAGATCGGGCCGGGCGGCGTCGCCGGTGCCGACGTAGAGCATGCCGTCGGGGCCGAAGTCGATACGACCTCCGTTGTGAATGCGGGATTTGGGAATGCCCTCGAAGACCAACTCCGGCTCGGCGGGGGTGTCCGGGTCAAAGCGCACGATTCGGTTATCTTTGTCTGCGGTGTAGTAGACGTAGAGGAGGTTATCCTGAACGAAGTTGGGGGAGTGGGCGATGCCCAGCAGTCCGCCTTCGCTGGCATTGTCGACGGGAAGCTGGCGCCGCCCCCGGGTGCGCCCGCCAAGGTGTTCGCTGATGCGACCCGAATCACGCTCGGTGAGAAAGATGCGGTTGTTGGGCGTCAGGGTGAGATCCCAGGGGGCGGCCAGATCGGTGACGAGGCTGGAGGTCTCCCATGCCACAGGGGTACCGGCAGGGGCAGGTTCGGACTCGCCACCTCTGGAGTCGCCGTCCCTGGAGTCGTCGGTGGCGAGTTCTTCCCGATCCAGGTCGTCGGGAGCGCGAGGGGGATCGGCCGGCGCGTTTTGGCTGTTGAAGCAGGCCGCCGCGGGAACAAGCATCGCGACCAGGAGGAAAGAGAGAGGACGCCTGGACATCAATGACCTCGGCAGCTGGGATGTGTGTCCCGGGAAGAGGGGAGAGACTCAGAGGTTGATCTACGGGGAGAGACTAAGCAAGTGCGCGGCGATAACCAAGTTTGCGCTCGTAGCCGCGGATCGAGTTCAGGAGTAGGCGTTATGTGTACCATTCTCATTGCCACGCGTTGCGCGCCGGATTGCCCGCTCTTTGTGGTGGCCAACCGCGACGAGTCTCTGGTGCGTCCGGCGTCGGCGCCGGCGTTGCGAAGGATCGAGGGGATGCGCGTGCTGGCGCCTCGCGATGAGCGTTCGGGGGGCAGTTGGCTGGGGCTCAATGAGGCCGGTGTTTTCGTGGCAATCACCAATCGGTTTGAGGTGGAGCGACGTCCGCACCATCGCTCGCGTGGGGAGCTGGTCTGGCAGGCGTTGGGGAAGTGCAGCGTGGAGGATGCGCTGGAGCATGTTCGGGGGCTCTCGCCAACGGACTACGGCGGGTTTCACCTGCTGGTCGCCGACAGCACACGGGCGCAGGTGATCTGGAGCGATGGCGCGACGCTGCGAGAGGAGGTGTTGGCGCCGGGCTATCACGCCTTGAGTGAGCGCAGTTTTGGTGCCGGTCCTTCCAAACGGCTGGAGCGTCTGGCGCAGCGTCTGGTCGGGGAGCGTGAGCTCGATGATGGGCTTCGCCGCGGGCTTATTGAGACGATGGCTCAGCGCGATGGGCACGATCCTTTTGAGAGCACCTGCGTGCATATGCCTGCGCTCGGCTACGGCACCCGCTCCTCCACGATCGTGGCGTTGGGGGAGCGGGGGCGCTTTGAGTATGCGGCAGGTCCGCCCTGTGAGACAGCCTATGAGAGCTATGCCGAGGAGCTCAACGCGCTGGCACTCAAAGAGGCCGGTGTGGCGAGTTGAGGTCGGGCGTAGAAGGGGGCGTCAAGGCGTGGCGATGCCGCGGGCGTGTTGCGTCTGCGCGTCGGCCGGAGCTTTGCCATCGGCAAACGCGATCGGCGCCGAGAGCAGGGCATCGGGGATCTGAAACGCGTCGACAAAGGCCACTGCGTCGGGTCGGAGCTCGGAGCAGAGGCTGTTGACCCGGTCGCGGATCGCAGCGGCTTTGGCTCCCTGGACGTAGCTATTTTCCAGAAACCAGGCCATGTCGCTTTCGATGATGCTCAGCGCGAAGAGTCTACGAAGTTGGCTCAGAGCGCGGCGAAGCGAGGCTTCCTCGGTGGCCTTTTCGGCATCGATGAAGCACTCCAGCACGAAACGCTCGATGTTGGCGTTGGCCACCGCGATGACGTGATCCTGGCAGTCGTTAAACGCCTCAAAGCTGTCCATGCCCTCGTCGATGCGGCGCTTGATGCGGCGCGCCACACCGGCGACCAGATCGTTCTCGCGGTAGCTCAGAGCGCTGAGCTGGAAGTCGGCGTCGTCGAGGTGTTTGGTGTCGGTGTTGCGGGTGACGAGGGGGTTGGTTTCCGAGAGGGTGCGGGTGGCCTGCCGGGCCAGTACCCGGGCCATGGTGAAGACGTTGCCGTCGTTGAGCTCATGGGCGTATTCGCCGATGCGGGCCTTGGCGACCTGCTGCAACATCACCACGTTGGCGCCTTCGAAGGTGGCGAAGACGTCGACGTCGGTGCGAATGGCCGGGATGCGGTTGAGCCAGAGGTAGCCCTGGCCCCCACAGGCTTCACGGGCGGCCTGAGAGGCTCCCAGAGCGAAGTTCGAGGCGTAGGCCTTGAGTCCGGCGGCCAGCGCTTCGGTCTGCCGACGATCGGGATCGACGCTGTTGTAGCGACGTGTGAGCTCGCGCAGCGCAAAGGTCAGCGCGTAGGCGGTGGCGATGCGGGGCAACAGTGCGCGTTGCTGCATGCGGTAGTCGAGCACCGGAATCTCGGGGGCTCCGGCCGGTCCGAATTGGCGGCGCTGATCGCTGTAGCGAGTGGCGATGGTCAGCGCGGATTTGGCGGCGCTTAGCCCGGCGGCGCTCACGCCGAGACGACCGGCCACCAGGGTGCCGAGCATGGTGAAGAAGCGTTTGTTGGGGCCGGGGATGGGGCTCTCATAATGGCCGTCTTCGCTGACGTTGCCGTAGCGGTTGAGGAGGTTCTCGCGAGGTACGCGCACCTGGTCAAACCAGATGCGACCGTTGTCCACGCCGTTGAGCCCCATCTTTAGCCCCTGGTCTTCGATACGCACCCCGGGCATCGGCTGGCCCTGGTCGTCCCGGATGGGAACGAGCAGGGCGTGCACCCCGTGGTTGACACCCTCAACGATGAGCCGGGCGTAGACGGTCGCCAGGGTCGCGTAGGTTCCCGCCCCGCCGATCCACTCTTTGCGCGCGGTCTCGGTGGGGGTGTGGATGATGAAGGACCTGGATGCGTGCTCGTAGGTGGCGGTCGTTTCCAATTCGCGTACGTTGGAGCCGCGACCCATCTCGGTCATTGCGTAGCAGCCCTGCAGCTCCAGGCTGGCCACGCGCGGCAGGTACGTGCGGTGGTGATGCTCGGTGCCCATAAACATGATGGAGCCGCCGAAGAGGCCGAACTGCACACCGAACTTCACCAGCAGGCTCAAGTCGAAGTGACCGAGTGACTCGAAGATCGCCAGAAACTCGCTCATATCGCGGGTGCCGTCGGCGCGTTTCTCGGGTACGCAGCGCTCGCCAATGCCGGCGTCGGCCAGGGCTCTGAGCCAGGTTACAACCAGCTCGCGGTAGTCTTTGAGGGGGAGGCCGTCGTTGTATGCGAAGGCGTCGCTGGCGAGCAGGTCGCGCACCATCTGCCGGGTGGTCTGGTGAGGGGCGTCGAGGAGTTCGCCGAGTTTGTCGGGCTCAAAGTCGAGGTTGCGTGAGGGCGGCTGTGCGGGGTGTTCGCGGGGCTCGGGGCGAAGGTGTTCGGCGGCTTCCGTGCTCACAACGCCCAGCGCATCCTCGATCTCGCGCAGGGAGGTGCGCAGCTCCTCCTCGCCGGGGGAGCCCTCTTCGGGCGGCGCGGTACGGGCCATACGCAGACCCAGCTCGGCCAGGCTCAGGCGTTCATCGGTGGCCAGCGCGTCTGCGTCGCGGTGCAACGCGCGTAAGAGGTAGCGCAGGGCCACCGGACCGGGCGGATTCTGAGGGTCGAGCCAGCTGGCGAGCACCTGTTGATCGCTGGCGCTCAGGCCCAGCTTCGTCGTCATGCGCTCTCGCAACTCGAGGAGTTCACGTTCGTGAAGTTCGCCATCGGCCCAGGCCATGTAGATCATCGGGAGCAAGGGGAGAAGCGGACGTGAGTCGAGAAGTTCCTGCAGCGCTTCGAGATCGGGGTGAGTGGCACCGGGTGTGGATGCGGACATCGAACCTCCATCATGATCAGTTGGCGAGCGGGCGGAGCGATCGCTGGTGCGGGTCGCGTGTGCGCACCCTCGGTGGCCTCTCGGAGCCGTGGAGCGAGGCCAGGGCGCGCTCGGAGCGCCGGCGAGCCTGAGCACCGCCCGGGGGGGCGAGTGATTTTCAAGCCGTGCTCTTTCTATTTTGGGACGGTAGATCTATATCATGGAACTTTAATCGAGAGGAATCCCATGGCGAGGTGGAGCCGATGAGCGAGTCAACCAGCGAGCTGGAGGGCCTTCGTAAACTCTACGAGTTTACAAGGCATGTGTTGTCGGGGCAGGCCGAGGGCGGGGCATTGCGGCGACTTGTCGAGGCGACGCGTGAGTTGACCAACGCCGACCACGTCTATCTCTTTACCAGCCGCAGCCAGAGGTTGGAGATCCGCGCGCAGGCTAACAGCGAATATGGGGACGATCTCAGCGAGAGCGATGACGACGAGGGCTTCTCGACGAGCATCGTCAACCGGGTCTTTGAGAGTGGTCAGCCATTGCTGGTCAACGACCTGCCCAATCACCCGGTGCTGGGGCGAGCGCCGTCGATCATGGAGTTGAGTCTGCGCAGCGCGATCTGCGCGCCCTACACCATTGAGGGACGTATCGCCGGGGTGATCTACGCCTCGGTGCATCGCATCACCGATGCGTTTACCGCCTGGCATCTGGAACTCTTGAAGGTTGCGGCCAGCCAGGCCGGGCTCCTCTTGAGCAGCGCGCTGGTCAGCGAGGCGTTACGGGAGAGCGAGGCGCGGCATCGATCGGTGGTGGAGATGTCACGCTCGGCGATTGTGGTGGTGGGCGGCGATGAGGTGCTCTTTGCCAACCAGGCCGCTCACCGGCTCTGGGGAATGAGTCCGCAGGACTTTGTGGCGAGGCGCCTGGCGGAGCTCTTCGACGGCTGGCGCTCCGGGGCGTATCTGGAGTCGGTGGAGCAGAATGAAAGCGTGGAGAGCGCCGAAGCCTGGGCGGTTCGCGTCGATGGGAGCACGCTGAGCGTGGAGGCCAGCGCCCAGCCCATTGTGTTTGATGGACGCGACGCTATGCAGCTGATGATCAGTGGTGTGGCCGAGAAAAAGGCGATCCTGGCCGAGCGGTTGCGCATGGATCGCCTGGTGGTCATGGGAACCATGGCTGCAACGGTGGGCCATGAGATCAACAACCCGCTCTCGTACGTGCACGCCAACCTCGACTTTGCGCTTGAAGAACTCGATGTGTGGATGGGTGAGCGCGGCTTTGAGGGGGAGAGCCACGGTCTGGGGGAGGTTTTTGCCGGGCTGCGATCGGCGTTGGAGGGGGCGGAGCGCATTCGCGGGGTGGTCGAGAGCATTCAGAGTTTTTCGGCTCTGGAGCGGGGGATGCCCTCGGCGACCTGGATCGATCAGCCGCTCTACTCCTCGGTGCGCATGGCGCGCGGCGAGATGGGGCCGCGCATTGAGATTGACCTTCGACTTGCGTCAACCTCGCCGGTGACGATGAGTCAGGCGCAGCTCGGGCAGATCTTTATGAACCTGCTCATCAATGCGGCGCATGCGCTCAGCGATGCCGCGGTGGGTCAACCTCGGGTTGTGGTGCGTTCCTACCAGGAAGGAGACTGGGTCTGGGTGGAGTTTGAAGATAACGGCCCGGGTATTGATGAGGCGCTCGTACCCCATGTTTTCGAGCCCTTTATCACGACCAAAGAGGCGTCGCGGGGCACCGGGCTTGGGCTTGCGATCTGTCATCAGATCGTGGCCGATTGCGGCGGAGAGATCCGCGCAGAGCGTGGCGAGCAGGGGGGCTGTTTGATGCGTCTTCGTCTGCCGGCGGCCAGCGAGCCGACCACCCAGATCTTTGAGGTCTATGAGAACGAGATGGAGAGTGAGCGACGGGGCAAGGTGCTGGTGGTCGATCCGGACCCGACCATCGGGGCGAGCTTAAAACGGGTGCTTCGCGCCCAGCACGATGTCGATGTGGTCACCGATGTGGAGGAGGCCTCCCGGGCGCTGGCGCGAGCCTTGCCGGAGTATGACGTGGTGATCTGCGATGTGCGCCTGCGCGGTGGCGCGGGCCTGGAGACCGTGCAATGGGTGCGGCGGCACGCTCCTCGCTACTGGCAGCGGCTGGTGGCGATGACGGCCAGCGCCTGTTCACGTTCTCAGCGCCTGATGCTCGATGAACTTCCCAACCCCTGGTTGCGTAAGCCTTTCGAACTTGCGAATTTGCGCGGTATTGTCGCCGCGCTGGTCCGGGCGAATGAGGAGCATCGGGCGCGAGAGCAGGCGCATCGGCTTTCCGGGGCGCGCATTCGCACGCTGCCCGATGGGGAAAGTTGATTTCGGGGGCGCAGGTCCCACCATCGGGCAGGTTGGCTCGATACCCACGTAAGAGTTCAAACGAGGAGCACGCAGATGAGCGAGCGCGACGACGAGTTAACGGGGAAGGTTCGCAGGCTCTTTCCGGCGCAAGAAACCAGTGAAGAGGAAGGTCAGGGGTCCGAAGAGGTCGACGCGGTGCAGGAGACGCATCAGGCCCAACCCTCGACGGCTGACGAGAAGGTCGACGAGGGTGGTGCGTCCCCGGGGGAGGACGAGGCTGAGGAGGTGGACAATGTCGTGCGTCTTCCTTTTGGCCGTCAGGACACCCGGCGTTCACCCACACCGGACCTGCCCAAAGCGCCCGACGACCCCCGTTCGGCAGCTAAACTCGCGCTCTTCTCCCGGTTGATTGAAGAGGGGATGGTCATGGTGACCCTGGACCCGCGGGTCGATGGCGTGAGTGTTCCGTCGCGTTTTCAGGGGCAGCCGGAGCTGCGCCTGAACTTCTCGCATAACTTTCATCTGACGGATTTCGACTATGATGGCCAGGGGGTGCGGGCGTCGCTTTCGTTTCAAGGCAAACGTTTCTTCTGCGACATCCCCTGGGCGGCGATCGGGATGCTCTACGCCCATGAGACCGGTGAGGGCTATGTTTTTGAACCGGTGAGCGGCGGGCCGAAGGGCTAAACGCGATGTCAGCGGGAGGGGACCTCTTGAGGCGGGGGCGTCTGTTCGAAATGCTCGCGAACGTCTTCGCGGGCGTTTTCGTCCTCGGGGGGGACCATCGTGTAGCGCACGCAAAGTGACATGGAGGCGCTGATGCCGACGAGAATGGCGGTGATGAGCGCGGCTTGCTTCCAGGATATGGTGTCGCGTTGCTCGATCATGCCGAGTGATTTGAGAAGTTCGGCCGAAGGGGTGTGGCGCGGCGAGAGTTCCTGACAGCGCATGGCGAGCTGGCGAGCTTGCTGGCGCAGGGTGACATCGCCCGAAAGGTCAAAGCGGCGGGCATAGATGCTGGCCAGCAGCATGTGCGCTTCCAGACGCACCGGCGAGAGGAGCACGGCCTGGCGAAGAAGGGGCTCGGCCGACTCGGCGGCGTCGTTGGCGAGATGCTCGCGAGCCTGAGCCGTGGCTTCAAGGGCGCGAGCGTCGGCCTGCTCGGAGACGTCCGCGTCAAAGTTTGCGTCGATGGCGAGCTGGCGAAGCGTGTCGGCGTCGGGCAGCGATGCGTCGGCGGTCCAGCGGGCCTCGGCGCGCGCCAGATAGGCGTCGATGGGATCGGGGGTCATGGTCGGTGGGTCGCAGAAGATGAGAAGGGGAGAGACTTAGACATCGCCGGCTTGCAGCGCGCGTCGCCCTTCGATGTGCAGGGCGACGTCGGCGACAAAGGCTTTGAGCAGGCCGCAGGCGTGTGGGCTGGGGCGGTGGATGCGCTCGGCGTAGGCCATGGCTTCTTCGAAGGTCTGACCTTCGGGTTTGTAATTGTTGAGGTAGTTGCGAAAGCGGTCCAGATTTCCCTCACGTCCGAGCTCCGGGTGGAACTGGGTGGCGATCACCGGCCGTCCTCGCACTCTGACCGCCTGATACACGCAGCGCTCGCTGGAGGCCAGGTGCACCAGCTCATCGGGAAGCGTGATCGCGCTGTCATTATGCCCGAGCTGCGCATCAAAAACCTCCGGAAGCTCGCCGAAGAGCGGGTCGCTGTGGCCTTGCTCGGTCAGCTCGATCGGGAAGGTGCCCAGCTCGGCGCGCTCCGGATCGCGCTCCAGGGTGCCGCCCAGGGCCTGGACGATGGCCTGAAACCCGAAGCAGGAGGCAAACATCGGCACGCGCGCCTCGATCAGCCGCCGCGTCAGATCGAGAAAGTCCCGGTGCCAGTCAAAGCCCCCCTCCACCAGCGAAAACGCACCGGCTCCACCGACCATCACCGCGTCATAGCCCTCGACGGGGAAGGTGCGGGCCGGGGTGGTGGCGATGTTGAAGGTGGCGAAAGCATCGAGATCGAGGTCGCACTGGGTGGCGAAGGCCTCCAGCTCATGGCGAGCCATCGGGTCGTCGGCGGTGCGGGCCTGGAGCAGGAGAATGCGGGGTGAGCGGTGGAGCATGGCGCGTGGCCTGGGCGAAAGAGAAGATGAGGAGGCTGGGGGGCCTGTGGCACGACGTCACAGCGCCACTCCACCATGGGGACGCAGGAGCGTCCGGCGCCGAGCAGACGCAGGATAGCCAGAGCTTGTGAGCTAGCTCAAGTTGCATCCTCGGGCGGGTCTGGCACGCACCCGGGTGCGGCATCAACGGGCAGAGAAAAGCGCTCCACCTCAGGGTGGAGCGCTCCCGGGGAAAAACGCGGAGGTGAGCGGGCTATTCGTCGCGGATGGCGCCGTTGGTGATCCAGGTCTGAATGTCACCGAGCTCGCCTTCGCGCAGGCTGCCCTCACCGGTCAGCGGGTTGTAGGGCATCGGGTAGCCCTCGATGCTCTCGTCGTTAATCAGCTTGAGCCACAGGTAGCTGCGTTCGGGCTCGCCGGGCTCAATGAGCTTGAGCTCGGGATTTTGCACCGAGGTGCCAAAGAGATGCTCGTAGGCGTCTTCGCTACGCAGGTCGAGGTCTTCGGCCGGGTTGTTTCCGCCGTGGCAGCCGCCGCAGTTGGCCTGCAGGACCTTGGAGACGCGGCCCTTCCAGGTGACACCTTCGCCCAGGAGGTTGAGGTTTTCGGGATCGTCGCTGTAGCTGCATTCGGCGTAGTTGATGGGCGCGCCCATATCCGGCCAGCTGCCATCGGCGGGCAGGCCCTCGACAAAGCAGAAGAGGGCGAGCATCTCGGGGATGGTCAGGGGCTGATTGGCAAGCGGCATGCGAGAGCCGGCGACGGGTTCGCCCATCATCGTGCCGCGCATGCGCCCGATGAGGTAGCTGCGCTCGGGGCTGCCCGGGGTGAGCAGCGAGGCGGGGCGCTCTTCTCGGGCACCGTAGATGCCGTTGCGGTTCATGTCGCCCTGGACGATGCCCACCGTGTTGAGCTCATTGACCTGATCGATCTGGTAGTTGCGAACTTCGCCGACGAGGTGGCGGCCGCCGTCGAGGATCCACCAGCGGGTGGTGAAGGTGGCGTAGGGAAGATCCTCAATGATTCCCTCATCGTTGATGAAGGTTCGGATGAAGCGGCCTCCGCCCCAGACCTCTTCGCGCTCGATGGGGAGCGGATCGCGCAGGAAAACGTGGAAGCCGGGGCTGCCGGGCTCGGGGACCATGTCTTCGGCGCGGTAGTCGCCGATGTCGCCGGCGATGTATTCGACATGTCCGATTTCAACCTCCGCGGCGTTCTGCCCACCGATGATGAAGCGGTCGCCGCTCTGCTCGCAGCGATCATCGACCGAGGTCCAGTCGCCGGGCTGCACGTTGCAGGGGGCGTTGATGGTGGCCAGGAAGTTGGCCGGGGTGCGAAGGTCGGGGTACTCCGATTGGTTGTGGCAGACGCCGCCATTGGGGCTGCAGGTGCGGGTAACGACTTTTTTATGAAGGTCGTTACCGGTGCGGTAGCGCTCGATGGCCTCGATGACCATGGCGTTCTCACCCTCGTAGGTGGGAGGGGGCGTGTGCTGCTCGTCTCCAAAGTCGGGGCGCTGAGGCTCAAAGTTGGAAAAGTCGCCCAGGGCGTCGGCCGAGAAGTCGGGGCCACAGGCCAGGGAGGCGGTGGCCAGGCCGCCGCAGAGAAGCAGAGTATGAAGTCGTTGCGCGAACATCGGCAGCTCTCAGGCGAAGAGATCGTCGAAGGGGCGATCGGCAGGGAAGAACTCGCGGTGATCGCAGCCCAGCGCATCCATCAGGGTCTTGAGCAGGGAGCGGTAGCTGTAGACCTGGCCCTCCGGGGCCAGATCCGCGGGGCGTGTCATGCCGAAGGAGCGGCCGCCGTTTCCGGCCGCGGTCACAAGACCTCCCATCACGGGCATCGACATCCAGCGGGTGGCGAAGTCGCCGGCGTGGTCGCTGCCGCGCGCGGAGTTGAATCGGCTGCCGCGGGCGGTGCGGCCGAACTCGCTGCCGCAGACCACAAGGGTGTGATCCCAGTAGGTGCCACCCTCGGGGTGGGTCAGGGCTTTGAGGGCGACCTCCAGGCCGCTTAAGATACGCCCGAGCTCTTCCATATGGCGTGGAAGGCCAGCTTCCTCGCCGGAGTGCATGTCGTAGGAGCCCTGGTTGAGGTAGACCGCCGGGCAGCCGAAGTGGAAGAGGCGCAGCGCCAGGCGAATGTTTCGGGCGGCGCGGCTGTCGCCGAAGATCGTGGCGAGCTGGCGGTTGCTCAGCCCGTCGATGGGCTCGTCGGAGTTGTTGCGGATCTTGAGGATCTCGTCGTTGAAGATCTCGGCGTAGAGTTCGGTGGCCGCGCGGGTCTGCATGTACGCGTCGACGCCGGCGCGGTTCTGCGGGTGGTGGACCGCGCGGTAGCGCTCATCGACGGAGCTGGCCATCGACTGGGCCCAGTCGGGCAGGGTGTTGGCCGCCGAGAAGCCGAAGCGCTCAAAACCGTCGCCCTGCATCACCGGGGGGCGGTGGGCGGCGTAGGGGCCGGCGCCCATGGCCATGCCGGAGTCGCCCAGCGAGAAGGCGGGAAGCGCCACGGTGCCCTGCTCGCGGGCCGCGGCAAAGCGCTCGCGCAGCCCGTAGTTGATCATCGTCAGAAAGCTCGTGCCGCCGCCGACGTAACCTGTGTTGAAGCGCTGCAGGCCGGTGTTGTGGTTGCCGTCGGCGCGGGCCGAGAGGGGTTCGTGATCGACGCAGGGGAGCACCGCGATCTGGTCGGACATCTCGGTGACCGGGCGCATGCCGAGCGCGGCGCGCTCGGCACCCTGGTCGCCGTTGAGCCAGCCGGCCAGCTCAAAGAGTTTGCCCACGCCCCACTCGGTGGCGCTGGCGACGTTTTCGGCTTTGCCAAAAGGGTTGAACTCCGAGGCGGATTCGCCGTTGAAGGCCGCGCTGAAGCGAAAGCCACCGGAGAGGCGGATGTAGATCAGGTGTTTGGCTGCGCCGCGCGCCTCGGTCTGGGCCAGCGCCTTGTTGGGCACCCAGACGTGCGGCATGGCGATGGTGGCCGCGGCCACACCCATGCCTTTGAGGAAGGAGCGCCGCCCGGGCTTGAAACCTTTTTTGGCGTTGTGATCGGTCATGGTCGTCCTCGTCGAGGTTGGGCAGGCGCTCAGTAAAAGAGCATCTCGGAGCTGGAGAGCAGGGCAAAGCAGCCGGGGCGAGCGAACTCGGCGGCGCGGCAGCGGGCACGCTCGCAGGTGTCGCCGTGAGTGGCGGCCATCTCGCGTTCATCATCGGTGAGCGGGCGGCCGAAGAAGGTCTCGACCTGATGCTCCACGATCTGGGTGGCCAGCTGCGGGGTGACCGCGGCGTCGGGGTGGACGCCGGCGGGCAAGAGCGTCTCAATGGCCGCACCGCTTCCTTCGGTCATCGCCGGGTTGCAGACCTGGTTGACGAAGTTGAGCTGGGTGGAGGTGGTCAGGATGCTGACGATCTTAAAGCGCCCACCGACCTCATTGGAGGGACAGCCCCCCAGGTTGCGGGCCAGGTCGCTGTAGTCGCGGCGCACATCCTCGCCATCCTCGCGCATCTCCCATTTGGAGGATTCCAGAAGCGCAATCGCGCTGATGGAGTCGGCGTCGAGAAGATCGCGCGGGTCGCTGATGCGGTGGTCGCAGCTGGAGAGCTCGTAGTCGACGGTGTGTTTGATGGTGTCGAGCCAGACCTCGGAGTCGACCTGCTTTAAGGGCCCGAAGGTCCAGCGGTGGTCGGTCTCGGTGAGCCCGCGAGCGCTCTGCAGGTAGGCCACCGAGGTGAGGATGGCGTGGTGTACCGAGCGAATGTCCCCGTCATGAGCCAGCAGGTGCTCGACGAGCGCCGCACGCACCTCGGGGACCATCGTGCCCAGGTCATAGCCCAGGTAACGCGCGATCACGTCGTCGACAGCCGTCTCCCAGAAGGCTTGCTGCCTGGCGAGCAGGCGTCCGGGCATCTGCAGCTTCTCCCACTCGTCGGCGCGCAGAAGTCCACTCCACATCTGGTTATCCTCGCCCACCGAGCGGATATCCGGGGTGAGGATGAGCTCGTTGTAGCCGTAGAGGATGCTGGTGCACTGCCCGCGGCTCTCGGGATCGATGTTGCCCTCCTCATCGACGCAGCGGTAGCGGATAAAGGAGTCGCTCAGGCGCATGTTGAGGGTGGGGTGGTCGTAGTAGCCGTTGGTCCACAGGGTATAGAGGCGGGCCAGGTCACTGCGCTCGCTGCCCAGGGGGGGCCGGCCCATAAAGAGATGGAAGAGGGCCTCGGCGCGGTCGCCAGCGGTATCATGACGACGGGTGAGCACGGGGTGGGCGCTGGCGATGGCCGCGAAGTGATCGTAGGCGACCTGACCGCGGTAGAGTTTGCCGACGAGCGCATCCATATCGTAGATGCGCTCAATGCTCAGCGCGCGGGTGTTGTAGAGGAAGCGGTCGGCCCAGTAGCGCTGGTTGACCTCCACGAAGGCATCGGTGGCGAGGAGGCTGTTGACGATGTCATCCCAGGACTTGCCGGCGCAGAGGCGATTGACCTCATCGCGGGTCGGAAAGCGCCCGGTCAGGTCGACGTGCAGTCTGCGGCAGGCTTCATTGGCGTAGATCGGCTGCGGCTCAAGCCCCACGCCCCAGAGGCTGGTGCACAGGCCCTGGTGGACGGGGTTTTCCAGGCCCTGTGCGTCGCAAAATGAGAGGCACTCGGCACCGCAATCGGGCACCTGAGCTCCCTGAGGAGGCTCGACATCCAGGGCGGAGGGGATCGTGTCGTTGCCGCCGGGGAAGTTGCCGTCGGTGATGGTGGAGTCGTTGCCGACGGCGCTTCCCGGCCCGCGGGCGGGATCGCGCGGGTCGAAGTCGCTCTCGTGGCAGGCGACCAGCGCCAGGCTCAATGCCAGCGGGGCTATCCATCGCAGCCAGCTGGGGGTGGGGCGTGCTTGAGGACGGTTCACGGAGCCTCCCTGAAAGGACGGCGTGGGGCCAGGTTGATGAGCGCGAAGCGGATGATAGGAGGGTATCGGCGCAGCTACGGACGGTCAAATCAGCCCGTGTGGCCTTTGCTCAAAGTTGAATCTCTAGAGACAGCCCTACGCGGGTGCGCATGGTGCTGGCGGTCCATTCTTTGCGAAAGGCCACGTCGTTGACGGTCTGCTCGGTGTTGAAGATCCAGATGGTCTGCCACTGCACGCCGGCGTCGGCGCGAAGCGCCAGGCGATCGTCGAGCTGGTAGCGAGCCGAGACCTGCGGGGCGACGCTCCAGCCCAGGCGAGGAAGCATGAAGGTGCGTACGTCCTGGTCTTGAAGCTCCAGGATCTCCTCGCGAAGATCGCCGCGGGGAAAGAGCCCGGTCAGGCCGAGCTGGGCGCCCAGGCCAAGACCGATCTTTTCGGTGATGTTGATGCCCCACTCGGCGTGGGCCATCACCTCAAGCAGCGGGCCGAACTCGTAGACTTCTATGGGGTCCTGGGGCTGGCCCTCATCGTCGAACACACTGGCGCGGTAGTTGCCGATGAAGTCGATGCCGCCGCCGATGCGGAAGTTCTCTTTGAAGGGGCGCAAATACAGGATGCGCGCGCTCAGAAAGTCGGCGTTCTCGTAGGAGAAGCTCTGGTCGTTTTCCTGGACGCTGATCTGCTGCTCCCCGGTAAGTTCACCGGTCTCGGAGTAGGCGGTTCCGCCGATGATCAGGCGCGACTGGGCGGCGGCAGGAGCGGTCATGGCGAGGGTGAGCCCAATAAAGGCACACATGGCGAGGACTGGCGAGTGGTTGCGAGACATCGGCACCATCATCTTCATTATGGGGTCAGTATGGCGAGCAGTGGGTGGGGCTTAGTGAACGCGTAGCGGGCGGGTGCTGTCAAGGTGAAGTGGCGGCACCTTCAAGCTCGGCGTAGACGAGTTCTCGGTACTGACCAAGTCGCTCCAGGAGGGTGGTGGCGTCGCGCGTGGCACGATCATCGCGGGGGTGGATGCGCACAATATGGTGGTCGAGCTGAAGATAGAGGTCGGGAGGCTTCACGGTGGCGACAATATCATTGAGGGCCTCGCGGTCGTCGGCCTGGTAGATGGTCACCTCCAGGGTGGAGGGGCCGCGTGCCATCACGGTGGCTTCGTAGGAGAGCCCTTTGATGTGGACGGGATCGCGAGCGCTTACCACGCGCCAGCCTTCGGAGCGCGCTGCCAGCAGAATGCCTTCGGTGCTAAAGGGGCTGGAGCGTCTGGCGTCGGGGGGCGTGTTCTCGTCGGGCTGGTGCTCGGCGGGGAGCGAGGATGCGGCGCTCTCCGCGGGGACTTCGGGGGCGTCTGACGAGGTGTTCTGCCGGTAGAACCAGAGGCCCGTGGCCAGGGCGAACAGGGCCAGGGGGACAATCCGCATGAGCGCGCGTCGGCGCCTGGGCGTACCTCGGTGCCTGCTGGTCGATGGCGTCGTCGCGGCCATCGGGCGCGTGGTGGGTGCGTTGGGGCCTTGAGCGGGCGTGGCGCGCGGTGGCAGAGCGAGTTCCAGATCGCTGTCGATGGTGGAGTGGGGCCCCGAGGTGGTGGGCAGCGCCGGGCGGGGGGAGCGTGGCGCGCGTCCCGGGGTCGAGCGTGGTTGGCGTGCCGGAGTATGGCGAGGAGATCGGGCGGGGGAGGGCGGTGGCGTCGAGCGATGCTCCCGCGGCTGTGAGGCCCAGAGAAAGTAGTTCTGAGACTGATCCGGGTCGAGCACATTGGGGTCCATCAGTTGAGCGCTGGCGCCAAAGAGCGACTCCTCTTCACTTGTGGGATCGGGGAGTTCGTCGCGGGCGACGACCTCGCAGGCCTCCAGAGCCTGGAGCATCTCGGTGGCCGAGGAGAAACGCTTTGCCGGATCTTTGCTCACCGCCCGCTCAACCACCTCCACCAGTGCGGGGCGGATGTTGAGCGTAGCCGGCACCTTCCAGCCCGGTATCTCGCGAACTTCTCGCGCGCAGTCACGTAGCGTCGAGGAGGCGATCATCGGCTGGCCAACCAGCGTCTCATAGAGGAGCGCGCCTATCGCGAAGATATCGGTGGCAAAACTCAGTTCCAGGCCGCGCAGCTGCTCGGGGGGGGCGTAGCGGGGGGTGCCCAGAAAGAGCTTTCGGCCGTTGGGGCCGGTCTCCGGGGCTGATTCTCCGACGATACGCGCGATGCCGAAGTCGAGGACTTTGACGATCTCCTCACCCTTGAAGTTGCGGGTGAGCATGATGTTGGCCGGCTTTAAGTCACGGTGGAGCATGTTGCGGTGGTGCGCTTCTTCGAGGCTGGCCAGGATCTGCAAAAAGGTGGTGACGGCGGTGCGCTCCTCAAAAGGGCCTCGCTCGGCAATGGCCTCTTTGAGCGTGGGGCCCTCGATGTACTCCATCACCAGGTAGAGCAACCCGTCTTTGTCGACGCCGTAGTCGAAGATGGTGACGGTGTTGGGATGGGTGAGCTTGCTGACCAGTCGGGCCTCGCGCTCGAAGCGTTCGGCGCGTCGCTGCGCGCGCGCCGGATCCTGGTTGGCGGGCAGCGAGGGGTCGAAGACCTTCACGGCCACGCGCCGATCCATGCCGGTGTGCACGCCCCCGTAGACGTTGCTGAAGCCGCCGCGACCGATCACCTCATCGAGACGGTATTTACCGCCGATGATGCTCGCGCGTTCTAAGAAGTCCCCGGCGTCCATCGTGGTCACAACGCTCCTGCGGGTCGTGTGCTGTGGAGAGGAGGTTCGGGGCGCACCGTCCTGAAAAGGCCGGAGGCTGCGAGGTGACCGGGAGGAGGCTCGGCGCCGCGGAGGTGCTTGCTCACTGAACTGCAGCAACGTTACCATAGGCGTCGGGAGGTTAGAACAGCCGTGCTTGTAAGAGATCGTAGAGCGTGGGGGATGATGTGGGTTGTGCTCGGTTGGCTGGGCGTGACCGGTTGTGCGACGAGCGCATCGGTGGCGGTGCCGCAGACCATGGAGACTGCTCGGGCATCCGAGGCCGACTCGCCACATGAGGGGGAGGCGGCTGAGGAGAGTCTCTGTGATGTGTCTGCGGCCTGCTCCGGGCTGGACCGCTACCTCTGGGATGGCACCCCGATCCCCGAAGAGCTCACCGAGGCCATCGCGGTGTTGGAGGAAGGCTGTGAGCGCGGGGAGGGCTCCGGGTGTGCGGCGCTGGCGTCGATGCGGGTGCTCGGTCGCGGGGTAGAGCGCGATCTCGAAGAGGCCCGGTCGCTCTATGAGCGGGGCTGCGAGTTGGAGGCCAGCACCTCCTGTCTGGGCGCAGGTTGGATGCAGTTTCACGCTCAGGGCGGCGAGTTGCAGGCCGCGCAGGCGGTGCGCACCTGGGAGCGGGGCTGCGACCTGGGAGACGCTTCCAGCTGTCGCCAACTCGGCGGCCTCTACCATTTCGGTCGAGTGGTGGAGCCTTCGCCGGAGGTCGCGGTGACCTATTTTACCCGGGCCTGTGCCGGGGGAGATGTGCAGGGATGTGGCGATCTTCAGGAGCATTATGGCTTGAGGCTTGGGGCCACTGCCGAGGAGGAGGATGACTCGGCACGGGTGCTGGTGTTTTTGCGGGCAGGTTGTGATGGCGACGTCGCGCTCTCCTGCGTGCTTGCGGGCGCCTTTGCCGAGGAGGGGCGAGGGCGAGGCAAAGATCCGCAGCGGGCAGCCGCGCTCTATCGCCGCGGCTGTGAGGCTGGCGAGTATTACGGCTGCACGCTTCTGGGGATGCTCTATGAGCGGGGCGTCGGGGTCAGCGAGAGTTCTCGCCGTGCCGGCGAACTCTATGTGCAGGCCTGTGAGGCGAATAATACGGTGGGGTGCGCCAGCCTGGGAGTCTTGCAACTCCAGGGGCGCGGCATTGTGGGGGGGCCGATACTGGCGAGGCAGACCTTTGAGCGGGCGTGCAAGATGGGCAGCGCGCGGGGGTGCTACAATCTGGGTGTTGCGCTGAGGGACGGGCGAGGGGGGGAGGTCGATGAGGCCGAGGCGGTTGTGCGTTTCTGGATTGGTTGCGAGCGAGGAAGCGGTCAGTCATGCGATGCTCTGGCGCTGATGGTGGAGGCCGGGCGCGGCACGGAGAAGGATGTGGCGCTGGCCGAGGCGCTGCATCAGCGCGCCTGCGAGGCTGGCTGGCCAAAGGGCTGCTACAACGTTGCGGTGAGTTTTGAGCTCGCCGGCGAGGAGCGCGCCGGAAGCCCCGAGGCCCTTGAGGCGTACCGCAAAGGGTGTGAGGGAGGATTCGGTCGGTCGTGCTGGCATCTGGGGCACCGCCTCTTTCAACGTGCCGCCGGTGCCGAGGAGGTGATCGAAGCGCTGGAGGCCTTTGAGCGGGCCTGCAGGCTGGAGCCAGGGCGCGCGTGCAGCCGGGCGGCGGCGATCCTGATGGAAGACGCGCGGGTGCCCCGGAGCCCGCAGCGCGCCCGTCGGGCGATGGCCGCCGGCTGTGAGGCCGATGATGGCGAGAGTTGCCTGCGCCTGGGGCATCTCTACGAGGCTGGCGAGGTGGTGAGGGAGGACCGCGAGCGCGCGATGGTCCTCTACGCCAAAGCCTGCGGGCTGGGGCAGGAGCATGCCTGCAGCCGCCGGGGCGCGATGCTCTTACGCGTGCCCGCGCGCGCTGAGGACGGACGCCGGCTGCTGGAGCGGGGCTGCGAACAGGGCGATGACTGGGCCTGCGAGCGTCTTCAACGCTAGAAGGGGCGCTCAAAGATCAGAAGATCGTTGTTCGCGGGCATCCGGCGCGTGAGCGCCCGCTCAAAGCCGCAGGCTCGCGCTTCCGCGTCGACGTCTTGCAGGCGTCGAATACCACTGCGGGGGTCGCGCTGGCGCAACATCTGGTCGAAACGCTGATTGCTCGGCTCCAGGTCGTGATCTTCATGCATGAAGGGGCCGTAGAGGATGACCTTTCCGCCCGGTGATAATGAGGTCCGGGCATGCGCGAAGAGGCAAGCGGTGGCTTCGAAGGGGGCGATGTGGATGACGTTGCAGGCCACGATGGCGTCGGTTGTTTCGAGCGGTGGCGTCGCATCAAAGAGATCAAAGGTCAGGACGGACGCAAGGTTCGGTAGCGCGGCCTCAGAGCGCCAGGCCTCGATGCTGGCGTGGTACTCGGGGCGGTCGGAAGGCTGCCAGATCAGGTGAGGAAGATGCCGGGAGAAAAAGACGGCGTGCTGACCCGTGCCGCTCCCAATCTCCCAGACATGACGTGCGTCGGCGAGATGTTCGCGAAGCTCCTTAAGAAGAGGCTCGCGGTTGCGTTCGCAGGCCGGCGAGTGTTGACGCGCGTCGTTCACGGTTAGCTCCTGGGATGTCTTTCTTTGGGGGGCGCGGGGATTACCCTTGTGGGCATCCCGGGGAGGCGATGAGGCCTCGAACCGAGGCGTCTTCTTCCGGGTTCTGAGAGAAAGCACAGGGAGTGATGATGCCACAAGCAACGACTTCCGAACGCGATGATGTTCCGATCCCACCTGCCGAGACCCAAAAACGCCGGCCCTGCGTGGTGATTGTGGGAGGTGGGTTCGGCGGACTCAACGCGGCTCGCTCGCTGAGGCGCGCGCCGGTGGACGTGTTTTTAATCGACCGCCACAACCACCATCTCTTTCAACCGCTGCTCTATCAGGTGGCCACTGCCGGGCTCTCCGCCGACGATATCGCATCACCCATCCGAGAGGTCGTGCGGCACCAGCAGAATGTGCAGGTAATGCTCGGTGAGGTGACCTCGATCGACCGGCAGGCGCAGATGGTGCGCTATGAGGGCGGGGAGGTGCACTACGACTTCCTGGTGGTCGCCGCCGGGATGCAGACCAACTATTTTGGCAACCCGCAGTGGGAAGCGCAGGCACCCGGGCTCAAAACGCTTCGCGATGCGCTGACCTGCCGCCGTCATATTTTGGAAGTGTTTGAGCAGGCCGAGCGCGAAGGGGAAGGCTCGGAGGGGCGCGGACTTCTGACCTTTGTGGTGGTCGGTGCCGGGGCGACCGGCGTCGAGACGGCCGGGGCGATCCGGGAGATCGCCTACCAGGTGATGGTCAAAGACTTTCGGCGCATTGACCCGAGCCGCGCACGGGTAGTGCTGCTTGATGCCGGGTCGCGGGTGCTTTCGAGTTACGATGAGGAACTCTCCGACCGGGCCCGCCGCGACCTTGAGAAGATGGGGGTGGAGGTGCGCCTCAACGCCATGGTGGAGGCCATTGACGAGGAAGGCGTCACCGTCAACGGGGAGCGGATTGCGGCCCGAACGGTCGTATGGGCCGCCGGCGTGAAGGGGAGCCCGTTGGCGCAAACGCTCAACGTGGAACTCGACCGCATGGGGCGCGTCACCGTCAACCCGGACCTGCGCATGCCCCAGGATGATCGGGTCTTTGTGATCGGTGACCTCGCCCATTTTGAGAGTGAGGATGGCCAGGTGTTGCCGGGACTGGCTCCGGTGGCCGTGCAGCAGGGGAAACACGTCGCCGACAACATCAAACGCGCCATGGAGGGCCGAGCGATGGAGCCCTTCTCCTACTGGGATCGGGGCAAGATGGCGACCATCGGGCGAGCCAAAGCGATTGCGGAGATCGGCAACTGGAAGTTTGGTGGGCTCATGGCCTGGCTTGCCTGGCTTTTTGTGCACTTGCTCTTTCTTATCGGCTTCCGAAACCGCGCCTTCGTGCTGATGGGGTGGATTTTTGCCTATGTGGGCATGCGTCGAAGCGCGCGCCTGATTGTCGATCCGCCCCGAGAGCGCGCCGGGGCGTTGAACTTCTGGCAGGGCTTCGGCGTCGACGAGGTGCGCGCGGAGTGACGTCTTAATCGGGAGGACATCTCGGAGGTCGACGGGAGGAGGGGAGATGAAGACGCTGGATGATGTGGTGGACGCCGCCGCTGAGGCGCTGGCCGGGGGCCGGCGTTTGCTGGTGATGCTCGATTATGACGGGACACTGGCACCCATTGCACCCAGGCCGGAGCTCGCCATCCCCGCGCCCGGCGCCACCCGGGCGATCGACGCGCTGGTTCAGGCTGGCGGGCAGGTTGTGATCGTCAGCGGGCGCGGTGCCGCCGATGTTCATGCGAGGCTTGGCGTAGATAGCGTCGATGTTGTGGGAAGCCACGGTCTGGAGCTCTGGTGGGCAAGCGGAGCGCGTGAGCTGGTGGAAGGGGCCGAAGAGGCGCGGGAAACCATCGCGAAGGTCGAGGCCGCCTGGAGGACCCTGGCGAGTGCCCGGCCCGGCGCGGTGGTGGAGCAGAAGCCTTTTGGCGTGGCGTTGCACTACCGCCTGGTTGAGCGGGGAGGGGAGGCGCTGGCGACGCGCGCTTCCGAGATTGCGTTGGCGCAAGCTGACGTGCGTATCAAGTCGGGCAAATGCGTGGTGGAGGCGGTTCCGGCTCTACGGTGGGATAAGGGGAGCGCGGCCAGGCTGGTGCTTCGTCGCGCTGAAGCGAGTGCCGAAGCCGGCGTGCACGCGATCTATGTGGGCGACGATCTTACTGACGAAGACGCGTTTGTGGCGCTGCGCGATAGGGCGAGCACGGTGCTGGTCGCCCCGGACGATCGCGCGAGCGAAGCGAGCGCGCGGGTCGCTGATCCCGCACAGGTCGTGCGCCTGATCTGGGAGCTTGCAGCGTTGTGTGATCGCGACCAGGGGAGGCTGGCAGGTCTGCCCTGAGGCCACGGCTGTCCGCTGAGAGCGGCGGGTGGCCTCGTTGTCGATGCTGATGATGGGCGTGCTGCGAATGTGCATCATTCCCCTTCCATTCAATCATCGGTCATGCAGTGATGAAAGATCAGGCTGAGGTAGAGCTCGGCGGCGCGATGGACTTCGCTTAAGTGCACGTGCTCGTCGCGGGTGTGGGCTACACCAAGATCGCCGGGCCCGAGGATAAGCGGGGCGATGCCTGCCTCGAAGAAGCGGTTTCCATCGGAGTGTGAGGGGAAGGGGCGCGGCGTAAAAGCCTGCTGTAGCGCCAGAAAGGCGCGGCGGGAGGTCTGCATACGCGCATCATCGAGGTCGAGGCGGTAGGCTGGAGCGAAGAAAAGCTCCTCGGAGCTCACGAGGCAGAGAGGATGGTCGGCGTTGGATGCTTCAAGGGTGCGTGCCAGGGCCTCTCGGAGCGCGGTGGGGTCGACGCCGGCGGCCAGATGCACATCGAGCGCAGCCTCGCAGCGGTCGGCGATGACGAAGAGCGAATTGCCCCCGTGAACCTCTCGGGGGTTGATGCTGACGCGTGTGGCTGGCGAGGCGTCGCTGACCTGCTCGATGATCGCCAGAATCGTGCTCAACATCGCGTGGATAGCGCTGGCCCCCACGTCGGGGCGGGCGGCGTGGGCGCGACGTCCCTCGGCGATCAGTCGAAGCTCCATGTAGCCGTAGTGCTCCAGAGAGGGACGCAGCCCGGTGGGTTCGCCGATGATCGCGAGCGGTGCGTGCGCGTTTTCCAGGAGTTTTGCGGCACCATCGCCGTACTCCTCCTCGCCGACGACAAGGGCGAGCACGAGGCCGCGCCGAAGGCGCGCGCCGGCGTCCACCAGCGCGACGGTGGCCTCGATCATCGCCGCGCACCCTGACTTCATGTCGGCGCTTCCCAGCCCGTGGAGGACGCCCCCGTCGAGGGTGCTTCCCGGCGCGTCGTGTTCGTCGCTGAAGTAGGGGACGGTGTCGAGGTGACCGACCAGCATCAACTCCGCCGGTTGAGGCCCGAGTTCAACCAGAATATTAGCTCGCCCCGGCGCGCCGGGCGACGCGACCACCGGCTGCAGACGGTAGGGGAGTGCGGCGTCTTGAAGCGCCTTGCAGACGTGGGCAACCACCGCGCTCTCGGCATAGGATGGGCTGTAGATGTCGACCAGGTCGATGAGCAGGCGCTCGCAGCGATCCTGGTTGAGGTGGGCGAGAAGTTCGTCGAGCTCAGTCATCATGCTCATGAGGTCGGCCTGCGGTCGGATCTTCGCCAGTGTTTATGCCACCCGGGGGGAGGTGAGCCGGAGCGGCGTCGGTGGGCGTCGGATCGGAGGTGGAGTGAGACAGCGCGCGGCGTCGACGCACGTACTCGGGATGCTGGGTGAGGTTTTTGGCCAGGTAGACGTGCTCGGTCTCATTGCTAAACCCCTGGCGCCGAAAGAAGTTTACCGCCGGGAGGTTGTCCGACTCGGTGTCGGCGAGCATGATGCGTGCGCCCTGCGCGATGAAGAGTTCGGTGAGGCGGTTGACCAGGCGTTTCCCCACGCCACTCCGCGAAAGATCGGGCTCCACACCGAGCCAGAGCAGGTAACCATAGGTCCAGGCGCTGCGTCGTTTCTCGATGAGCGTACCCAGGGCAAAGCCCACGACCTGATCGTTGCTTTCGGCCACCAGGCAGGTCTCGGTGTCGGTGCCAAAGATCTGAATCAGCTCAAACTCATCCCAGGTGCGGTAGAGGTTGGGCCAGCGATCTGCGGTGAAAATGCGCTCACCCAGGGCAAAGACCGCGGCCAGATCTTCGAGCTCCATCTCGCGGATCGTGATCGAGGCCTGGGAGCGAAGCTGACGAGGGTTGCGTCGACTGCCCGAGGGCATGTCGTCCATACAGGTCTCCTGGGAGGTGCGGGGTGGGTAAGGCCGCCTCGAGATGCGAAGCCAGCGTTAGGATGTTGGTGAAACGGGACAATAGGCACCCTGAAGAGCGGGAGAAGTAGCGCGATGCGCTTGATGAAAAGGCGTCTCGCACGCATCTTGAAGCGGAACGAGCGGGCATAGCGCCTTCTAAAATTTCCATGACGGACAAGGAGACACGATGCGCATTGGAGTACTGACCGGCGGCGGTGACTGCCCCGGCCTTAACGCGGTCATTCGAGCGGTCACCAAGAGCCTCTTGCTGAAGTGCGACGCGACGGTGATCGGATTTGAAGAAGGATTTCTGGGGATGATTGAGGGGCGCAGTCGCGAACTCGACTTGAAGTCCCTCAAGGGCATCCTGGCGCGCGGCGGCACCATCCTGGGCACGCATAATAAGGCGAACCCCTTCAATCATTATCTGGCCGATGGGGCCGATGTGAGCGACCAGCTCGTGGAGAACTACCACCGGCTCAAACTCGATGGGGTGGTCGTCATCGGCGGCGACGGCACCATGAGCATCGCCCATCGTTTAAGCGAGAAAGGGGTCAGATGTGTCGGGGTGCCCAAAACCATCGACAACGATCTGATGCACACCGATCGCACCTTTGGTTTTGATACGGCTGTCGCGGTGGCCACTGAGGCTGTCGACCGCCTGCAGACCACCGGTGAGAGCCACAGCCGGGTGATGATCCTGGAGACGATGGGGCGCTACGCCGGCTGGCTCGCCCTGCACAGCGGGCTCGCCGGCGGTGCGGACGTGATCTTGATTCCTGAGCTTCCCTTTGATGTCGAAGAGATTGCCCGGGTGTGCCAGCAGCGCAAAGAGCGCCAGCGCTTCACCATGATTGTGGTGGCCGAAGGCGCGACGCTGCTCGACGGAAAGCAGGTGGTGCGAGAGCGCATCGACGACAGCCCCGATCCGTTGCGTCTGGGCGGTATTGGCAATCTGCTGGCAGAGAAGCTCAAGCCCCTGGTCGACAGTGAGATTCGTACCACGACGCTCGGGCATATCCAGCGTGGCGGAACGCCCACGGCCTTTGATCGGGTGCTCTCCACGGCGTTTGGCGCCCATGCCGCGGCGTTGGTCGCCGGCGGGCACTGGGGTCGGATGGTGGCCTTGCAGAAGGGGCAGATGACAAGCGTGGAGATCGCTGAAGTCGCCGACCAGACGCGCCTGGTGCCCGTGGATTCGCTTCTGGTGCATGCGGCTGCGGCGGTGGGAACCTCCTTTGGACGCGCCGATTTCGAGGTCGACCTGAGTCGGATGCCTGAGAATCGCGTGATCTGAGCTGGTCCTGAGGCCACCGGGGGCTAAGGTTTCCGAAACGCCGCACCGGCCTGTGGGCCGGTGCGGCGACCTCTTTTGCGAAGACGTGTCTCCGAGGCGTAGCGATGGTGTCGATGATTGCGGTCGGGTTCTTTTTTACGGGGCTCTGGTTTGGTGCCCACTACTACCTCTGGCGAAGGCTTCGGGCGCCTCTGCATCCGGATAGCCGCTGGGGCAAGGGGGTCACCTGGGCGCTGGTCGGGCATATCGTTCTGGTGACGGCGACCATGTCGATGCGCTCAATGCCGCGAGTGGAGCCGTTCTATACGATCGCACAGTGGACGAGCTATGTGGCGATGGGATTCTTCTCGCTTGTGCTCATCCTGATGATCTTCAAAGACCTGGTCGAGTGGCTTACACAACGGGTCAGTGCGTTCCGGGAGCGCGGTGGTGCTGAGGAGGGGGCCGCGCCCCTGGCCGATCCCTCGCGTCGCCTCTTTATGAGCAGCAGCCTCAACGCCGCGGTGGTGGGTGGGGCGGCGGTGGCGTCCAAGTGGGGGATATACGAGGCGTTGCGCGTGCCCGATGTCGTCGAGGTCGGCGTGCCTTTTGAGGGCCTTCCCGCATCTCTGGAGGGCTTTCGGATCGTGCAGATCTCCGATGTGCACATCGGACCCACCGTGCGTCGCGCTCATGTGCAGGCCATCGTCGATCGGGTCCACGAGCTTAAGCCCGACGCCATCGTCATCACCGGCGATCTTATTGAGGGCATGGTCGAGCACATCTGGCACGATGTGGAGCCGATCTTCGATCTTCGCGCTCCTCACGGGGTCTTCTACTGCACGGGCAACCACGAGTACTACTGGGACGCGCCGGGCTGGTGTAAAGCGATCGAAGAGCAGGGGATTGTCGTGCTCAACAACGCCCACGCCCTCATTGAGCATGAGGGCGGCCGGGTGTTGATGGCCGGCTGTACCGACTTCTCGGCCGGTCGCCACGACCCCGGGGCGGCTTCCGATCCGCAGGCCGCCCGCGACGGGGCGCCGGACCATGACGTCAGCGTGCTGCTCGCCCACCAGCCCAAGAGCATTCATCAGGCCGCGGCGGCGGGTTTCGACCTGCAGCTCTCCGGGCACACTCACGGCGGGCAGATGTGGCCGTGGAACCTCATCATCGGCTGGTTTCACCCCTATGCCATCGGTCTGGCGCGCGAAGACAAGACGTGGATCTACGTCAGCCGCGGTACCTGCTATTGGGGGCCGCCCATGCGCATCGGCGCGCCGGCCGAGATCACCCAGATCGAACTCCTCGCCGGCTCCCCCGATCGCGCCTACCGACGTCGGCGGCGCGATCAGGCCTGAGGTCGACCCGAGGCCGGGCTCATCCCAGGGTGGCCGGATCGACGCTGTAGGTGACGTTGCAGTAGTCGCAGCCGATCTCGATGGGCTCGTCGCTGGCCGCAAGCTCGGCGCGTTCGGCCGGGCTCAGCGTGGCCAGCGCACCCAGGATGCGCTCTTCGCTGCAGTTGCAGCCAAAACCAAAGCGGTCCTCACCGAGGATGCGGTAGGGCACCTCCTCGAAGATCGCCGCCAGCATGCCTTCGTTCTCAAAGCTGCCGACTTCAAAGACCTTCTGCGTGCCGGTCTGCTCCAGACGCTCGGTGACCACCGCCAGGGTGTCGACATGCGCGTCCGGGAGAAGTTGCACGAGGAAGCCTCCGGCGTAGGTCAGTTGCCCCTGGTCGTCGAAGAGGGTGCGCAGGCCGACCACCGAGTTGATCTGCTCGCTCTGCTTCAAGTACCCGGCGATCGACTCGCCAAGCCCGTAGCCCTCCAGCGTCTCGACGATGCCCTGGTGAAGCTTCCCGGTGTAGGTGTCGCGGTGGACGCTGAGCAGCGTCGACGCACCCAGCGGGATCGTGTCGTCGCGTTCCTGTTGAACCAGCGCGCGGGTCACCCCGTTGGGGTGACTGTCCGCGACGAGCGAGCCGCGATCGGAGTGTTTGAGCACGGTCTGCAGCCGGTAGTCCGGGCTCATCGCCAGGCGCAAGAGCACGGTGGCGGTGGTTAACTCGGCCAGCCGCGGCGAGATCTCCGAGCCGGCCTGCTGGGCTTCGAGGATGCCGCGGGCGGTGGTGGTTGCGTTGATGGCGATGACGCGAAACGAGCCGTCTTCGCTCATCGCGCGCAGGCCCTGATCGTCAGTGATGGGGTGTGATGGGGTGCTCATGGATGCCGCTTTTCGTAAGGGGTCGATGAAGGGAGCCTCGCGCTCCGAAGGGAGGAAAACACCCGACGCCGGGGTCTATTTCCCGGGGAGCGTCGCGGGTCTCTCAGCGACTCGCGACGCTCCCCCGGAGGAGAGCTGAAACAAGGTTTGGATGGGTTGTGTGTCTTGTAAGGTGTTGGTTTTGTTGTGTTTTATTTTGGTCTTGGCCGGGTGTTTAATTTCGGCGGTAGAGGGTGACGACGGCCGCTCCGCCCAGACCGAGGTTATGCTGAAGCGCGATCTCGGCACCATCGACCTGACGTTGGTCGGCCTGGCCGCGCAGCTGCCAGGTGAGCTCGGCGCATTGCGCAAGCCCGGTGGCTCCCAGAGGGTGGCCCTTGGAGATGAGCCCGCCGGAGGGGTTAACCACCCACTTGCCTCCGTAGGTCACATCGCCCGCGTCGATGAGGCGGCCAGCCTGGCCTTCGTCGCACAGCCCGAGTGCTTCGTAGGTGATGAGTTCATTGGTCGAGAAGCAGTCGTGGAGCTCGATCACGTCGACGTCCTCGATGTTCAGACCGCTCTCGGCGAAGACCTGTGCTGCGGCGAGCTTGCTCATCTGGAAGCCGACCAGGTCGATGGCGCTCTTGCCAAAAGATGCCGGGGTATCGGTGGTCATGCTCATCGCAGCGATCTCGATGGCCTGATCTTCGAGGCCCAGCTCACGCACCTTCTCTTCGCTCATCAGCACCGCGGCGGCCGCCCCATCCGAGGTCGGACAGCACTGCAACATGGTCAGCGGGTGGTGCACCGGACGCGATTCCAGGATGGCCTCCAGGCTGTACTCGTCCTGGAACTGGGAGCGGGGGTTTTTGGTGGAGTGGAGGTGATTCTTATGGGCGATCTTCGCAAAATGCTCAGCGGTGGTGCCGTAGCGCTCCATATGTTCCAGGCCGGCGTTGCCGAAGATCTGCGGGGCGGGCGGGGCCTTGGCGAAGCCGCGCTGGGCTGCCATCGTCTCGAAGTGGCGGCCCAGGGGATTGGCGCGGTCGTCCTGGCCGTCGGTCTTGAGCGAGCCGCGCTGCATCTTCTCAAAGCCCAGGGCCAGCGCACAGTCGAGGATGCCCCCGGCGATGAGCTGGCGGGCCATAAAGAGGGCGGTGGAGCCGGTGGAGCAGTTGTTGTTGACGTTGTAGATCGGCACCCCGGTCAGCCCCAGTTCGTAGGCGGCGCGCTGCCCGCTGGTGGAGTCGCCGTAGACGTAGCCGCAGAAGACCTGCTCAATGGCCTGGTAGTCCACGCCGGCGTCGTCCAGGGCCTGAGTGCCCGCCTCGCGTACCATATCGGGATAGTCCCACTCGCGACGGCCGGGCTTCTCGAAGTTGGTCATACCGACGCCGACGACATAGACTTTGCGAGTCATTGTTGCTCCTCAAATTGGGGGGAGGTGTCAGGGGTAACCCCGGTCTGCGTATCCGCGTCTTTTTCCGGGGGAAGGCTCTCTTCTGCGCTCGGGAAGACCTGCATGGAGGGACTCGCCAGGTCTGGCTGCCAGGGCAGCGCGTAGGCGGAGTCCTCGTCGAAGAGGTGGCCGAAGCGCGCGATCAGGTAATCGATTTTGACGTTCTCAAAGGTTTCAATGAGGCGCTCTCGCTCGCGACTTAAGTCTTCGAGAAGGTTTTTCTGGGTGCGAAAAAGCGTACGCGAGAGAATGCGATCGCGGTAGACGAGGATCTTTCGCCACCAGGTCAGAAAGAAGAACGCCGTCAGCGGCAGGCTGCTGATGAAAAGCACCATCGCCCAGAGCGGCGGGCTTACGCTGCTCCAGAGATACCAGCCCAGGAAGACGTACCAGAGCGGAAACGCGTAGAAGCTGTTGATCAGCGCGATAAAGGCGCGTTTGGCCTCTTCGGGCTGGTGCGAGACGATGGCGCGAACGAGCAGGTAAGGCACCAGGTTTGTGAGCATGCCATAGATGGCCAGGGGCCCAAGGCCCAGCGCGTACGCGGTGAGTTTGATGGCCTCCCGGCGGCTGCTGAGGTTCTCGGGGCTATGCTCATGGACGATATCGTGGCGCAGACGCACCTGCTTTAAGTGGTCTTTATAGCGGCGGATATCCATGCGAACCCGGGCGACCATCGCCGGGTTGCGTTGCTCGTAATAGTCCACCGCGTCGGCGATGGCCTGCTCGATGGTGAAGCGGTCGTCGAGGTCGGGGCGAGGGCCGTCGGCGGCACGCACGCGGTCGAAGAGCTTGTGGGTCAGCGGGCGCACGTCGACATCGTAGGCTCCCATAAACTCTTTGAGGAGCTCGTTGCCGTAGATGCGGTGGATGTCCATCACCAGCTGGTGGTTGCGCTCATCGTGGACGTGGGTGGCGACATCGCGCAATCGCTCAAGAATAAGCTGGGTCAGCTCGTAGACAGCCTGGCGGGGGTCCTGGCGATGCAGGTCTGCGAACTGGCGCACGTCGATCGGGGCGCCGTAGCGGATCAGGACACTGGAGAGAAAACGATCGCGGTCGGCGAAGTTCAGGCCCACCGGTTGAATCTGCACACCCAGGCGGTAGGCGTTGCGAGCCTCAGCTTCCAGGGCCAGGCGCGCGGTGCCGGTCTTGAGCTCGCGGACCTGGCGGTCGGGGGAGTTGGCGCCTTCGGGAAACATGCCGATGCATCCCCCGGCTTCCAGAAGCTCATAGGCGCGGTAGAAGCTGCTCTGCTTTCGCACCGGCTGACCTGCGAGCTCACTGGCACGGTAGATTGGCATGACGCACACGCCGTTGAGCACGCTTCGAATGATCGGGTTCTTAAAGAGCCCGCTTCGCGCCATGTAGTTGATGCGAAAGGGAGTCTCGGTGGCCAGGAGCACCGTGTCCATAATGGAGTTAGGGTGGTTGGCCGCCAGAATCAGGGGTTGACTCTTCGGAAAGTTCTCATGGCCCATCACCTGGATGTCGTAGAAATAGAGCCGCACCGACCAGTGCGCCAGAAAGCGCACGCCGCGATAAAAAGGCGGCATGGTGGTGGCGTGCTTTTGAAAATCAGCGTCAGCCACAACAAGATCCTGAAAGACCGGTTATCAGGGGCGCGAAGCGGGCAGATCAGGCGCCTTGAGATTCGGCGCGCTGAGCCACGGAATAGGCGTCGGCGATGGACCACATCGAGACGACCCAGCCCATCCAGAAGAACCACAGCAGCATGCTGGTGGCGAACATCAGCGCGCCCTTTAAGGGCTCACCGTTGTAGACTTGCCCGAGTCCCGTAAACAAAAAGCTGAGCAGCCCGGCGACGAAGGGGCGACGGTCGGGGCGCATATGCTGTTGAGGCAGGTTGTCGCGGAAGGGGACAAGCTCCTGGCGGCGCGCATCCGCAGCGGCGGCGAAGGGCGAAGCGGCGTATGGCGAGGGGGGAGCGAAGGGCGCAGAAGTTGGCTGGTGATGCGGGGGATCAGGCTGCGCGTATCCGCGGCTCGACGCACGGAAGGGGCCCACCGAGCCGTCGGTGCCATCGGGAGACGAGCCCTGAGGCGCGGCGTGGGCATGCCAGCCTTGCGCAGGGGCATAAGGGGACGAATGGTTTAAAGGCGTCTCGACGTGCGCAGCATCGTAGCTTTGATAGGAGGCGTCCCGGTAGGGGGCGGGCTCATACGAAGACGGCACCTGTGAGGGAGCAAGGGGGCGGGAGTGGGCGTCGTGTGCGGAAACCGACTCCGGACGATAGGCCTGGCGAGGTTCGGGAGGCAGCGTGCCCGGTGGGAGACGGTAGCCGAAGTCGTGATCGCCGCTGAAGTCGAGCGCCAGTAGATCCTGGGTGACCATCTCATCGAGCAGAGCCTCGGCCTCGCGAACCGGCACGCCCATGCGATAGGCAAGGTGGGCCGGCGAGAGGGTGGTGACGCCTTCTTCGAAAAAGAGGCCGAGAACGGCCTGGTGACGACTGGACATGATGGCAAGTGCTCCTCGGAGGGGGGCGATGGGCCGATGCAGCCCGCGCGCGCAGGGCAACAATGCGCAGCAAGGGCGCGGCATTCCCGATCCCGGAGGCATGCTAACGCGCGGGGGCAATCGTTGTAAATGTTCGCGCCCGGGCCGTGGGGCGGTTGCTGGCGAGAAGGTGATGGTTACGTTTAGTTGCGTCTGCGGGGGCTTCTCGCAGAGCAGACGCAATCCGGGCTGATTGAAGGGAAGGTTGGCAGCCCACAAGCAGAAACACACAACGTGAGGGGGAATGCATGTCGAGATTCACACCGTGGTGGTGTGCGCTGGTGATGTGTGGGGCGCTGGTGGGTTGTGATGAGGTTGGTGAGCGGGGGCGGGGCGTTCCGGGGGAGGGCTCGGGTCAAGAACAAACCGGCTTGAGCATGCTGCTGGCGGTGCAAGGCCCCTCCGATGTACGCGCGATGCGTTATGATCTGCGGCGCTGCGGCGAGTCAGAGACGGTGTTAAGCGAGGTGCGTCTGCTCGAAGACCTCCAGCTTCCCGGAGAGATCCCCGAGTTCGTCAACTCGCCGCTGGACGAGGACTCCGAGCACCAGTTCGCTGACTACTTCACCGTGCTCGAAGCGGGGTGCTACGACGTAAAAATCACGCCGATGCGGGGGCGTGAGACGCCCTCGACGAAGTGTGCACCGGCCAGCGCCGAAGGCGTCGAGGTCGAGGAGGGGGCCACCACCGAGATCCTCATCATCAGCCAGTGTGAGGCCGAGGAAAGGGGGGGGCTTGATGTGATCGCCACGCTGAATCATCCCCCGGAGATCAAAAAGCTGACCTACCACCCGGGCAAATTCCTGAGCTGCCCGGCCACGCTGAAGTTGTGCGCGACGGTACGCGATGGCGACCAGGACCCGGTGCGCTTGAGTTGGAAGCAGCTCAGCGGTCCGCCGGTGCTCAGCGGCCCGGAGGTGATCCACCGCTACACCTACCATGGCAAGACGGTGGAGTGTGTGCGCTACGAACTCGATGACGTCTCGGCCAACTACTACTTCGGCCTGAAGGCTCAGGACCTCTTTCACCTGGGTGATGAACTGGTGACCGCCGAGGAGTGGTACGCCGAGCAGGGCTACGGGCAGGTACGCTCGCGCGCCACGTTGAAGTTTCCCGCATATGTGAGCTGCCCCTCGGAGCCCGACGCCGGCGATGATGTGGGAAGCGATGTCGGCGGTGAGTTTGATGCGGGTGAGGATGCCAGCGAAGAGCCCGACGTGGGTGAGGATGTTGGAGGAGAGCTCGATGGGGGGGAGCCAGGAGATGTGTGCCCGCGTACGCGCGGCTACTGGAAGAATCACAACCGCTTCCAGACCGGCAATCAGTACTACCCCTGGCCGATCGATGAAGACACGTCTCACTGCGGCGAGACCTGGCTCGACATTCTCGGCACGCCGCCCATGGGGGATGCCTGGTACATCCTCGCGCCCCAGTTCATCGCCGCCAGCCTCAACATGGCCGACGGGGCCCGGGTTCCCGCAGCTGTGAACGCTGCGCTTGCCCAGGCTCAGACACTGCTCAACCAGTGCACGCAGATTCCGCCTGCCAGCACCGACGGTGCCATCGCCACGACCCTGGCCGGAATCCTGGACGCCTTTAATAACGGCCTGCTGACGGAGTGCGATGACGACGATGATGACTGCCGTGACGATGATGATTGCGATGATGACGATGATTGCGACGACGATGATGATGATGATGATGATGATGATGATTGCGACGATGATCACGGCGACGACGATTGCGACGATGATTGCGACGATGATTGCGACGATGATCACGGCGACGACGACGATTGCGACAATGATCACGGCGACGATGATCACGGCGACGACGATGAGTGCGATGACTGCGACGACGATGACTGCGACGACGATGATGACGACTGAGTACGCGTCGCGTGTGGCGTGCTGATCGAGAGGCACCCATAAGATGTGACCACGACCGCCCCCGATCTTCGGGGGTGGTTTTTTTTCGTACACGTACCCCCGCGTCGTGGCCTCGCCGGCGGTGTTATAGTGGGATTAGTGTGAATTGTTTGATAGGTGCGAGACGCTGATTACATTCGGTACTCGAAAGCGCAACGTTGCCACATGAATGTTGGTGTAGAGCCGATCGCGCGCTGTGTTCGTTCCCTGGTTCCTCGCGAGGATGCTGGATCACCGCCATCGCACATGGAGTGCGGCGGTTGATCGTTGTCGCAAGATGTTGCCGCAGAGATGACGCACGCGCGTGGGGCGCGTGGGATCTCGGGCTTCCTCGCAGAGGGCCCACCCTGACTGGAGGTGTGTCCGCTGCCTGTCCATCGCGTCGTATGAGGAGGTAGAGGATGAGAGGAACGATCAGGTTGGCCCTGAGCCTGGCCTGCGCGGGAGCGCTGGTCGGCTGTGGCATGGAGAGCCTTGACCCACCAGCACCCGATCCCTCGGGAAGTGGTAGTGAGACAGGCCTGGCGTTGACGGTAGACCTCAGCGAGGTCGAGTCGGTAGCCGGGGTGCGTTTTATCGTTGAGACATGTGAGGGGGAAGAAGTCGTCGTCGATGAGCGAACGCTCGAAGAGTTGGACTTCCCCGAGGATGACGCCTTTGACGATCTGGAGGTCGCCGGGCAGCAGGGCGTCATCTTTGCAGACTACTTCGTGGTGCTCGAAGAGGGCTGCTACGACGTGGAGATCGTGCCCATCGATGAAGATGGCGAGGAGGTTGAGCTCTGCGAGCCTTCTCTGGCCTCCGCGGTGGAGGTGCGCGCCGGTGAGACCACCGAAATCGCGATGGTGAGTCAATGCGGCGGCGACAACTTCGGAGCGATGGACGTGCTCGGGGTACTTAACTTCTCGCCGACGCTCACTCGCCTCGATTTTGATCCCTCCAAGCTGGTGGCGTGCGAATCGTTGCGCATCTGCGCCACTGCTGTCGATAGCGATGCCGACGACATTGAGTTTGAGTGGGAGCAGCTCTCTGGCCCGACGCCGCGCGAGGGGCTGGACGTGAGTTCGACCAGCGATCCCAACGCCGATGGCGAGGTGGTGGAGTGTGTCACGCTGACGCCCGGAAACACCGCAGCCTACGCCTTTGAGGTGCGCGCCTACGATGTCATCGTCGACGCCGACGATGACCGTGTACGCGTGGAAGACTTGCTCCGCGAGAGCGACGACTCAGCTCGCTCCCACGCTCGGTTGAGCTTCCCGGTGTACTCGACCTGCGAGGAGTCTCCGGCCAACGATGATGAAGGGGTGCTCGGCGAGGTGGAGGATGAGCCTGCCGATGACCACGAAAAGGATAAGGAGCGTCCTGAAGAGGAAGACGTTTTGGGCGAGGTGGAGGATGAGCCTGCCGATGAGCATGAGAAGGACAAGGAGCGTCCTGAAGAGGAAGACGTCTTAGGCGAGGTGGAAGATGAGCCTGCGGACGACCATGAGAAGGATAAGGAGCGCCCTGAAGAGGAAGACGTCTTAGGCGAGGTGGAGGAGCCTGAAGAAGAGCATAAGAAGAAGGACCACCGACGGGACGAGGAAGACGAGGAAGACGTCTTGGGCGAGGTAGAAGATGAGCCTGCGGACGACCATGAGAAGGATAAGGAGCGTCCTGAAGAGGAAGACGTCTTAGGCGAGGTGGAGGAGCCTGAAGAGGAAGAGCATAAGAAGAAGGACCATCGACGGGATGAGGAAGACGAAGAAGACGTCTTAGGCGAGGTGGAGGAGCCTGAAGAGGAAGAGCATAAGAAGAAGGACCACCGCGACGAAGACGAGGAAGATGTCCTTGGCGAGGTGGAAGAGCCGGAAGATGAGCCTGCCGACGACCATGAAAAGAACAAGGAGCGCCCTGACGAGGAAGATGTCTTAGGCGAGGTGGAAGAGCCGGAAGAGGAAGAGCATAAGAAGAAAGATCACCGCGACGAAGACGAGGAAGATGTCCTTGGTGAGGTGGAGCAATGCACGCGTGATCTTCAGTACTGGCGCGACTACAACCGCTACGAGAGCGATCCCGACCGTCAGGTTTCCTGGCCGATCAGCGAAGATACCGAGCTTCATGGGATGACCTGGGTGGAGCTGGTCGAGGAGCGGGTGCCGAAGTCGCGCGCCTGGGCGTTTATGGCGCAGCAGTACATCGTTGCGCGCCTGAACGAGGCCTCCGGTGCGCCTGTTCCGGCAGAGGTTGCCGCGGTGATGGCTGAGGCGGAGCGTTTGCTGGGTGTGGAGGACCCCGATTCGATCGATCGGGTGCGGGCGAAAGACCTGATGTTTGTGATGCGCTCGTACAACGGTGGTCATATCGGCCCGGGAGCCTGCGGTGACGCGAGCTAAGAAGAGGCCCCGGCGCTTCACGTGGTGAGCGTGGTGCCAACGCCCTCGGTGGTCCCTGGGGACCGCGGAGGGCGTTTTGTTTTGAAGGAGTGATTGCGGCCCGCCAGTGTGGCCTGGCGAGTCGTCGCCGGAAGGGCTGGCCCGGCGTGTTTCGGAAACGCGCGGCGATGGGGGCATTAAAATGGATCATAATTCACAGAATTCCGCAAAATGATTGAAAAGGCATTGCTGGCGGAGTTCTGAGGATTAGGTTTTATCTATGACCTGATGAGGTAGGGGGAACGCGTCGAGGCGGTTCTACCCCCGGGGTCGGGTGCCGGCACACAGAGACGTTTGTGTTGGGCCATTAGCCGCGAGGAAAGGGGGGGGCGAAGCGAGGTGTCTCGTGGGTGCCCGCTCTCCGGGAACTCGATATCAGCGAGGGGGAGACGCGATGAACATTCATCGACATAAATGGGGGCTTGTCGTTGCCGCCGGATGTTTGGCCAGCTGTGGCGTCTTGCAGGAGCCAGGTCCGGGTGGGGAGCGAGGTGGGGCGTCGATGGAGCTTACCGTGGATATCACGGGTGGCAGCGACGTCTCGGGCTTTCTCTTTGAGATTGAGCGATGCGGAGGCAATGGTGAGCGCATTGAGGCGCGGCGCTCTCTGGAGGACCTTCGCATTCCAGGGATGATTCCCACGCTGGAGGACAACCCCCTGGATCGGAGCTCCGCGCACCTCTTTTCGGACTTTTTTACCGTGGCTGAGCCGGGATGTTACGACATTCGCGTGCAGCCCTTGCAGGCCAATGGTGAGCCTTCGACGCAGTGTTATGAGGGGCGTGCCACGTCCGTGCAGGTTCGCGCAAAGCAGACCACCGAAGTGTTGATCATGAGTCAGTGCGAGGCCGATCACACCGGTACGCTCGATGTGATCGCGGCGTTGAACCAGCCGCCTGTAATTGTGTCGATGGAGTACAGTCCCTCGAAGTTCATCTTTGAGTGTGAGGAGGTCGAGGTCTGTGTGACCGCGCGCGATGTCAACGCTGATCCGATGCGCTTTGAGTTTGAGCAGGTCGGGGGGCAGGCGCTCTATATGGGGCCGGAGCTTGTGAGGGAGGAGCAGGACGGGGAGCTTGCGCGGGCGTGCATGAAGGCCGCGCCGCTGTGGAACGGCACCTATGAGTTTCGGGTGCGGGTCTACGATATGGTCCATGAGAACGGTGAGCTTGTGCGTATGGAGGACTTCGTCGGTCGGCCCTCCCACGCTGAGATGGTCTTCCCGGTGCATACCAACTGGGACATCGAGCTTGAATGCTACGATGAGGCCACCGGCGAGTTTCATCTTTTGCCCGGGGTGCGCGAGATTCAGCGAGCGCCGGGGTGCAACCCTATCTGGCCAGCGCAGTTCTACTGCAGTCCTTATAAGTGGGATGATGTGGCGCGGACCTGCCCCGGTGGCGTGTTTCAGCCGCAGGAGGTCTACCCGGCCTGTGATGAGGTCTTACCGGCGGGCAACTAACGCCGAGGACGATAGCGAGTCTTCAGCCTGAAGACTCCAGGACGCACCAGTACCTCGGCCCGACCGTGGGGGTTGGGCCGAGGGTTGAACCAACCCGAAACATGAGGGGAATGCATATGAAGCGTCACGGATGGGTTTGGCTTGCGGCGGGGCTGTTTGCGATGAGCGGGTGTGGTGTGGATCTGGTGGAGGATGGACCCTCGGATTCGGGTGAAGTGAGCTCGTCGGGGATCGCGCTCTCCTTTGACTATTCGGGAGATTCCGACGTTAAGAAGATCAAATACATCATCAAAACCTGCCACGGACGGCCGGTGCTTGAGCAGGTGCGTCACCTCGAAGATCTGGAGCTTCCCGGGATGATTCCGGAGTTTATGGACTCGCCGCTCGACAGCGACTCCAGCCACCTCTTCGCCGATATGTTCACGGTGCTTGAGGAGGGGTGCTACCACGTCAAGATCGTGCCCCTGAACAAGTACGGCAAGAGGTCGAAGGACTGCGACGAAGCGTACATGAACTACGTCAAGGTCAAGGAGGGGCGCACCACCGAGGTGATGTTGATCAGCCAGTGTGATGCCACCGAAGAGAACGGCGCGCTCGATGTGATCGGCGTGCTCAATCACCCGCCGGTGATTCGCGCGGTGAAGTTCGATAAGTTCAACACCGAGTGCGACAAGGTGAAGGTCTGCGTGGTGGCCTACGACCCGGACGGTGACCCGCTGAAGTTCCGCCTGGAGCAGAAGAGTGGCCCGCCCCTTTTGAGCCAGCCCCGCAAGGTCGACTACGATCACGACAACGGCAACGGCATGGATTCCACGCTTCAGCATGAGTTCAACGGCGGCAATGGCAACGGTGTGGTCGACTACCAGTGCTTCAAACTTCGCCTTGGCGAGCGGGGCGACTACGAGTTCAAAGCCAGCGTCTATGACATGATGTGGGATGGCGACGAGATGGTGCCCTTTGGTTACGACTCCAAGGCCTCTCTGACCTTCCCGATGTACGCCGGGGAAGGCGAGGACGGATGCTGCCCGGTTCGCGATACGCCCGAGCCGCGCTAAGGGCGAGACATCGTGCCAACGTTCCTCGACGCACCGGGTCGAGGGGCGTTGGTGAACGGCCAACAAAGCCGGGTCCTTCGGGGCCCGGCTTTGTTGCTCTGGGATCCGGGGGCTGTACACCCCGGTGCGGGCTCGCCATAGTGGCAGGGTAAGGTTGATGCGGTGATGCCGATGCGTGCCACGTGGGCGCCGGCGATCCATAGGCAAAGCGATCCGATGCAGGAGTGAAATGATGTCAGTGTGCAAGTGGACGAGGTTGGCCCGGTATGCGGCGATGCTCGGAATGGTAATGGCGGCCGCCGGGTGCTCCGATGAGCCAGGTGATGACGCTGCGGTCGATGCAGGAGCGGATGCCGATACCCAGGTCGACGGGGGCGATGTGGGCCCGGAGGTGGTCGGGCGGCAGATGCGCTTCGATGTCGACTCCGAGGCGTATTTTGATCTTCCGATTCCCAGTGATGTGCGGAGCATCGAGGGGTTTGAGGGGGTCTACTCCAGCTGGCCCGGTGCCGAAGGCATCGACATTCTGGAGAAGTGGTTTGAAGCCGCCGATACGCGTCTGGAAGGCTGGGGTGTGGTCGGCGGGATCTTTGCCCACTTTGATGGGGCGCTCGATCCCTTGACGATTATTGAGGATGAAGAGGCTTCGCTGAACTTCGAGGATGGCGCACCTTCGATCTTTCTGGTCGACGTCGATCCGCAGAGCCCGGAGCAGGGGCGGGTGCTTCCGATCGCGTGTGAGTATCGGCCCGAGGCTGGCACCTACCATGAGGCCCATATGGTGGCCTGTCTTTCGCCATTCGGCGTGGTGCGTCGCGCCAATACGCGCTACGCGCTGGTGTTCAGTGATGCGCTCAAAGACGAGGTACGCGAGTCGATTGTGCGCTCCGCAGACCTCGATCGGCTGTTGAAGGGAGAGGACGTGGGTGCGGTCGATGGTGAGCCGTACAGTCAGGCGATGGAGGTTCTCAGTAGCATCGGGGTTGAGGCCGATGCGGTGCGTGGAATGACGCTTTTCACCACCCATGATCCGACCGTGCGCTTGCGCAAGATCAACGACTGGTTCAACGGCGTTGAGGAGCCTCAGGTGAATGAGGAGCCCGGCTTTGAGCTTGTGGAGGTGTTTGACGATTACGTGCTGCTTCGGGCGACCTATGATGTGCCCACGGTGCAGACGGGCAGTCGACCCTACTCCAGACCCCCTTCGGGAGCGCTGGCGTTGGATGAGGATGGGGAGTTGATGCAGGTCGACACCCAGACGATCCGCTTCTTTGTGAGTGTGCCGCGTCAGGCGATGCCCGAGGGCGGGTTTCCGGTGCTGATGTATATGCACGGCTCCGGTGGACGGGCCGAAGAGCTCTTTGAGCGAGGTCCGAAGCCGGACGAAGACACCGACGCACCGCCGGGAAGTGGCCCTGCCGGGGTGGTGGCACCTTATGGCGTGGCCGGCTTTGCTGCGGACTTTAATCTTCATGGCACCCGCCACACCTCGCCGGATACGACGGGGCTGATGCTCTACAACCTGATCGGCAACCCGGGCGCTGCAGTGGATAACTTTAACGTGGCTTCCAGTGAGATCACCTTGCATGCGCGGCTTTTGCAAGAGCTGACGATCGATCCGGCGGTCGCTCCGGAATACCTGGACGCGGGAGAGGCGTCGGATGGGTTGATTCGCTTTGCCGGCGATCGCATCTCGGCGATGGGGCAATCGATGGGATCGACGATCGGGCTGCCGGCGTTGACGGTGGATCGCAACATCGCCGCCGGCGTCTTCTCGGGCTCGGGAGGCGTGCTCATTGAGGTCGCGCTCAAGTCGGTGAAACCGGTGAATGTGGGCGACGCCCTGCGGGTGGCGATTCGCATGAACCCCCGCGAAGAACTCAATCGCTTCGACCCGATCTTGAGCGCGGTGCAGCATGTCTGGGACCTTGTGGACCCGGTGGCCCACGGCCGTCATCTGCTGGAGGAGCCGCACCAGGGCGTGCCGGCCAAGCAGGCGCTGCAACACTCCGGCCTGGAGGATGGCTACTTTAGCCCGGGCTCACGCGCGGCGTTCTCGGTGGCGATGGGCGGAGAGCTTGTGGAGCCTCTGCTCGAAGAAGAGGCGCTGGAGTGGATGCGCTGGGTGGGGCGCGATCAGGTGCTGGAGCTCCCGGTGGCAGGCAACCGTGATGGTGTCACGGCGGTGGTGACGCAGTACGCACCGGAAGTTCTCGACGGGCATAACGTGGCGTATCAGGTGGCCGAGGCCCAGGCGCAGTATGGCTGTTTTGTGTCGCGCGTGCGGGCGGGCGAGGCGACTGAGCTGCGCAGTGTCGAGGCTTCTTCCGTGGAGGCATGTCAGCCCTGAGCGGGGCTCAGGTGCCAGATATGACAAAACATATGTGACAAAAAAACGCCCCCCGAGTTGATCGGGGGGCGTTTTTGTCTGAGGCGATGCGATGGTGCCGATGCTCTCAGCAGGAGCGTCGCAGATCGGCCATGGAGATGACCTTCTCGTCGCGGCGCATCGGGTGGATCCGTGGGGGCGGCGCGTCGCGGCCGTCGGGATCCATCAGGTTGAGGGCATCGCGAAGTTGGCCAATTTGCCCGGCGCAAAGGCGAATGCGGCGCTGGGTCAGCCAGCCGAGCTCTTTGCCGTCGCGCTGCAGGCGAAGCTCAAGCGTGGGCGTCTCACCGGGTTCGGAAACCTGAACCAGTTCAACGCGGGTATCGGCTTCAAAACCGAGGAGATCGCCGAGGAGTTTTTCGTAGGTCATGGTTGCGTTCTGCCTGTGAGAAGAATCGCGCATCGCGGACAATGATATTGATAATGACTTTCAAAACGCAGTCAAGGTGAAATTGAAATCGAGTATCAATTCTTCCCGGGAAGGCAGCGTCGGATATCGGACGACAAAAAAGGCCCCTCGTCTGAGCTGACGAGGGGCCTTCGCGTTAAGACGCGCGCCCGGGGGGGAACGCGTCTCCTGAATGCGGTGACGATCAGGCGGTGGTGCCTTTGCTCTTGTCGATGTCGCCGGCGGCGAACTTCACTTTACCGGTGAGTTTGCGCAGGTGATCGACATGATCCTGTTCTTCGGCGATGTGCTCTTCGATCCAGTACATCGTGCCCGGGTTTGCGGCTTCGGCGACTTCGTGACAGGCCTGCCAGGCGTTCAGCGCATCGATCTCCAGGGCGAGTGCGGCTTCGAGCATGCCCTGGATGTCGGCGGCCTGGCGGATGGTGGCCGGCTCCACGGTGGGAACACCGCCGAGGACGGCGATCTTCTCGCCGACGGCCTCGGCGTGGTCACGGGCTTCTTCACTCGACTCGTGGAAGAACTCGCGGAAGATTTCACGCTCGTAGCCGGTGACCATCACCGCGGCTTGCATGTACTGGATGACGCCAGCGAGTTCCCAGGCCATGGCGTTGTTGAGGCGTTTGATCAGTTCGTCTTTCGAGCTCATAGGGTGCTCCGTTTTTGAAAATCATTATCGGTGTTCAGGCAGGCGTACTCTACGAATCCAAGGTATAAGAGCGCATCGTGGCGGGTCAACCGGGCTGCTTCATGGGGTGGGGCGATCCGGGGGCAAGCAGGGATGTTTCGCCGAGGGAAAGGGGCATGGGGCGAGTGGGCTTGCTTTATGCTGCGGGATGGCGATGATCGAGACTCGCGGAAATCAGAGGAGCAACGAGGCGTTTTGCTTGTGGCGTACAGTCGAGAGCGATGACGCGACCTTAGAGGTGTGTTAACGTCGTGGTCTGACGAAAAGTCACGACACGTCATAAGGGCGTCATGCGCGAGGGCGCATGCGTCGACCGAGAGACGATGGCGCGCAAGGGGAGAGGACGTGCGAGTTCGCAGTTACCGGTTGGAAGAGGCTCAGCAGACATCGCTTGGGGGGCGGCTGTGGAAGGTTCTGGACGAGAGTTCCGGACGCGTCCTGGAATTGCGCGCGGCACATACTGCGGATGCGCCCGCGGGTATGTTGCAGATGTACCGCCGACAGGCACAGGGGGCGGCGGGCATCTTCCACTCGGGGGTCGCTCCGCTCTATGACTTCGGAGAAGTGACCCTGGAGGAGGCAGGTGCCTGCCAGGGCGCTTTGTTGGCCGGAGATGCGTTCTGGGTGAGCGCGCCGATGGAGGGGGGCGTACCTCTGCTGGCGAGCATGGCGAGGTTGGAGTGGCCGCAGTTTCGCGCGGTGTTGCTGCGTGTGCTCGAGGCGCTGGCTTTCGGGCACGCTCGCGGGGTGGTGCATCGGCGCTTGAGTCCGGAGTTGATCTCGGTTCGGCTGAGCGCGGAGGATGAGGTCGAGGCAGTGCAGCTCTTGGAGTTCGGGCTGCTTCCACCGCGTCGCCTCGATGGTGAAAACAGCGTGATATCGGCCTATCAGGCGCCGGAGGTCGTGGAGGGGCGCTGGCGAGAGCAGGGGGGCTGGAGTGATCTCTACAGCGTGGGAGTGATCGCGTTTCAGTGGCTCTACGGGCGTCTTCCCGATGAGGAGCGTGGACGGCCCAGTCGGGGGGAGCAGCATCATTTCGTGCCCTCTGGATTTGCCAGCTGGGTGCTGAGCTGTATGGACGAGTCGCCCATCGATCGTTTTCGCTATGCGGCGGATGCCCGTCAATTGCTCAGCGCGCTGGATGTGCACTTCTGGGGGCCGACAGGGGACACGGTGCGGCGAGATCTGGGGTGGCGTCGCGATGAGGTTGTGGACCTGGGGGAGTTTCGAGAGCTCTGGCGCTCCGACGAACTCTATCGTTTCCGGGAGGTACCGCTGGTCGGGCGGGAAGACGCGCGGGATGCGCTCTGGGAGAGGTTGGGCGAGGTTCATCAGGATGGACGCTCGCAGGTGATGGTGCTTCGAGGCCCATCTGGAGCGGGGAAGACACGGCTGATGGCGTGGCTTGCCCGCAGGGCTCATGAGCTGGGGCTGGCCGAGGTGATGCGGGCGACGCATAGTCCGGTGGTAAGCTCGGCCGATGGGCTTTCGCGAATGTTTTCGCGCTATTTTCGGGCCACGGGACTCTCCAATGAGGGGGCCGAACGCCGTGTGTTTGAAGAGCTTAGCGGACGAGGGCTGGAGGAGGCGCAGGCGCAGGCGGCTGCCGAGGCGTTGGCCGGCTGGATGTTGCCCTGGGGTGAGCGATCGCGGCTTCCGGCCGGTGGGGGCAACCGTGGCGCGGCCACGCAGCTGGCGCTGGGGGAGCTGGGCCGAGAACGGCCTCTTTTGATCTGTGTGGAGGATGGCCAGTGGGCCAGTGAGACGCTCGACTGGGTGGAGCGGGTGCTGGAGTCTCCGCTGCGGGTCTCGGTGATGGTGGTGATCACGGTCAACGATGAGGCGCTGGTCGATCGTCCGATTGAGATGGTGCAGATCGATCAGCTCCTGGAGCGCGATGAGGTAGAGGAGCTTGTGGTGCCGCCGCTGGCGCTCTCGGAGGAGCTGGCGTTTATCTCGATGCTCGCGCCGCTGGAGGAGGAGCTGGCCTACGATCTGGCGCAGCGCGCCGGCGGCAATCCCATGTTTATTGTGCGGATGTTGATGCGATGGGTGCATGAGGGGCTGCTCGTGGCATCGGAGCGCTACCCGGATCAGCTCACGCTTAAAGCAGGCGCGAGGGCCACGCTGCCCGAGGGAATGCTGGAGGCGTGGGACGAGGCGATTGAGCAACTCATCGCCCAGTTTGATGCAAATGTTCGCGACGACGCGCGCCGGGCTATGGAGTGCGCTGCCGCGCTGGGTCTGACAGTGATGCACGAGGAGTGGCTGGAGGTGTGCGAACGCTGCGAGGTGTCGGTGCCCGAGCCGCTCGTTCAGGCGTTGCTCGCTAACCGTCTGGTGTCGGAGCATTACGAGGAGCGCTCCTTTGAGTTTGTGCATCCGATGTTGAGGGAGGCGTTGGCGCGGGAGGCGCGAGTCGAGGGGCGCTATGCTGCGATTCATCGCGCGTGCGCCGAGGTTGTGAAGGGGCGGGCGCGGGAAGATGATGTGACCACGGCGGAGCGTCTGGGAATGCATCTTTTTGAAGCGGGCCAGAACGATGTGGCCATGGAGCATCTCCTGCGAGGCTGTCAGTTGGCCGGAAATCTGGGGGAGTCCCGTCGCGCGCTGGGGTTGATCGCGCGCTATGAGCAGGCCTGCGATCGCCTGGGCATTGAGGAGCGCGATGTGCGCCGGCTGCGCGGGATGCTACGGCAGAGCTGGTCCTTGCAGGGCGCCGGGCAGATGGAGGCCGCTGAGCCGGTAGTGGCGCGCGCCCGACTACTGCTGCGGCCTGAAGACGAAGATGAACTCCTGGTGCCCATACTCTGGCTGGAGTCGTCGCTTGCCTTTGCACGTGGCGATTTTGAAGGTGCTGAGCGCATCCTTCTTCAGGCCCGAGAGGCCTGCCAGGGGGAGGCCAGGCGTGGCTCATTAGCCGGGACGATGCTTCGCCTCGCCAGTGCGTGGACGGAGCGAGGAGAGCGGCACAAGGCCGTCGATGGCTATGCCCAGGCGCGGAATATCTGGCGCGAACTCGGGGATAAGGGAGGGCAGGCGGCGGCCACCGTGGGACTTGCGACGGCTTATCTTGAGGTCGGAGAGCCGGAGCGGGCGAGCGCGCTGATGGAAGAGATTCGTGAGGATGCCGGGCTCTTTGAGCGTGTTTCACCCGGGAGCTTTTTTAATACCTACGGGGAGATCTTCCGGGAGCAGCGGCGGTGGGAGGAGGCTGAGGCGATGTACCGCGAGGCGATCTCCTTCTGGGGAGATGTGATGGCGGCTGAGGTCAATATCGCGCACTCGAATCTGGGAATGATGATGGTCTCACAGCAGCGATTCTCGGAGGCGATGGTCTTGTTGAACGAAGCCGAGGGGGCGTGGAGCCGGGCAGGCATGGTGCGCGAGCAGATCTATACGCTCTCGGGGTTGCTTGCTTGCCTGGCGTCTTGCGGAAATTGGGCGGCCTGGCGTGGGTACGCATCGGCTGTTGAGGGCTATGTGCGCGCCAACGGGATGCGGGCCTCCGACCTGCGCGAGATGTTTGAGGTCAACCTGGCGGTCGCTCGAGAGAGTGGCGATGCCGACATTATCGCCATCTCCGAGACGTTGTTGCGGACGCAGATGGAGACTGAACGCGATGCGCAGGCGGTGGAGGGATAAGCGTCGCATCGGGGGCTGTGCGCATGATCAGGGCGAGTGCGAGTTAGGATGCCCCCAGCAAAGGGTCACCCCGTCCGGCCGCTGGGCGCAGAGACGATGGTGCGCTTTGACGAGGTTGACGAAAGGGCCTTGAGGCGGGGAGAGGGCGTTGTCCTGTGCAGCGCCCCAGCAGTAGACCTCGCCGGAGTTTCGCAGGGCGCACGCGTGGTGATCGGTGGTGATCAGCTGGCGAAAGGTGCCCTGCGGAGAGGTCATCGGACCTTGAGGGTGGGTGCCAGCGCAGCGCACACGTGAGTTGGCGGTAAGCGCGCAGGAGAAGCGCTCACCGAGCGCCAGATCCACGTAGACGTCGGCGGGAAGCGCGAGTTGGTGGTGGGATCGATCGCCCACACAATGCACGGAGCCGGTGATGTCGAGCGCACAGATGTGGTCGGCGCCGGCGGCGATGGTGGCGATAGGCGTGGAGGTCGGGGGTTCGGTGACGCCGGGGCCGGTGCAGCTGAGTCGGGCCTGGTGATCGAGGGCGCAGCTGGTGTCGCCAGCGACGATGAGTGTGGGCGTGGGCGAGGGGAAGAGAAGCTGCGGTGAGAGGGGGGCAAAGGGGTTGTGCGTTGCGAATGCCTCGGCGGAGGCAGGCTCGTAATAGGGGTGTTGGGCTTGTGCTGAGGGTATCAGGCCGAGGGCAAGCAGCGTCACCGAGCTGAGGACGAACGAAGCTGTCATGAACGCGCGCTGGCGCAGGTTCGAGCGTACAGGGTATGCGTTCGCCATGGACACCTCCGCAGTTGGGGGCCACCATTAGACCGGGATGTATGAAATCTAAGAACCAGCGCCCTTTGAGCGATGTGCTCCCGGCGTTGGGTGCGAGTGAGGAGCGTTTATGAAGATGATTCTGCGTGTCATGAGTGTGCTGGTTCTGAGTGTGGGGCTGGGGGCGTGTACCGACGATCCGGTGGACCCGACCCCTCTCGATGCAGGTTGTGGCGAAGCCTGTGTGGACGGGGGCGACGCTGCGGTGGACGAGGATACCGGGAGGGATCCGGGAGTCGGTGGTCAGGACACCGATCTGGATGCGGAGGACGTGTCGGTTGAGGATGCCGACGCTCAAGAGGATGCCGGTGATACGTCCGCAGATGCGGACGATGGGGGAGAGGACGTCGACGATGCGACCGAAACCCCGGACGCTGAAGAGGATGGAGGCGATGCGTCCGACGGTGAGGATGACGCCGGAGGTGGGGATGATGCCGGGGTCGATCCGAATGCAGGGCGTCCGCTGGGGCAGTGCAACGTGACTGCAGATTGCCCCGGCGGTGGGCCCGGAGGGCCTTCGTGCACGCGTACCGCTCCGGGCGGCATCTGCGCGGGATGCAGTGAGTTCGCCGGGTGTGAGGCGAGCTATGACTGCAACTTTGGCTCGTGTGTGGCGTCGTGCTCCGAAGATGTGGACTGCCAACCCGGAATGCACTGCTCGCGCGGGAGCTGCGTGATTCAGCGCTGCCAGGGCGGCATTTGCCCCGATCCGATGTTTGGTTGCAGTGAATCCGGGTTCTGCACCCGCGTGAGCTGCGATGATCCGGGAGATTGTCCGCAGCGGACGACCTGTGAGGGTGGGATCTGCATTGAAGATCGGCAGCTGAATTTGTGAGGCGCGACGCGCTGACTCCGGCGCCCGGGAGGGCGCCGGAGGGTGGATTCAGGCTTTTTGCCCAAAATGCACGTCGGTAGTTGCCAGGTAGGCCTCTTCTTCGGGCGTGGAGGTGCGGCTGAGCAGGGCATTGCGGTGCGGGAATCGCCCGAACTGCGCAATGATGTCGCGGTGCTGGACCGCGTAGTCCAAAAAGCCCTGGAAGAGCTCGACCTGGCCGTCGGGGGCCTGGTGGGTGAGGTTCTCCATCAGGGTGACGCAGCGCTCCTGGAGCTCCAGGGATTCGGCGTGCTCCAGCGGAAGGTAGAAGAAGGAGCGCGCAATGGGAGAGAGGGCGGTGTCGTGGCCGAGTTCAATGGCGTCCAGCGCGTATCTAAGGGCCAGTGCGTCTGCCGAGAAGGCCTGGCCGGTGCCGCGGTAGATGTTGCGGGTGAACTGGTCAAGGAGCAGCACCAGGGCCAGGCGGCTGTCGGCACGCTCAAGCCAGCTCTGAAGGCCGCCGTCGCGGGCGTCTTCGACGAGCGCGCCGAAACGCTCGGTGATCTCGCGGTCGACCGCATCGCCGCCGCCAAACCAGAGACGAAACTGCTCCTGGGGGAAGTTGCCGTCTTCCAGGGCGGAGGTTGTGCCGAACCAGTATTCGAGTACGTCTTGATACGAAGTCATCGGTTGCCTTTATATCCTGGGTGTTAAACGTCTGGGCGGAGTTTGTGCCCGGGCCAATGGCGATGCTAGATAGGAAGGGCTGTGGCCCCGGATTTTGCAGACGTTACGTACATGATAAGGAGTGGCAAGTGAACGTGAAGACCCGATGGATGATGCTGGCGCTTGTGGTTGGACTTGCGGCGTGCTCGTCGAACGAGCCGAAGAGCGATGAGATGCCGGTCGAAGAGGAAGTAGCCACCGAAGCCGAAGCAACGGAGGCTGATTCGGAGGCGGCGCCGTCGATGTCGGTGGAGGCCAAACTGGAGGCGGCGGCTGAAGGTACGCATCGCTCCGAAGAGAATCGTGCGCGAAATGAAGCGCGTCATCCGGTGGAGACGTTGCTCTTTTTCGGTCTGAGCGATGATATGACAGTGGTGGAGTTGTGGCCTGGCGGTGGCTGGTACAGCGAGATTCTCGCGCCGGTGCTCGCCGAGAAGGGTCGCTTTGTTGCGGGAAATATGTACGACAATCCCGAAGACTCGGAACACTACTACAGCCGCATCGCTCGTAATTTTGAGGCGTGGGTCGGGGAGAACACCGAGACGCTGGGTGAGGTCGAAGTGGGAACTTTCTGGCCGCCGAGTATCGTGGAGGTTGGCGGTCCGGAGAGTGCGGATATGGTCGTGACCTTCCGCAGCATGCACGGCTGGTACAGAAACGGGATTCTTGAGGATGTGCTGGCAGCTACCCACGAGACGCTCAAGCCGGGCGGGATCTTCGGCGTGGTGCAGCATCGTGCGGCCGAGGGTAGCGATCCTGCCGTCACCGCGCCTAAGGGGTATCTGCCGGAGGACTTTGTGATCGCGACGGTGGAGGCCGCGGGCTTTGAGCTTGTGGATAGCTCCGAGATCAACGCCAACCCCAACGACACCCGCGATTACGAAGATGGCGTGTGGGCGCTGCCGCCCTCGCTGCGTGGTGGCGAAGAGAGCGCTGCACAGTTTGAGGCCATTGGCGAGAGCGATCGCATGACCCTGAAGTTTGTGAAAGTGGCCGCTGAATAAGGCGGAGAATGCTGCCGCCCCCCGAAGCAACATCTGAGGGCATCAGGCAGCTATCCGACCTGGCAGGTATTTCGAGAGCCCGCTCCCCGTTGAGGGGAGGCGGGCTCTCGTTGTTTCAGGGCCGGGAGCGTGCGGGTGTATCAGGTGCTACGTTTGCGGCACAGAGCCATGCCGTCGCCGATGGGCACCACGCTTAAGTCGATGCGTTCATCGCTGTGGATCTTCTCGTTGAGCGCGCGGATGGCGGTTGTGTCGGGGTCGTGCACCGACGAGTCGGCGACCTTTCCACCCCAGAGTACGTTGTCGACGGCGACCAGCCCCCCGGGCCGGACCAGCTTGAGGGCGGCTTCGTAGTAGTGATCCAGCGGCTCTTTGTCGGCGTCGATGAAGATGAAATCGAAGGTGTTCTGGGCGTCGCGCTGAAGGAGGCGCTCCAGGGTCTCACGCGCGGGCTCGACGTGCAGCTCAATGCGCTTCATCAGGCCGGCGTCCTCCCAGCAGTGGCGCGCCTGGGAGGCCCATTTCTCGTTGACCTCGCAGGCGACCAGGCAGCCGTCTTCGGGAAGAGCGCTGGCCAGCCAGAGGCCGCTGTAGCCGGTGAAGCTCCCAATCTCAAGGGCACGGCGTGCTCCCATGACCTGAAGGAGCATATGCAGAAATTGGCCCTGTTCCGGGGCGATCTGCATGCTGCCCATGGGCAGCTCCGAGGTGTCATGGCGGCAGCGCTTAAAGCGGCTGGGCTCGCGCATCGAGAAGTGGCGCAGGTAGGAGAGGATGTTGTCGTCGAGGAAGATCGTAGACGTGCTCATGAGTCGACTCCCGGGGTGAAGTGATGACGATACAACATCACAAAAGGTTCACACCGGAAGAGGTCGGGGCAAGCCCGATCAGGCTATGAGCAGGTCAGCGCGAGCGGGCGGCGTGGACCAGAGTATGGCCGGTACGGGAGTCGCGCTGGAAGACCAGGGTCAGTCCCAGGTTGTCGGGACCGGTGTAGCGGCGCGTGTGGCCGGTCTCGGGAAGCTCGAAGAAGTCGGAGGCGCGGGCGATGGCGTCGCCCTCGTCGGCCAGCGACCAACCGCGGGAAGGAAGCGCCTGATCGTAGAAATGAATCAGCGTGTCGGCAGAGGCCGGCGAGATAAAGGTAAGGTCGACCTGGTGGGCACCGGGGTTCTCGTCGGCAAAGCGGGTCAGACGTGTGCAGCCCGGGCAGGCTGGCACGAGCTCGTCGAAGGCCTGATGATCGGCACTGTTTCCGGGGACCATACGGCTGTAGTCAAAGGCCTCGTCACTCCAGGATGCGACGACTTCGGTGTGCCGACGGTCGGGGTCGCGAGAGATCTCGATGTAGCGGTGTGCCCGAAAGAGCTCGTGGGGGTTGTCGGTGCCCAGATAGTCGTCGCGCAGCGCGTCAGGGGAGTCGGCGCGGTTTTTTGTGAGCACGCCGGCCAGGGCGATGTGATTGGCCGAGATCGCGATGGGGCTCAGCCCACCTTGCAGGGCGTTGAGAAGGCGCGCTTCTTCATCGGCGGGAGAGAGCGCCGTGAAGGTGTCCTGGTTGATGCCCTGGCGGACGAACTCTTCCTGGTAGTCCAGAAGAAGCTCCTGCGGGGTCTTCAACGAGGTTGTGGTCGAGAAGTAGACGGTGTTGCCGTTGAGGTCGTAGCGGCGAGGTTCGGGATGGCCGAGTTTGTCCAGGGCGCTGTTAAAGCGCTCGGTGTTGGAGCGCTTAAAGGGGCTGAGCCAGGCGGTGTCGGCATGGGAGGTTGCCACCTCGCCCTGAGGAGTGAACACGCCTACGCCCCAGGCGATGGCGACGACGCTGAGCGCGCAGCCGGTGATCTTGAGGGAGTTCCAGATCGTGCGATGGATGGAGCCAGGGGAAGTTGCCATCTCGTCCTCGCCAGGTCGGTTGGTGGACCTTAAGATGTAGGAGAGTGTAGTTACAAAGATCGCTGCGTGCAATGGCGCGGGGTGTGTCGAATCGTTGCGCTAAGAGAGGTTTGGGATGCGAGCCTGGCAGATCGAAGGGGCGTTTGGGCTGGATCGGTTGAGGATGGTGGACACGCCCTCGGAGCCGGTGCTGCGGGGGCAGGTACGACTGGCGATGCGGGCGGTCGGGCTTAATTATCGAGATTTGATGATGGTGCAGGGGCACTACAACCCGCGCCAGCCCCTGCCGCTGACGCCGTGTTCCGACGGGGTGGGAGAGGTTGTAGAGGTCGGAGAAGATGTCGATGCGCGGTGGCTGGGACGGCGAGTTTCGCCGATCTTTGCACAGGGTTGGCGGAGCGGAGAGCCAACCCGGGAGAAGTTGCGTACCACCCTGGGCGGGCCCCTGCAGGGCACGTTGCGTGAGGAGGTGGTCTGCGATGTGGGCGGCGTGGTGGAGGTGCCCGATTATTTGAGCGATGCGGAGGCGGCGACGTTGGGGTGTGCCGGCGTCACGGCCTGGCACGCGGTGGTCGAACAAGGGGCCGTGCGCGCAGGCGATGTGGTGCTTTGCCTCGGGACGGGGGGCGTGTCGGTGTTTGCGATGCAGTTCGCGCGCATGATGGGGGCAGAGGTGATCATGACCTCCAGCAGTGACGCGAAGCTCGAGAGGGTGAAGGAGTTGGGGGCGACACGGGTGCTCAACTACCGCGAGACGCCGGCGTGGGGGCGCGCGGTGAAAGAGATGACGGAGGGGCGCGGTGTGGACGTGGTTGTGGAAGTGGGCGGGGCGGGGACGCTTCAGGAGTCGGTAGACGCGGTGAGGGTAGGCGGAACGATCGCGTTGATTGGTGTTCTTGCCGGCGGGATGCAGAAGGTCAACGTGGTGCCGATCCTGATGCAGAACATTCGGGTGCAGGGAGTGATTGTGGGCGATGGCGAGATGTTTGAAAGGATGAATCGGGCGCTTGCACAGCATGGGCTGCGACCGGTCATCGACCGTGTGGTGGGATTTGAAGACGCGGTGGAGGCCTTTGAGGTGATGAAGGGCGGGCGGCATCTTGGAAAGGTCTGCGTGGCTATTAAGGGGTGAGCGTCGGCCCGGATGCCCGGGCCAACGCTCAGAGTGGCCAGTACCAGGGGATGACGAAGGCCGCGACCACCAGAAAGAGAAGGGAGAGGGGGATGCCCACGCGCACGAAGTCCATGTAGCGGTAGCCTCCGGCGCTGTAGACCATCACGTTGGTATGGTAGCCGACCGGGGAGGCGAAGCTGGCTGAAGCGCCGAAGACGATGGCGAAGACAAAGGGGCGGGGATCGACGCCGAGGCTGATCGCGGCGCTGACGGCCACGGGAGTAATGAGGACAGCGGTGGCCTGATTGGAGATAATGGCCGTCATGGCCATGGTGACCAGGAAGAAGGTGGTGAGGATGACGCGGGGGCCGAAGTCACCGACGAGCGCCAGAGTGGCGTTGGCGAGCATGGTCACACCCCCTGTTTTTTCCAGGGCGATGCCCAGGGGAATGAGTCCGCCGAGCAGGAAGATCACCTGCCAGTCGATGGCCTCGTAGGCCTCTTCGATGGAGATGACGCCGATGAGCACCACAAGCACGGCGGCGGCGCTGGCCAGGGTGACGATGGGGGCTACTCCGAAGGCGGCCAACAGAATGACGGCCAGTAATGCTGCGATGACCGGGAGGGTAAAGGCGTGCTTGAACTCCCAGAGGCCGATCTCGGAGACGACGATGAAGTCGGGGCTGTCCTGGAGGAGGGGGACCTGGCCGGGCATGGCCTGAATGAGCAGTACGTCGCCGCCCTGGATGGGGACGTCGAGGAGTTGATCGACGACGGTATCGGCTGAGCGCCGCAAGGCGAGCACCCGGGCGGGGTGGTAGCGGGCAAAACCCGACTCGCCGAGGCTGCGCCCGACGACGGCGGCGTCCGGGGCGATGACGACCTCAATGAGTTCCATGGGTTGATGATCGTCGGGCTCGGGTTGGGGATCGGCCAGGGAGGTGACACCGACGGTATCCAGCAAGTCGCGCACCACGGTGGCCGGCGCGGAGATGCGCAGGATGTCGCCGGGTTTCAGGGGGCGATCGTCGGGATCGTCGAGCATCTCGTCGTCGCGAATCATGGCCAGGAGGGTGGCCTCGGTGCCGCCTAAGATGATGTTTGGGGTCTTGCCGATGTCGGGATAATCGGGGGCGAAGCGCAATTCGGTGAGGTAGGGCTGGGTCTCGGAGTCGCTGCGGCGGTAGTCGGGGTTGTCGCGGTCGGGGAGGATGGCGTCACCTACGGTGAGCATGTAGCCGGTGCCCGCGATCAGGAAGAGCAGCCCGACCAGGGTCATCTCAAACATGTTCATCGCCGGCTGGTTGAGATCGGTGAGCAGCCCGCTAATGAGAATGTTGGTGGAGGTGCCTACGAGCGTGCAGGTGCCCCCGAAAATCGCGGCGAAGGAGAGGGGCATCATGATCTTGGAGGGGTTGATGCCGTTGGCTCGGGAGACGCCCAGGAGCACCGGTAGCATGATCGCGACCACCGCCACGTTGTTGATAAAGGCCGACATCGCGGCCACGCCCAGCATCATCGCGGCGGTGGCCAGGCGAGCATCGTAGGCGTAGAGGCGCCCCAGGTGGGTTGCGATGTGTTTGAGCGAGCCGGTGCGATGGAGGGCACGGCTGAGGACAAACATCGCGGCGATGGTGACGGTGGCCTCGTTGCTAAAGCCGCTCAAGCCTTCGGCCGGCGTGAGGATGCCGGTGGGAAGTAGCGCGGCCATGGTGAGCAGGGCGACGAGATCGACGCGCATGCGTTCGGTGACAAAGAGCACCAATGCGACCAGTGTTAATAAGAAGACAAAACTCAGCTCAAAGCTCATAGGTTTGCCGCCCACCGTGGAAGAGGCCGCAGGGAGGTCCCCTGGTTGTGCTCCAGAACGAAGAAAAGGTGGGCGCAGCGCCCGGCGTATCAAGGTGGGTTGTGAGGGGCGATGGGGTGAGGCAGGTTGAATAAGAATGGTGAACATTGAGCGTGGCAACGCTAAGGAGGATGGGATGGTTTCGACGGCGCGAGAGTTTGATGTGGTGGTGTTCGGTGCCACGGGATTTACCGGACGTCTTGTAGCGCGATATCTGGCGCAGCACGGCGGGGATCGCCGCTGGGCGGTGGCCGGGCGCAATGAGGCGAAGTTGCACGCGCTGCTCGCTGAGCTGGGCGAGCTTGCCTCCGGGGGCGCCGCGCCGAGTGTTGTGGCGGCCGACGTGGGTGATGAGGGGAGTTTGAAGGCGATGGCGGCGCGCACCCGTGTGGTGTGCACGACGGTGGGGCCCTATGCGTTGTATGGCGAGGCGGTGGTGCGGGCGTGTGTGGAGGAGGGGGCGGACTATTGCGATTTGACCGGTGAGATGGACTGGGTGGCGGAGATGATCGAGCGCTACCACGAGGCCGCCCGGAGCGCGGGGGTGCGTATTGTGCATAGTTGCGGGTTTGACTCGATTCCCAGCGATCTTGGGGTGTTACGTTTGCAGCAGGAGGCGAAGCGGCAGTGGGCAGAGCCTGCAGGTCTGGCGAAGTTCTATCTGTGGGATGCCCGGGGAGGATTTTCGGGAGGGACGGTGGCGAGTGCGGCGGAGACAGTGGAGCGGGCTTCACGGGATGCGAAGGTGCGTGAGCGTCTGGCCGATCCCTATGCGCTCTATCCGGCCGGGGAGGCGCCGGGGGCGGATGGAGGCCCGCAGGATGGGGCACGATTTGATCGGGCGATCGGCGCGTGGACGGGGCCTTTTATGATGGCACGGGTCAACGAGAAGGTCGTCCGGCGCAGCAACGCTCTTCGGGGGTTTGAGTACGGTCGTGACTTTCGTTACGGCGAAGTCGTCAAGCTGGGACGCGGGGTTGGCGGGGCGGTGGGGGCATGGTCGATGGCGTTGGGGCTGGGCGGGTTGGTGGCGGGGCTTGCGCTGGGACCGACGCGGGCGTTACTTCGCCGCTTTGTGTTGCCGGCGGCCGGTGAGGGGCCCTCGGAGAAGACGATGGAAGAGGGGCGCTTCTGTGTAAAAGTCTTCGGCTGGAAGGATGAGAGGGCGATGAAGGCGGGGGATGCGCCGCTTGTTGTGCGCGTGGAGGCCGACAAAGACCCGGGCTACGGGGCGACGGCGTTGATGTTGAGTGAGTCGGCGATGCTTCTGGCGGATGGGGAAGACGCCCTCGGTGATGGTGTGGTCCGGGGAGGAGTCTTGACCACTGCGGCGGCCATGGGGTCCGCGTTGATCGACCGCCTGGAGCTGGCGGGCATGGTGTTTGAGGCGGAGTGATGCCAACACGGGGGGCTGATGCGACACCGCAAGGGGGGGGCGACGACTTGACCCGTGCGCTCAGGGCGGCTCGTCGGGGGGAAGCGGGGCCTGTGCAGCAAGCGGTCTGCGGGGTGATAGAGGCGCGTTCCAGGAGATGATCGTGCTGCTCTTGATTATGTTTGATTCTATCTTATTATGTGTGGACCAGGTGGTCTAACTGTGTGGTTTGAACGCTAGGTCGAAGTGCTGGTAAGACGATTGCGGCGCGCCGGTCGGGAGTGCGGAGCCGTTGGGATAAGAGCAGGAGTGATGAGCGTGGTCAGGACGCGTTTTGAGAAACTGGATGGGGAGCGCCAGGAGGAGATCCTGGAGGCGGCCGGTGAGGAGTTTGCCGAGCGCGGCTATGAGTCAGCGTCGGTTAATCAGATCATCCGGCGGGCAAAGATCAGTAAGGGCTCGTTGTATTACTACTTTGAGGACAAAGCGGATCTTTTCGCGACGGTGTTTACGCGGGCAAGCGAGCGATTTTTAAGTCGGCTGGGTGGGTTTGATGTCGATGCGCTGACCGAGGAGACGTTCTGGTCGGAGATCGAGCGGATGGGGCGCCTGGGGTTGGAGGCGCTGCGTCGGGATACCTGGTACGTGCGGCTGGTGCGCTCTCTGAAATCGGGTGGGGCTGGAGGGATTTCGGAGAAGGCGGCGGCGAAGGTTCAGGCGTGGGGGGAGCGCCATACCGAGCGGGTGTTGGAGCGTGGGCGAGAGCTGGGGCTGGTGCGCGAGGATGTACCGCTGGAGTGGCTTGTGACGATGACGATGGCCATGGGAGAGGCGTCGGATCGATGGATGCTTGAGCATATCGATGCGATGGAAGGGGGCGATGTCGAGGTGTTTTTGATGCGGGCGCTCGACGCGTACCGGCGTCTCTGGAGTCCCGCTCAGCGTGGGTCGTGGGATGTGGAAGCTAAGGAGGAGAGGCGATGAGGAAGCGGGGCTCTGGATGGAGAGGTGCAGTGGTGCTGGGGCTGGTCGTGGCGGTGACGCCGCTTGTGAGCGACGCGCAGTCGCCCGAGCCGGGCAGCGTGGCGAGTGTCAGGGGAGAGGCGAATGCGCCGGAGCAGGCGTTGCCGGAGCTGAGCGATGTTCTGGAGCGGCTTGATCGGCTCTATATGGCGTCAAGCTCAAGGGGACGGTTGAAGATGACGGTCGTCAACGAGCGGGGCTCCCGGGAGTTGGAGATCGAGCAGTGGAGCCGGGGGCGAGATGAAGCGCTGATGGTGATTCGCTCGCCGGCCAGGGAGGCTGGCACAGCGACATTGCGCTCGGAGGAAGGGCTCTGGAATTACGCGCCGCGTGCCGACCGCCTGATCCGCGTGCCGACCGGGATGTTGAGTGAGGCGTGGATGGGAAGTCATTTCTCCAACGACGATCTGATGCGCGAGACGAGCCTGGAGAGGGACTATCATGCCGCGCTGCGCTGGGCGGAGCTCGATGGGGAGCGGGTTGTGCAGGTGGAGCTTCGTCCCCGAGAGGGGGCGCCGGTGGTCTGGGAGAAGGTGCTCTACGAGGTCAGCGCAGAGGATGGACTTCCGCACCGCGCGCGCTTCTATTCAGGCGGGGCGGTGGAGCGAACCATGAACTTCTCGGGGGTGCGCGAGCTTGGTGGTCGGCGCTTGCCCGCGGTGGTGACAGTGCTGCCGGCGAAGCCCGGGGAATACACGCGGATGGAGTATGTGGAGATGGCCTTTGATGTGCCTGTGGAGGCTTCGACCTTTACGCGCCAGGGCTTGCGACGCGTGGCGAGGACGCGATGATTGTGCGCCTGGCACTTCGAAATCTATTGCGCAACCGTTGGCGCAGCGTGCTGACCTCGGGAGGGGTGGCGCTGGCGGTAGCGATGATGATCTGGACGGTGAGTTTTCTCGACGGGTGGATGGGGGCCATGGTGCGGGGGAGCACAGCGTTGGATTCGTTGCAGGTTCAGATTGAGCGCTCAGACTACGTGGAGGAGCCGGCGATCTACCGTTCTTTTGAGATGACGCCGCAGGGGCTTGAGCGGCTGGGAGGTGAGGCGGGGGTTGAGGCGGTGAGCGCCCGCGTACGCCTCTTCGGGCTTCTGGGCGATGAGCAGCGCTCGCAGGTGGCGCAGATTCTCGGTGTGGATCCGCAGCTTGAAGCCCGGGCCACGCCGGTGGAAGAGGCGGTGGTCCAGGGACGCTGGTTGGCCGATGAGGATCCGGTCGAGGGGCTCGGGGAGGTGGTGCTCGGCGATCGCCTGGCGCGCCAGCTTGAGGCCCAGGTGGGTGATGAGCTGGTGGTCTTTCTGGAGGCTGCCGACGGCTCGCTTGGAAACGATGTCTTTGAGGTCGTCGGAGTGGTGCGTACCGGCACCTCGATCATCGATCGGCAGGCGGCGTATGTGCATCTGGAGCGGGCGCGCTACCTGGGGGCGCTTGAGGGGCAGGTGCACCAGGTTGTGATCGGGGCTGCCGATCTCTCGAAGGCGCCAGCGCTTGCTCAGCGGCTCTCGCCGGTGATCGAAGAGCTCGTCAGTGAGCAGGAGATGGCGGTGCGGCCCTGGCAGGAGGTTTTGCCAAGCATCGCCGAGCTCGTGGAACTGACCGGGAGCAGCAACGCGGTGATGTATCTGATCATCTATCTGGTGGCGAGTCTGGGCATTATGAACACCCAGCGGATGAGCGCGCTGGAGCGTCGCAGAGAGTTCGGGGTGTTGATGGCGATCGGGGTCAGCCCGCGGCGCCTCTTCTGGATCGTGGTGCTGGAAACGATGGTGCTCGGGGTGATGGGGGCGTTGCTTGGTGTGGTGCTCGGGGCCAGTTTGAGCCTCTATCACGCCAGTGCTGGCCTGGATCTGTCGATCTTCTCGCCACAGACCTCCTTTAGTTACATGGGGGTCTCGTTTGATGAGCGCATCTACACGACGGTGGGATGGCGCACGGTTGTCGAGCCGGCGGTGGTGATGGTTGTGGTGAGTCTGTTGTGCGGGCTGTGGCCGGCCACGCAGAGCGCGCGGGTGGAGATCGCACCGGCGATCTCAGGGAGGAGCTGAGGATGTGGAAGATCGCCTGGCGCAATCTGTGGAGGAATCGCACGAGGACGGTGATCATTGCCTCGGCGATTGCGTTCTCGTTCGGACTGATGTTGATCTCCATGGGGATCAGCGCGGATAGCTACGCGCGGATGGAGGAGAAGGCCCGGGAGGCCACCGGGGGAAGTGTGCTGGTGCACGGAGCCGGCTGGTGGGAGGGGCAGGGGAGCGATGTGGTGGTGGCCGATCCCGGGCCGGTGATGGTGCGCGCGGAGGGGTTGCCCGAGGTTAAAGCTGTGATGCCGCGGGTGATCATCAACGGCTTGCTCTCCAGCGCCCGTGGCAATGAGGCGGTGCGTTTGAGCGGGGTGGTGCTGGAGCGGGAGCAGCCTCTGGCTGACCTGCGGGATGACCTGGTGGAGGGGGCGTTTTTCTCACGTGAGTACGACGCGCCGGTGGTGATCAGCGAGGGGCTGGCGAATCGCCTAAATGTCTCGGTGGGCGATAAGGTGGTGCTGACGGCGTCGCGGGTTGATGGGGAGGTGACGCGCGCACTTTTCTATGTCAGCGGACTTCTCAGAAGCGGCATGGCCGGGGAGGCCGACCTGCAGGCGTATGCGCCGCTGGAGGTTGCGCAGGAGGCGGTGGGAATGGGGGATGCGCTGACGCAGGTCGGGGTGCTGGTGAGCGAGGTGGAGGCTCAGGATGAGGTGATCGCGGCGTTGCAGCAGGTCGAGGGGGCGCAGGCGTTGGAGGTGTTGAGCTGGGAGCAGGCGGTCCCGGAGATGAGTGGCCTCCTGGAGTTCGATGCGGCGGTCAACGGGATCTACTTTGTGGTGATCTTCTTGATCGTGCTCTTCGCGATCGCCAACACCTTTTTGATGGCAGTGATGGAGCGGGTTCGGGAGTACGGCCTGCTCAGCGCGTTGGGTGTGGGCCCGGGGCAGGTCGGGTGGTTGGTGATCTGGGAGGCGCTTTATCTGGCGTTGGTCGGCATGTTTGCGGGCTTTGTTCTGGGCATTGCGGGGCACCTGACGATCGCTCAGGTGGGGATCGACATGGCGGCGATGGGTGTGGGGGATATGGAGATGGCGGGCATTGCGATGAATGATCTCGTGGTGCGCAGCCATCTGGAGCCGGGGCGTTGGCTTCTGGCATCGGCGATGGTGTTGGCCGTGGTGATGATCAGCGCGGTGTATCCGGCGGTGCGGGCGATGCGCCTGGCACCGTCGCAGGCGATGAGGTTCTACGAATGAGTGAATCAGCTGGCGAGAGCGCATCCTTGATCGAGGTGAAGGACCTGGAGCGCATCTACCACCAGGGTGAGGTGGAGGTGCGGGCGCTGCGGGGCATCAACCTGAAGGTGGAGGCCGGAGAGTTTACGTCTCTGGCCGGACCATCGGGCTCGGGAAAGACGACGCTGCTCAATATGATCGGTTGCCTCGATGATCCGAGTTCTGGCGAGGTGCGCATTGAGGGGGAGCGCGTCAGCGGAATGAGCCGCTCTCAGGCAGCGGAGTATCGGCTGGGGCATATTGGCTTTGTATTTCAGGCCTACAACCTCATTCCGGTGCTCACCGCCTGGGAAAACGCCGAGTTTGTGCTTCTGATGCAGGGGGTGAGTAAGGAGGAGCGTCACGCCATCCTCGACCCGCTTTTTGAGCGCGTGGGGCTGGCGGATTACAAAGATCGCAAACCCCATGAGATGAGCGGCGGGCAGCAGCAGCGGGTGGCGGTGGTGCGCGCACTGGGAAGTCGGCCTCGGCTTGTGCTGGCGGATGAGCCCACGGCGAACCTGGACAGCGCGACGAGCGCGTCTTTGCTCGACCTGATGCAGGAGCTCAACAAGGAGCGGGGCGTGACCTTTGTATTTTCGACGCACGACGAGATGGTCATCGAACGCGCGCGGCGCGTTATTCGGCTCGACAGCGGTCGGGTGGTGGCGGATGAGCGGGACGAGGGCGCATAAGTGTCGATGCAGGGGCCTTCGTGCCATCGGGCGGAGTGCATCCGTTTGCCTGTGGCGAGGAGAGGGCCCGGGGGAACCGAGGGCGGGTTTGAGGAGGTCGGCGATGGACGGGCGAGGTCGGGATCAGCAGGGGCGAGATGACGATGGGCAGAGGCGGGCCCGGGCGGGGATTCTGGCGCTGCTATGTGCGATGGCGGTGCTTCTCCCCGGGAGCGATGCGCATGCGTGGGAGCTCCTGAAGGGGGAGGGCTACGGGCTGAATCTTGGTGGCTATGTCCAGAGTGCCGGCGGGGTGGTGCGACCGGGGATTGAGGGGGATGCAACCTACGGAGGTTTGCACGGACAGGCGCTTCGACTGCAATGGCGCGCAAGCCTGGGGGGGGCGTTGATGGTGGAGTTTGATCAACGTCTTCTGTCCCGGGTGGTCTCCGGGGCGTTGCTGGAAGAGGGGGGAAGTTACGGGCTGGGAAGCAGCGTGACGCCGGCGCGCAGTGTGGACTGGGAGTGGAATCTGATCGATGAGCCCGGTGTGCGCCTGACCCATGACGTGGACCGGCTGGTGCTGCGCTACTTTGCGTCCTGGGGCGAAGTTGTGGTGGGACGCCAGGCGATCACCTGGGGAAACTCGATTCTTTTTCCGGTGGCCGATGTCTGGGCGCAGTTCAGTCCGCTGGAGCTCGATCAGACCGAGAAGCCCGGCGTCGATGCGGCACGGGTGCTCCTCTACCCGGGCGCCGGGGTGGAGCTTGATATGGTGATCTCGGACCGGGGGGGCTGGGAGGACGCATCCTTCGGTCTGCGCGCATCGCGGACCATTGGCGATGCGGATGTGTCGGTGGGGGGAGGGCGTTTCTGGAAACGGGCGGCGCTCTTGCTCGGAGTGAGCTACGACTTCTCGGAGTGGAAGGCCAGGGCGCAGGGGTATGTGCCGCTGGAGCGTGATGAGCGCACCGGGTTTCGACCCCGGGTGACGCTCGGAGCGGATGTGTTGCGGCGCAGCTGGGTGGTGGGGGCGGAGTACCACTATAATGGCACGGGGGTCAGCGAGGCGGAACGCTATCTGGAGCCCGCAGTTCAGGAGGCTCTGGCCCGGGGGGAGTCGTACTATCTGGGGCAGCACTACGTCGGCGCCATCGTGGGCTATCAGGGCGAGGGGAGGCTGCAGGCGAATGTGACCGCCCAGGTGAACGTGCTCGATGGTAGTGTGCTTGTGGGCCCCTCGCTCTTCTATGCGCTCTCGGACCACTCGGATGTGAGCTTCGGGGCATTTGAGGGGATCGGAGAGCGGGTGAGTCTGTTGCCTCAGCCTGAGATTGGCAGTGAGTTCGGGGCCTACGGCGGGTTTTATTACCTGCAGTTTCGGGGGTTCTTTTAGTGCGAAACACGCGGAAGGCTCGCGTCTCGTGGTGGCCAGGAGGGGCAGCGATCGCTGGAGGGGACCGAAGCGCTACGTTTCGGGCAGGCAAGCGAAGCGACGTTCCATCCACGCGGTGGGAGGCGATTGGGGCTCGCAACCGGGGAGGCTGCGCGTAGATTTTTTAGAGGTTGCGACCGCCGGTGTGTCGGGGCGTAGCGTGGGAGGTTTGCATCGGCGTGCGCGTCGGGTGCCAGAGGCGCGGTCGGGCCGGAGGGTTGTGCCACCGTGGCGAGGCGGTGGTGGTCGCAACCGGTGATGGATTTGAGACAACCAGAACCTGGGGGAGACATGTTCGAGTTGGACAATCCGAAGGGTGGCAACTTTGTGATCTTACGCGTCGACGGTCGTGTTCAGGGGGAGGACTACGATCGCGTGATCCCGCGTCTGAAACGCTATTTTGGGGAGCACGGCCAGCTCAATATGCTGGTGGTCGTGGAGTCGACCGAGGGGCTCGATGCGTCGAGCGTGTGGGAGGAACTCGGACTAACTCAGCGCGAGCTGGCCTCGGTGATGCGTTTTGGCGTGGTGGGCGATGCGCGCGAAGACGCCTGGATAGGCCAGATGAGTGCGCCACTGATGCACACCGAGGTGCGTTATTTTGATGTGGGGGAGGAGGAGTCGGCCGAGCGCTGGGTTCGAGGCGGACGGGCTGCCGCGTCACCGGGGGCGCAGGTCTAAAAAGCCCGGCATGCTCCCGAATCTGGCGAGGCGATGCACGTGTGGCAGCATCGCCTCGCCGGTGTTCGGGCCGGAAGGTGGTTCCGGGGAGGGGGAGGATGGCTTGTGGCAGCGTCTTCAGGCAGGTGATGCCGCGAGCTGTTCAAGTCGCTTCTGGAGCACGTCGAGGCGCAGATCGGCGCAGCCTCCGGGCGACGTGCGACTCTGCAGGCTCTGGGCCGGGGTGCGCGCGTTGAGCTGGTCGAGCTCCGCGCCTACCTGGCGGTAGGCGTCGCGGAAGGGCACGCCTGTGGTGGTGAGCTCGACGGCGCGGTCCGTGGCGTACATCGGGCCGGTGATGGCGCCTTTGAGGCGTTCCTCATCGAAGCGCAGCGCCTGGAGCAGCGGGGCGGTCAGTCCCAGGGCGGTGATGCCGCGAGTCAGGGATCGCAATACCGGTCCCTTGGTGTGCTGAAGATCGCGATGGTAGCCGCTGGGAAGCGAAAGGAGCGAGAGGAGTTCATTGACCGCACCGATCGCCGGGCTTGTAGCGGCCCGAAGCAGCTCAACCACATCCGGGTTGCGCTTGTTGGGCATGATCGAGGAGCCGGTGGTGTAGGCGTCGGGAAGATCGACGAAGGCAAACTCCTCGGTGGTGAAGAGGCTTAAGTCCCAGGCGAGGCGGCGCAGGTCGAGTAACGCCTGTAGGAGCGCCATTAAGGCCTGAAGTTCAAATTTTCCGCGGCTGTTCTGGGTGTAGATCGGGTTGATCTGCATGCGTTCAAAGCCCAACTCTTCGCCGACCCTGCTGCGATCGAGGGGAAGGTTGACGCCGTAGCCAGCTGCGGTGCCCAGGGGGTTGGCGTTGAGCCAGTGTGCGGTGGCCCGGGCGAGCTCCGCGTTGTCGATGAAGGCCTCGGCGAAGCCCGCGAACCACATGCCCACCGAGGAGGGCACGGCGCGCTGAAGGTGGGTGTAGCCGGGCATCGGTGTGTGGCGCGCCTGGTCAGCGCGCTCCAGACATACGCCGGCGATGGCAAGGCTGTGCTCGGCGATGCGACCCAGCGCAGTGCGCAAAAAGAGGCGCTGTGCGACGAGCACCTGGTCGTTGCGGCTGCGGCCGGTATGAACTTTTTTGCCCAGTTCGCCGAGGTTTTCCGTGAGGTAGAACTCGATGGCGGAGTGGCCATCTTCAAAGCGATCGTCGAGCAGAAAATCGCCCGCCTCAAACTTAAGGTCGAGGTCCTGGAGCGCGCCTGTGAGGGCGTCGACTTCCTCGGTGGTGAGAATGGCAATGCGTCCCAGACCGCGAACGTGCGCGGTGCTGGCCTGAATGTCGTAGCGGAAGAGTTGGCGGTCCAGGATGACATCTTCGCCGGCGGTGAACGCCATCAACTCGCGGTCGATATCCGCCTGACCTTTGTCCCAGAGGGGCGTCGTCATTGGAGGACTCCTTCAAGCTCGGAAAAGCCCATGGCGAGGTTGAGGTTTTGCATCGCCTGGGTGGCGGCGCCTTTGAGCAGGTTGTCGAGCGTGGCAACCAGGGTCAGGCGCCCCTCGGAAGTGGTGGCGAACCCGCCGATGTTCACGCGGTGGGTCAAGGCAGCGTCGCGCACCAGCGGGATCTCTTCGCTGACCGTGATGAGAGCTTCGTTCTCATAGTGTGAGCGCGCCAGGTCAAAGGCCTCTGCGGGGCTGAGGGGGCGCGTGAGTTCACAGGCGATCGTCAGGGTGATCCCCCGAAAGAAGGGGGCCACGTGAGGCATGAAGACGACCGGGTGCGCAAGCTGATGGCTGACTTCGCGCTCGTGAATATGACCGGTGAGGGCGTAAGGAAGGATGTTATCTCGCAGCACCTCCGGGTCGTTCTTGGGCGAAGGTGTGGTGCCGGCGCCGCTGTAGCCGGAGACGCCGAAGACGCTCGGCGCGCTGGCCAGACGATCGACGAAAGGCAGAAGCGCAAGCTGCATGCCGGTGGCGTAGCAGCCGGGGTTGGCAATGCGCCGTGCGGTGGTGATGGCATCGCGGTTGCGCTCGGGGAGACCGTAGATCCAGTCGGCGTCGAAGCGTCGGTCGGCGCTCAGGTCGATCATGATCGGTTGGGTGCCGGCGCTGTCGATGGCCTCGACAAAACGCGATGCCACGCCGTTGGGGAGCGCGAGGACGACGGCGTCGAGGTCCAGGGCGGCGACGTCTTCCGGGGCAAGCGCCTCAAAACGAAGTCCCGCAGGGGCGTCGGGGATGTGGTCGCTGACCGCTTCGCCGGCGAGCTCCCGGGAGCTGACGCTGGCGAGCTCCACGCCGGTATGGCGAGCGAGCATGGGGATGAGTTGCGCGCCGGTGTGACCACGGGCGCCGATCAGTCCGACGCGTTTTTTGTGCATATGCGGCTCGGGGTGTGGCGAGGGGGAGGTTTCAAAGGTAGGGGGCACCGAGGAAAAAAGCTCAGGTGTCGGCGACGGCGTGCTCGAAGAAGGTCGCGGGCATTGCCAGGGCGATCTCCACGCAGCGCTTCATCTCTTCAAAGCTCTCCATGCCGTACCAGAAGACTGTCCAGGGACCTTCGCGGTAGGTGCCGTCGGATTCCTGGAAGTACCACTTATTGATGGGGTTTTCGGTACGCGCACGCCAGAAAAGTTTGCTGTTTTCGCGCTTCATACGCGCCCACAGCGACTGGCCGAGTCCTTCGCCCTGGGCTTTGCGGGTCACCCCGAACTTATCGAGGTAGGGCAGGCCCTCCTCCATGGTGAGGATGGCCGTGGCCCGATAGGAGTCGGTCAGGTAGATGCGATGAAAGGGTTTGAGCGAGAAGTAGTCTTCGGCCAGCTGGCGTTGGAAGCAGGCTTCGAGAAGCTCGCGGATGCGCCCGGTATCAAGTCCATCGAGGCTGGGATGGCAATGAACGGCTTCGCCGCGTCGCACCAGGGTGCCCGAGCCGCGGTGGGTGAAGAGCTCCCGTGCGAGCTGCCCGGGGGTGGTGATGGAGACCGAGGAGGAGAGCGGGAGTTTGTCGAGGAGCTCTTTGATCTGCTGAAGTTTGAGGCGCATCCCGGAGTGAATCCAGTCTTGCTGCATCAGGCTGTCGAAGTCTTCGGTGAGGTTCACCGAGGGAATGATGCGCTCGTATTGATCGAGCAGGCCGCCTGTGGGGGTGAGAAAGACGATCTTAAAAGGCTCTACGCGCAGGGCGAGCTCGCGGGCAGCAACATCGGCGTTGATGTTGACGATTTGACCCGAGGGGGTCTCGCCGAGGCTGGAGAGGATGGGCAGGCATCCGCTGCGGATGGCCGAGACGATGGCTTCGGTGTGAATGCCGCGGACTTCGCCGACGAGGCCGAAGCGCTCGTGGTCGAGGAGTTCGGCTTCAAAGACGCCGCTGGTGATGGGGCGGGCGTGGGTTCCGAGCGCTTCCAGCGCGTCGACCAGCTGGAGATTCACGTCACGGAAGACTTTGCGGGCGACTTCCAGCGCGTCTGGAGAGGTCACGCGCATGCCATCGATGCGCGGGGTTTCAATGCCGGCTTCGTCGAGCGCCTCATTAAGTTGCGGGCCGCCGCCGAGGACGACGATGGGAAAGAGCCCCACCTGGTGCAGAAAGCTCAGGGAGCTGGCCAGCGCCTCCAGGTCGTGTCGCAGTACCCCGCCGCCGACTTTAATGACGGCGAACTGCTTGGACTCCACGCTGGCGAACTGCTTGAGGTACTGCTCGACCTCTTTGCGGCTGCCGATATTCTGGAGAAGACGAACGATGGTGTTACGGGTGTCCGGCATGGGAAGGCCTCGTCGTGCGGAGGGAGGGGCGCTGGCGGCGCGAGGGTAGTGCTCGAAGGCAGGGGATGCAACCGTGGCGAGCATCAGGAGCGAGGAAGGTGACAGGCGCGTGAAGAACGCGCAGGAGCGGGAGGCATTTTTAAGGCCTTCGCATCATGCGGTAACACACGTGCGGGGCGGTCAACGGGGGGCGTTAGCTAGAGGCCAGGCGCACCGCTGACCGGAAGCCTATGCGGCCATTGCTCGTTGTCTTGTTGAAGATGAACTGCCTGAAGACCGCGGCTCCCGCCGCACCGATACCCGCCCGGGCAGCATTGGCGGTGCCCGGGAGAAGCGTGTGAAGGGCCCGTGAAAGCAGTCCGAAACTGCCGACCACGGCGATCATCGTATGTAGCGCGGGGAGCCGGCGACGGAAGCCGTTGGAGGCTTTAAGGCCAGCGGCCCGGGCGGTCTTCAGAAGACCGACCGCAAAGAGGTAGAGTCTGGGCATGATGGGAAGCCTGCGTGCGGACAGGACGTCCGGAGGGGACATGCGTGGGGCGTGATGTGTGTCACACGTCCGCAGACGGCGCTCTTTCAGGCCCCCCCATCAGGTCGTGGAGCATCTGGCGAGGGATTCCGAATCAGTTGAGAGGGTAGGAGGTCCAGCCTTCGGTCCAGGGAGCGGCGCTTGGCGAGAAGGCTCCGAGGTAAACCGCGGTCGGGTCGAAACCTTCCGGGGGACGCACAAGATCGCGGTCGGTGGTGTGCTCCGCGGCCGGGATCCAGGTGGGGTTGCCGAGGTTGTACGGGTCGGCAAAGCCCGGGTCGACGCCGAAGCGGTTTCCTGTCTCAGCGGTCTGGTACGCGCTGTAGTCGCCCAGCGAAGGGGACTCGTCGCCGGGAACATCGGGTTCGAAGTGCTCCTCGCCGCTTGCGCCCTGGTTGAAGAAGAGGGTGTTCTCGACGATGACGCGGCCTTCATTGGCGTGTGCGATGGATTCTGGGCCTTCGATATGCAGTCCGGCGCCGTCCTGACCGATGACGATGCCATGGGAGAGCGTGCCCAGGCCGCCGAGTTTGTAGTAGATGCCGCGCTGACGATCGCCGTCACGATTGAAGCCAATGATGGTGAAGTTGTAGATGCGCGCGTCGGTCTGGGGCAGAGCATCGGTATCTTCAGCGAGGTTTTCGATCTCGATGCCTTCGCGACTGTTGATATCTTGTTGAATGGCCAAAAACTGTGCGGTGCCGCGCCATCCGGTGTCGACGTCGAGGCCATCGTCCTGTGCGCGGGTGCTCACGGCGTAGCGCAGATCAACGCTTCCACCGAAGACAGCGATGCCATCATCGTCGCTCAGGTGGGTTTGCACGTATTCGATGGTGGTGTCGCTGCCGCAGCCGGCCAGGGTGATGCCTTTGAGGGCTTTTCGCCCGTTGGAGAGCTCGGCGCCGCCGAACTCCACGCGCACGTAGCGCAGGGTACCGCAGTCCCAGGCCTCGTCGCTGCCGCCGACGCTGGTGTCCTGTTCGCTGTCGATGCGCAGGTTGAAGTCAACGCGGTTGGTGGGGGCGCGGCCCACCATGGCGAGCCCTGCCCAGTCGCCTGCCAGGCGCTGGCCCACAGGTCTGGCGCTGGTGAAGACGATGGGGGCGTCGCGTCGACCCTCGGCGACGAGTCTGGCACCTTTTAGTGAGACCAGCCCGGCCCTGCGTTCGGCCAGAATGCGTGTTCCCGGCTCAATGGTGAGGGTGGCCGGGGCGACGACCATCACCAGGTCTTTGAGCAGGTAGGTGTTGTCGGCGGTCCAGACGGTGTCTTCGACGATGTGACTGGTGATCTCAACGCGCTCATTTTCTTTACACAGCCCGTCGAGGCACTGACCGGTGACGCCGCACTCCTCGTCACTGACACATTGGTTCAACTCCAGCGTCAGCGAGCAGCTGGTGGTGAGCGCTGCGGCGATGGCGAGGATCGACGGGCGTAGAATCGAAGCGGCAGATGGCAACAGAGTCACAGTCGGGCTCGCGGAGAGGGGACAATCCACTGGAACGAGGCCACGTTAGCGCTCCAGGGGGGCGGAGGCAACTTCTCTGCTGCGAAGGTCGTGGCGAACCGGGGCCGCCACGCCCATGAGAGCGTCGGGCGATGTGACCTGAGCGGTGGGTCAGGCGATGGCCGGGCTCATGAGTCGCCGGTAGTGTTCGGCGATGCGCTCCAGGTCTTCGAGAGCGACGAATTCGTCGGCCGTATGGGCCTGAGCGATATCGCCGGGCCCGAAGACAATGGCGGGCAGGCCGGCCTGGGAGAAGAGGGCGGCCTCGGTCCAGAAGTCGACGGCGGGGCCCGCAGGCAATGCGTAGCGCGCGCAGATCTCGGAGGCGCGTTGAAGCAGATCGTGCCCCTCAGGGCCGAAGTCGGCCGGCAGCGAGGGCCCTACAAAGCCGTCCTGCCAGGTGACAGCGTCGGCCTCGGCCAACGCCATGAAGTCCTGTGCGACCGCGCCGGGATCGTCACCGGGGCGAGGGCGAATGCCCCAGCGAAGAAAGGCTGAGGGGGCGACGATGTTGGGTTTTTTGCCGCCTTCAACTACCCCAACGTTGAAGCAATGGCCGCGCAGGTGCCGGGTGATCTCCCAGCCGCCCACCTCCGAGTTGGCTGTCTCTCGGGTGTCGCCGTCGCGTGCCTGACGCGCGTGTTCGACCGCCCCGGCGATCCAGCGCGCGGCGTTATGAAGGGCGCTCTCTTCGAGTGCGCGGGGGCCCGACGAGTGGCCGGCGCGGCCGTGAAAGGTGCCGCTGAAGGTGCGGATGCCGCGGTGCGCGAGCACCGCGCGCACGCCGGTGGGTTCGGCCACAAGGACCGCATCGTAGGCGTGTTGCGCTCGCGCGCAGAACTCACGTACGCAGCGGGATTGACCGGCCTCTTCGTCGCTGGAGAAGAGCAGCGCGCAGGGGCCTTCGCTGCTCTGGGCTGCCGCGATCAATGCAGCAGCCGCGCCTTTGATGTCACAGGCTCCCAGGCCGATCGCGCGTCCCTCTTCGATGCGAAGCGTCCAGGGATCGGCGCTGTAGTCGGGGGCGGCCGGGACGGTGTCCAGGTGCACATTAAAAAGCAGGTCGGGCTGGCCGCGTCTGGCATAAAGCCAGACGCAGCCCTCGCCCAGGTCGACCTCCTCGATGATGAAGTCTCCCGGAGCTTTTGAGAGCTCGCTGCGGATGTAGGCGAAGATGCCCTCACCGGCGCGCATCTCCCGCGGCGGGTTGGGGGTCTTAAAGCCAACCAGCGCGCGAAGATGCTCCAGGGTCGCTTTGAGGAGGTCGTCGGCCATGGCTCAGTCCTCGTCGCTGTTGACCAGCGCGTGCAAGGTCGAGCTCTGGCCGAGGAGTTTGATGAAGCCTTCGGCCTCGGTCACGTTCCAGTCGGCGGACTGGGCGTAAACGGCACCGGCGCGTCGCAGGATGTGCGGGGAGTCGATCTTTACCGCGCTGACTTTTCCGCCCCAGGTCTCCAGGGTGACGGTGCCGTTGACGAAGATCTGGGAACTCTCGATGTAGGCCTCAAGGTCGAACTTCAGCGGCTCGTAGAAGAAGCCCTTGTAGACGAGCTCCACCCATTTCTGGGCGACGACCGGCTTGAACTGGTTCTGGTAGCCGGTGGAGACAGCCTCTTCGAGCGCGCGGTGGGCGGCCAGAAGGCAGGTCAGGCCGGGAGCTTCGAAGACGATGCGGCCTTTGAGACCGACGGTGGTGTCGCCGGTGTAGTAGCCGCGGCCGACGCCGTAGGCGCCAAAGCGCTTGTTGAGCACCGAGATGAGCTCGGGGCCGGCGATGGCTTCGCCGTCGAGAGCCACGGCGACGCCTTCTTCAAAGGTGATCGAGGCGCGCAGCGCCTCGCGTGGCCACTGGGAGGGGTGCGCGGTGAGCTGGTAGGTCTCATCGCCGGGGGCTTCCCACTCGTCGACCTCGGAGCCGGAGGTGGTCACGCCGAGGAGGTTCTCGTTGATGGTGTAGCGCGAGGCCTTGGCGCGCGTCGAGAAGCCGCGCTCCTCGAGGAAGGCTTTTTCGTACTCGCGCACGTTGCCGTGATCCTGCTGGATGTCGCGAATCGGGGCAAGGATCTCGAAGTCGCCCAGGGTCTTGACGGTCAGGTCGAAACGCACCTGGTCGTTGCCCATGCCGGTGCAGCCGTGAGCGAATTTTTTGGTGCCCAGCTCCCGGCAGAGCTGCAGGGATTTGCGCACGATAATATAGCGGTCCGAGCAGAGCAGGGGGTACTGCTGCTGGTAGATCTCGCCGCCCTGAACAAGGGGCACGACGACCTCTTCCCAGATGTCATCGCCGCCGTCGACGGTGTGGTGGGCGACCGCACCGAGCTCGATGGCGCGGGCTTCAATGTAGGCGCGCTCCTCGTCATCGACTCCGCCGGTGTCGACGAAGAGGGTGACCACGTCCAGGCCTTTCTCTTTGAGGTAGGGGACGCAGAAGCTGGTATCGAGGCCTCCGGAGAAGGCGAGTACGACGGTGTTACTGGACATCTTGGGCTCCGTTGGGGGTGAGGCGCGCGCGCAGACGAGGGCGCGGTGTTGCGGGGATGTGGTGTGATCTCAGCCGTTGATGAGGGTACTCATCAGAGCTTTTTGAACGTGCAGGCGGTTTTCGGCCTCATCAATGACCAGCGAGTTGGGGCTGTCGATGACCTCGTCGGTAACTTTGACGTTGCGGCGACAGGGCAGGCAGTGGCTGAAGAGTCCGTTATCAGTCAGCGCCATCTTCTCGGCATCAACGATGAAGTGCTTGTGAGCATCGCGCACAGGTTTTTCTTCGTCCCAGCGGCCAAAGTAGGGGAGCGCCCCCCAGGATTTGGCGTAGACGACGTTGGCGCCGGAGTAGGCCTCTTCGATGTTATGGGTCACCGTGAGGCTGCGGCCCTGCTCGGAAGTATACTGGCGCGCAAGCCCCATGTAGCGCTCATCGAGGATGTAGTCCTCGTTGGGGCAGAGCAGGGTGACGTCCATGCCGAACTTCGAGGCGATGAGCAGCGCGGAGTTAGCCACCGCGGTGTTGAGCGGTTTGGGGTGGTAGGTCCAGGTGAGCACGAACTTCATGCCGTCGACCATACCCAGGCGCTCCTGCAGGGTGAGCATCAGGGCGAGTTCCTGGCAGGGGTGGGTGATGGTCTCCATGTTGATGACGGGCACGGTGGCGTGCTTTGCAAATGCGTGAATAACGCGATCCTGGCGGTCGACCTGCCAGTCTTCAAATTGCGGGAATGCGCGCACCGCGATCAGATCGCAGTAGCGGGAGAGGACGCGGGCAGCTTCGCGGACGTGCTCCTCGGCGGTCTGGTCCATGACCGAGCCGAGCTCGAACTCCATCGGCCAGGAACCCTTGCCGGGCTCAAGCACGACGGCGTGGGCGCCCATCTGGTGGGCTCCGATGTCGAAGGAGGAGCGGGTGCGCAACGAAGGGTTAAAGAAGATCAGAGCGATCGTCTTGTTGCGGAGTCGGGCCTGGTAGGGCTCCGCCTTGAGATTACGGGCGTCGTCGAGGATCGACTGCAGTCGGGGGCGGCTCCAGTCGGCGGTGGTCAGAAAGTGTTGCATGCGCGCTCCATCATCGGCCGAGGGGGCGGCGCGAAGCGCCGCCGGTCAAGGTCGGGGATGGTAGGAGCAAAGCGCAGGCGGGTCAACGCCCCGGGGTGTGGGTCTCGACGAGAAGGGCGGTGAGGTTATCGGGGGCACCGCGGCTCAGTGTGAGCTGAGCGATGGCCTGGCAGGCAGCGCTTAAGTCATCGGCATGGTCACGCAATACCGAGGCCAACTCCTCATCGCTCAAGGCGTTGTGCACCCCGTCGGTCGTGGCCAGAAAGATGTCTCCCGGCACAAGTTGGGAGAAGGCAACGCTGACATCGACGCAGTACTGACTTCCGACGGCGCGGGTGAGCACGTGTTTGTAGGGGAAGTTAGCGATGAACTCGGAGGCATCCGAGGAGGTGATGTTATGGCGCTCCAGGGTCTCTTCGAGCAGAGAGTGATCGCGGGTGAGGCGTTCCAGCTGGCCGTTGCGCAGGCGGTAGAGGCGGCTGTCGCCGACATGCGCCCAGTAGGCGCGGGTCTCGTCGAAGGTGAGAGCGACCAGCGTGGTGCCCATGCCGCGGTGGGTGCCGCGCTCGGCGGCCTCCTGGTAGACGGCGGCGTTGGCGAGCTTGATGCCCGCCACAAGGTTATGTTGCAGCGATCGACGGTCCTGGGGAGTGCTCTCGATCATATCGCCCACCTCATCGAAGTAGGCGGCGAGTGTCTCAATGGCGAGTGTGGCGGCAAGTTCACCGCCCTCGTGACCGCCCATCCCATCGGCCACCGCGTAGAGCCGGCGGGAGGGGTGAAGCAGATAGACGTCCTGGTTGACCGTGCGGCGCATGCCAATGTCTGTGATCGCCGCAAAGCGCAGCTCCCAGCCCGCGCTGCGAGCGCGATCTTGGGTGGATGCGGCGTGGGCGGCGGCCTGGGAGGTGTGCATGGCAGTCTCCGATGATGCGGAAGGGGGCGCACGCACGCGCACTCCGGCGCTTGAGATCATCCCCCCGGGATGTGGTGGTCGGTCGAGAGAAACTTCAGAAAATTTAAGCTCGAACCCAGCCGCGTCCAGCTTGAATGCCCCCGCCATCGGGCAGGTCTGATAAAAAAACGCCCCCGGCACCTCAAGGTGCCGGGGGCGTTTTAAGATGGGAGTCGCCTTAAGCGTGGTGGCGAACTCGCATCGGCATGTCGCGAACTCAGGTGAGCAGGTCGGCGACCACTTCGCGCTCCTCAAGGAGCTGCGCTTCGGTGACCTTGAGCTTCTCTTTGGAGAAGTCGTTGAGCTCGATGCCCTGCACGATCTCGTAGCCGCCCTTGCCGTCGCAGCGAACCGGGAAGGAGTAGATCAGGCCTTCCTGCACGCCGTAGGAACCGTCGGAGGGCACGGCCATCGCGTGGAAGTCGTCTTCGGGGGTCACGGTGAACCAGTCGCGCACGTGATCGATGAGCGCGTTGGCAGCGCTGGCCGCCGAGGAGGAGCCGCGCGCCTTGATGATCGCCGCGCCACGCTGCTGCACCGTCGAGATGAAGTCGCCCTTGAGCCACGCGTGGTCGCTGATGACCTCGGTGGCCGGCTTGCCACCGATGGTGGCGTTGAAGAAGTCCGGGTACATCGTATTGGAGTGGTTCCCCCAGATGCCCATCTTCTTGACGTCGGCCACGGCCACGCCGGCCTTGGCCGCAAGCTGGCTCTTGGCGCGGTTCTCATCGAGACGCGTCATGGCGGTGAAGCGCTCGTTGGGCACGTCGGGAGCGCTGTGCATGGCGATCAGCGCGTTGGTGTTGCAGGGGTTGGCAACCACGGCCACGCGCACATCATCGGCGGCGTTGTCGTTGATGGCTTTGCCCTGGCCGGTGAAGATCGGGCCGTTGGCGCGGATCAGGTCGGCGCGCTCCATGCCCGCCTTACGTGGCATCCCGCCCACGAGCAGCGCCAGGTTGGCACCGTCGAAGCCTTTGTTGAGATCGTCGGTGAGAATCATGTCCTGCAAAAGCGGGAAGGCGCAGTCGTTGATCTCCATGGCGACCCCTTCCAGAGCCTGCATCGCCGGGGTGATCTCGATGAGCTGAAGGATCACCGGGGTGTCCTTACCCAGCAGGTCGCCCGAGGCGATGCGGAAGAGCAGGGAGTAGTCGATCGAACCGGCAGCACCGGTGACAGCAACGCGGACAGGCTTCGTCATAAATTCGCTCCTGATACAGCAGCAAGTGGGGAAGGGGGCGGGCCAAAAATAGACGCCGAAGGGGTAAGTCCTGGCCACCCGGGTGTCAAGCCGTGCTCATGCTTTTAAGCTGTACGGTGGGGGAATTCCCCGGCCATCTGCGGCTCCCGCCGGCAGGTTAGCGAGCGGCTTTGGCGTGCCGATGGGCGCGTCGAAGGGGATGGCGTTTATCGCGCGTGATGGATGCAGACCGTAAACATCCTGCGTCTCGATCTTTCGATACAAGGAGGCGGAGCGGCGGGCAACGTTCGGTCAGGCGATGGCGTCGTAGCTCAGGTTTGTGTCGTGGTGATGTACGCGGCGCGCGCCGAAGGGGCCTGAATAAAAAAGGGCGCCCCTCCGTGAGAAGGGCGCCGCGTTTTTTACACAGGAAGTGTGTGTGTTTATTTGCTTAAGTGTTTGATATTATTGAATATTTTCGGGGTAGGTTTCGATCTCGGCTTCTTCACGAAGCTGGGCGACGTAGGTGCCCAGCGACTCCTGCAGAGCCTGGTTGCGAAGCTCGCGGGTCAGCTGCTCTTTGACCGAGTCAAAGCTCATGACCTCTTCGTCGTTGCGCTCGGTGACCTGAATGATGTGCCAGCCGAAGTCGGAGCGAACCGGCTCGGAGATCTCATCGACCTGCAGCGAGAATGCGGCCTCTTCGAACTCAGGGACCATGCGGCCGCGGCCGAAGGAGCCCAGGTCACCGCCGGCCTGCGCCGAGCCATCGTCGGAGCTTTCGCGGGCAACTTCGGCGAAGTCGTCACCACCGGTGACGCGGGCGTGCAGCTCCTGGGCCTCCTGGCGAGCGGCCTCCCAGTCTTCGGGGGCTTCCGAGTCGACGCGTACCAGGATGTGGCGCGCGCGTACCTCTTCGCCGCGCGTGAACGCCTCGGGGTTCTCGTTGTAGAAGGTCTGTGCTTCGTCTTCGCCCGGGAGCTGAAGGCCATCGGCTTTGAGGATCTTCTCGATGGCGACAGCCTGGTAGACCGACTCGCGGATCTCTTCGGGGCTGATACCGGCCTGGGCGATGTAATCATCGAAGTTGATCTCTTCGCCGTACATCTCCAGGGCGCTGGTCTCAAACTCCTCGCGGTACTCCTGGAGGCGGGCGTCGATCTCTTCGGCGCTGGGCTCCACACCGGATTCTTCGATGGCCTGATTGACCAGACGTTGGTCAATGAGGTTCTCGATGATCTGCGATGACATCTGCTGGAGCAACTCCGGGGGGAGTTGGGCCTGGGACTGGAGCATGGCGATCTGGGTGTTGAACTCCTCGGCGCTGATCTCTTCCCCGTTGACGCTGGCCACCGGACCGACCGCCGCGATTGTGCCCGCGCTCTCGGCCTGGGGCTCGGAGGCGGGGGAAGCGCCTTCCTCGCCGTCGAGGCTGGCCGAGCGGTACTGCGGCGCGTCGCTGGTGGGGGCCTCATCCGGCACAGACGCGCTGGAGGAGCAGGCCGCCAGCAGCAGCGCCAGGATGGACGTCAGCGCAGTCTTTTTCAAAAACATAGCAATCTCCATGACGAGCTCCGCAACATCGGAGCGAGCGAAGCGTTGGAAAAAAAGGCGCGCCGGGCAATGACGCATCCGTGGCGAGCAGCATTGAATGGGCTGTGTAGCATAAGGTGGGAGCGGACGCACGTTCGGGGGGAGGCGGCCAGTGTCGTCGGGTCTCCCCCCGAACGCCATGCCCTTGAAAGGTAGGGCCCGGGTCACCCCTTCCAAGAGCGGGGGGCAGGGGGCCGGGGGCTTGCGGTGATTCTGCGCGCTTTAGCCGGCCGGTGGATCTGCGCCGGGCGGATGAAAAAAGCCACGGATGGCCTCGGCGGTCGAGGGGCCCACGCCTTCCACGCCCTGAAGATCCTCCAGGGTCGCGGCCTTGATCTTGACCAGACTTCCAAAATGGCGAAGCAGCGCGCGCTTGGTCTTGGGCCCGATGCCCGGGATATCATCCAGACTGGAGCGCAGGCTGGCCTTACGCCGAAGTTGTTTATGAAAGCCAATGGCGAAGTCGTGGGCCTCGTCGCGCACCCGCTGCAAGAGGTAGAGCTCGGCGGAGTTCTGGCGCAGGACCACCGGGTTTTTACGCCCGGGCAAAAAGACGCGCTCCGGGCTGCGGGTGACCTCCGGATCGTCAAAGCCCACCTCATCGACGCGGCTCTTGGCCAGGGAGACCACATCGATGTGGTGCAGCCCCAGATCTTCAATGACGGCCATGGCCTGGCCGAGTTGGCCTTTGCCGCCGTCGACCACAATCAGGTCGGGCGGATCGTCGTCGCCCCTGGCGACCTTACCTAAGCGGCGCGTGAGCATCTCGTGCATCGATGCAAAGTCGTCCTGCCCGTGCACCAGGCGCATTTTGTAGTGGCGGTATTCGGATTTGGCGGGCTCCCCGTCGATAAAGGCCACCAGCGAGCCGACCACCTGGGCACCCTGCAGGTTGCTGATGTCGTAGCATTCGATGCGTCGCGGGAGGTTTTTCAGCTTCAGCCGTCCCTGCAATTTTTCGAGGAGGTCGCGGGCGCGCTCCTCTCGGGCGTGCTCTTCCTCAAAGCTATGGCGAGCGTTGGTCTGGGCGGTGGCGATCAGCGCCCGCTTGGCACCGCGCTGCGGGCTCAACACGTAGACACGGTGGCCGGCCAGCTCGCTGAAGAGCTCCTCAAAGGCCTCAACCTCCTCTTCCTCCAGCGTCAGTGGCAAAAGCACCTCGTTGGGCACGTGGTTGCCGGCGTTATAATAGAGGTTCAAGAAGCTCGAGAAGAGCTCCTCATCGGGGAACTCCTGATCGGTGTACGAGAAGGACTGCGCCCCTTCCAGGCGCCCGCGGCGGATAAAGAGCACCTGAAAGGTCAGCCGGTCGCCTTCGCGGTAGAAGCCAAAGGCGTCCTGGTCGACCTCGCGATGGCCCACGGCCACCTGGCGCTCCAGTACTTTTTCGAGGGCCTGAATCTGGTCGCGGTAGCGCGCGGCCAGCTCAAACTCAAGCTCTTCGCTGGCGTGCTCCATCTTCTCGCGCAGTCGCTCGACGAGCTCATCACCGCGCCCCTCCAGAAACATCACCGCCTGGTTGACGTCCTGCTGGTAGCGCTCCTTATCCACCGGCAGCACGCAGGGGCCCGGGCAGCGTTTGATCTGATACTGCAAACAGGGGCGCGAGCGGTTGTTGAGCACGTGATCGGGGCAGGTGCGCAGCATAAAATGCTTGTTGAGCACCTGGAGCGTCTGGCGGATCGCGTAGGCCGAGGAATAGGGCCCGAAGGTGCGCTGTCCGGGCTTTGTTTTGGAGCTTCCTTTGCTGCGGATCACCTCGACGCGAGGCCACTTCTGATGCTTATCAACGCGCAGCGACAGAAAGGATTTGTCGTCTTTGAGCTGCACGTTGTAGCGCGGCTTATGTGCCTTGATCAGGGTGTTTTCGAGGATCAGCGCCTCTTTCTCGGAGGCGGTGATGATCGTCTCGATATCCCCCAGGATCTGCGGCAGCCGACGCACAAAGGGGCGCGGATCGCCGTGCAACTGAAAGTAGTTGCGGACGCGGTTTTTGAGGTCTTTGGCCTTGCCGATGTAGATGATGCGACCGCGGCGGTCGCGCATCAGGTAACACCCCGGCTTATGCGGGATGGTGGAGAGGCGCGCCTGGATATCGTAGGGCTCGTCGGATGCTGCCATAGGGAAGAGCGCCGGGGTGGGGGAAGCTCAGAAGTCTCAGGGGTCGATGCGCACCAGGGCAAACCAGGCGTTCATGGGTTTGGCCTTGTAGGCGCGCCCGATCGTCACATGGTCGGAGAGGCCGCGCAGCCGGTCGACCATGCCGGCATACACAAATCGCCCCAGGCGAGCGCGGTTGTCCAGGATCTGCGGCCACTGGGCCGGGTGCTCCGGCGGAAGCTCGCGATAATCGATCACCAGTTCGCCGGAGTCGCTATCATCGTAGGCAACGAAGTAGCCCGGGCCGGTAATCCCCGAGAGGGTCTGGTGGTTGTAGCCCCAGAGCATCCGGCGCTTGTCCGGCCGGTGTTCGGGCGATGGCGTGCAGAAGCGTTTTTGAAAGAGGCGAAAGGCCGGCAGGGTGTTGCGCCCCTCGCAGATCACTTCCTGAAGTGGGGCGGTGTCTTCGGGGACGATATCAAAGGTCGTGACCGGACGGGTGGCCGCGTCAAAGAGGCGGCGCTGCATCTTCGGGGTGAGCGCGCGCACAAAGGCTAGACGTGTGGTGGCGTCGGCTGCGTCGAGGGCGGCAGCCAGCGCGTCGGTGTCGAGGGTCGGGGCCCGGGCAAGCTCGAGGATGTCGGCAAGGGCGCTCATTCAAACTCCATAAAACAGTAGGTTTAAGGCTGAATCCGGCAGGCAGATCATGACGATACGTCGAAGCGGCACAGGCTGACTAGCGACGCACCTCGGGAAACTTCAGGGTGTCGGGATGGACACGCTCATACACGCTGATCAGCGGCACGCCCTCAAGCTCCACCACATGACGCGGGGCCAGTGTGCCGTACTCCTCCCAGAGGGGGAGGAGCAGATACACGAACGCTTTTTGCTGGTGGTAGAGCGCATAGTCGCTGCCTTGCATGCGGAACGCTCGGAGATCGTCGCGGGCCAGATCTTCTGCCTGGTACATGCGCCAGGCTGTGTTCACGACGTTATGAATCCAGACCCGGCCGCCCTCCTCGGCATGGTCATTGAGCCAGGGTAGCCCCTGGCGCGAGGCGTAGCCCCAGAACTGGCGGAACATCTTCGCGTCGGCCGCCCCGCGGTGCCCGCCGATGAGCTCATTGTAGTAGGAGGTGCCAAAGGGGTGGTTGGTGTGGGTGGCCAGCGCCGCGGGAGCGAGCGTTGCTCCGCCGAGTAGAAGGCCGAACGCCGCGTAAATAAAGGGGCTTGTCGCTCCCCGTGACGGAGCACTGAGGCTGGAGGAACCCTGCCCGGAGACGTTGCGCGCGCTGAGCATGGTGGTCAGCTGCGTCGTCAGAAACGCCACCGCCACACCGGCGATGATCGCCAGAAAGGGCATCGCCGGCATCCAGTGTTTGGTCCCTCCGAAGATCGGCGTCTCGGCCCGGGCGATCAGGGCGATGGGAAAGATCATGTGAATGATAAAGAGCAGCCCGGTTCCACGTGGATCGACCGAGGAGGGCAGCCGACGCGCTTTGAGCGCTGCCTTCCAGGCATCAAGCGTGGCTCGACCGCCGTAGTGGCGCATCCAGACAAAACACCCCAGCGCAAAGGCCACAAGGATCGTTGCCGGCACCGTCACCAGCGTCATCACCCAGGGGTAGCTCGCCGGAAAGGGCGGGTTCTGCAGGTTTTCGCCGAAGTAGTAGACGAAATAATGCTCATGCTTGAGATGGAAGTTCATGTACCAGCGGATGCGCGCAAAGGTATCGAACCAGTGGCGCGGCCAGAGCGCGTAAAAGAGGATCGGCCCCAGGGTGAGCATCGCCCAGAAGGCCGCAGGAATCTTCGGGATGCGCAGCCCCCCGTTGCGCCAGCTGCCCACCAGGCGAAACTCACCGGCGCGGGAGAGCAGCCAGTGCATCACGAGCGTGATGGGCAAGAAGAAGGCGTTGAGCTTGGTGGAGAGTGCCAGGCCGAACAAAAGCCCGGTGGTCACCGCCCAGCCGCGTGATTGCAGGCTTCGCCAGTAGGCGTAGACCACCCAGAAGTTCATCGCGGCCACGGCCACATCGAAGCAGGCCAGGTGGGCGTGAAAGAAAAAGCGCGGCTGCAAAAAGAGCGCCCCCACACCCACCAGCCCCGCAAGCCTGCCGCCGAGCTGACGGCCAAAGAGGTAGACCCCGCTTAAGAGCCAGCCGGCGGTGAGCATCGTCGGAAAGCGCAGCGCGGTGGAGGGGCCCATCCACCCCAGAAGCTCGTAAAAGATCTTATGGGAGAGCGCGAAGGCCGCCTTCATCAACACCGGATGTTCCGGGTTGTAGCTCCAGTGCCGGTCGATGTTGGCCTGGGTAAAGCTGATGGCAAGCTCACCGGTGTGGAAGTTCTTCCAGAGATCCTCGAACCAGCCGATGTACTGGGAGGCCGCGTGGAAGTAGAAGCCTTCATCACGGGTAAAGCCCATCTGCGGGGTCGCAAGGAGCAGGGCGACCGACCCGGCGAAGATCAAAAGTGCGATCAGCCAGTCGAGGCGGTCGGTGGGGCTGTAGCCCGGCGAAGAGGTTGGGGAGTCTGATGGGGTCACAGCGCCTACCAGAGTGCGGTGATATGTGCGCGAACAAGCGCGGTGCGCGCGTCGGGGCGTCCCTGCGCGTCGTCAAAGACGCTGCCAGGCCAGAACATCGCAGCCTCGGCACGGTACTCCAGCGCGAGCTCCGGGGTGAGCAGATGCGTGTAGCGCGCTCCCAGGAGGGCCTCGGTGCCCAGGTAGCGGGCCGAGGCTTCGGTGCCACGAAAGCCGACCACCGAACCGCCGGCTTCCACACTTGCGGCCAGGTCGCGCCAGGGCCGATGCGCCCAGGCCAGAAGGGCGCCGGCGCCGAGCTCCAGCCCGGCGATGCGCGCAAAGGTCAGCGTGGGCTGCACGAAGATCGCGTTACTCACCGAGCCAGTCTCAACGAGGTTGTCGATGCCCCGGGGAGGTTGGGCTGCGCGCAGGGGATCGTCGGCTTGGGCGACCGCTTCTGCCGTGTAGGCTGGCAGGTGATGGTCGAAGAGCAAGAGCCCGGCGCGGTAGTTCGGATCAAAGCGGAAGCGGTGGAGGTTATCGCTGCGTGGGTCGGCGTCGCCGGAGGCAAAGCCGGAGCGAAGGTTAAAGCCCAGCGCGCTCGGTCGGTGCAGCACGTCGAGGTGGGCGGCCGCCCCCAGCGCGTCGATCTGAATCGGGGAAGTGGGGTCGCTGCCGTCAGCGCGGGTCGTCTCACCGCGCAGGTACGCCGCTTCGCCGGCGATGCGAAAGCGCCAGGTGCCCTTCGGGGTATAAAACTGGTGTTTTCCGGCCAGATCGAAAGCCGCCACATTGAGCTCGGAGCCGTCGCGGTCGGTCTGGTCACGGAGTGCCACGTACACGCCGATCTCACTGGGAGCAGGACGCCAGACCACCGACGCGATGCCCTGCAGCGCCCGGTCGCCCTTGTTGATATCGGCATTTTCGTCGCGAATTACCGCGTCGGCACCCACCGCCACAAAGAGATTATCGAGCGCGCCGCGCGAGGCGCGCCCCCGAAATGGAGAGGTCGCAAAGAGCAGTCGCGCGACGCGGTCGCCGCCCACCTGCTCCCCAAAGAGCGTTTCGTCTTCGATGTCGCCGTCGTTGGCCAGCAACCCCAGGCCCCACTGGCTTGTTTGAAGCCCGGCCTGCACCCGACCCACCGGGCTATCCCAACGCAGGTAGAGTTCGCGCATGGCGAGCGTCTGATCGGCACCGTCGAGCACCCTGTGGAAGGGGCGCGCGCCGTGATCCCCCACCGGCGGAGGGGCGGGGTAGGCGTTGCCCAGAAGTCTTCCGCTGAGAAGATCGGCGGATGCGACCGCCTCTACCGCGCCCAGGTTGATGGTGCTCCCCAGCCGAAGTTGCTGGTACATGCCGCCGCGCAGCCCGTCGGTCAGCGGGCGCTCGTAGGCGTCGGCGCTCAGGCGATAATGTCCTTCCAGGCTCACCGTGGGTTCTTCCGGCTCATCCACCGGGAAGACCGGATTCAGTCGGGGGGGGGCAAGCTCCACCACGCGCCCCTCGGAGGCTTCATCGTCCTCCAGAGGGGGAATCTCCGGGAGCTGGGCTTGCGCGGATGCGGCAAGCGAGAGGGTCAAGAGCGCGCTGAGTGCCCCAACGGCGGGCTTCAGTCGCAGGTGACCGGGTAACATGTGGGGCGCGCGCATCGCAGGGGGCTCCTCGGTGGCATCATCCATTTAACGTCGGGCGGCGAGGCCGTGGAGGGGCATCCTGTCACGGCAAAAGGGGGCTCGCAACGCTCTCGGCGTGCCGTGGCGCGCACGCGGGGCAGAGGGGAGGCTCTTGACCCCGGGCGGCAGGGGGGGGCGTGTGGACACCCATGGCCAGACGCCCGCGCGTCGGGAGGAGGGATGAGGCCCGGATGAAGTGACGACGATGGTGAGGGGGCTGCGGCCTCACAGCGCTCTCGCACGCTATGTTAGGGTGCTTAGGTGTAGAGCAGGTGACCCTATCCCCCCTTCATTCACGCACGACCCATGAGAACGACGCCAATGAAGACAACCTGGTACTACCGATGGCTTGATGCGCTCTCTTATAAGTTATTGATTCCCCTGGCACTTTTGCTGGCGCTTGCTCCCTTTAATCCGGAGCCTCACCTGGTGGAGACCACCGGGATGCTCGTTCGGGGAGAGCTCACCGAGCCTGTGTACATCTTTGACTTTTTTATGCACGGAGCCGGATTGTTCATTCTGGCGTTGAAGGTCGGTGCGGACATCCGCCGGCGCAACGCTCCGGCGGATGTCCCGGCTTCGGATGTCGAGCCCCCCTGACACCCCCCCCACGCATCCCGACAGGAATCCCGCCTAAAGGCTCGCCTCAACCCTTGAGCGCACGGGCGTGATGACGGATATGATCGCCGATGAAGCTGGCGATGAAGTAGTACGAGTGGTCGTAACCCGCCTGCATGCGAAGCTCGATCGGGTGACCCACCTCCTCGCAGGCACGCACCAGGCGCTCCGGTTGCAGCTGTTCAGCCAGGAACTGGTCCGCATCGCCCTGATCGATGAGCAGGGGAAGCCGCTCGGTGGCCGTGGCCACAAGCTCGGTGGCATCCCAGGCTTTCCACGCATCCCGCTCGTCTCCCAGATACGCCCCCAGCGCCTTCTCGCCCCAGGGCACCCGGGTGGGCGCGACGATCGGTGAGAAGGCCGAGACGCTGGCGTAGCGCCCCGGGTTGCGCAGAGCCAGCACCAGCGCTCCATGCCCGCCCATGGAGTGCCCGAAGATCGCGCGCTTTGAGCTCGCGGGAAAGTTCGCCTCAATCAGCGCCGGCAGCTCATTCACGACGTAATCGTGCATCCGATAATGCGACGCCCAGGGCTCCTCGGTGGCGTTGACGTAGAAGCCCGCGCCTTTGCCAAGATCATAACCCTCGGCGTCAGCCACATCGTCGCCGCGCGGGCTTGTGTCGGGTGCGACGATGATCACGCCTTCTTCGGCCGCGTAGCGTTGGGCACCGGCCTTGGTGATGAAATTCTGCTCGGTGCAGGTCAATCCGCTCAGCCAGTAGAGCACCGGGCAGGGGCCATCGGCCACCGCCGGCGGAAGGTAGACGGCAACCTTCATCTCGCAGCCCAGAACCTCTGAGCGATGCTTCCAGACGTCCTGATGGCCGCCAAAACTCGCGTAGCTCTCGATGCGTTCCATGGTTGTATGTCCTTGATTTGTATCAGGTATATGAAGGGTGTTCGGGTTCCGAACGCAGCGGGGCGCAGGCAAAAGCCTGCGCCCCGCTGCCTTATCGCCTTCAGAAATGAATCACCGTGCGAATCGACTCACCGCTGTGCATCAGATCGAAGGCCTCGTTGATGCGCTCCAGCGGCAGGGTGTGGGTGATGAAGGGATCGAGATCGAGCTTGCCACTCATCGCCTTATCGACCATGCCCGGGAGCTCGGTGCGGCCGCGCACACCGCCGAACGCCGAGCCGCGCCAGACGCGTCCGGTCACAAGCTGGAAGGGGCGCGTGCTGATCTCCTGACCCGCACCGGCCACGCCGATGATCACCGACTCACCCCAGCCTTTGTGGCAGCACTCCAGCGCCGAGCGCATCACGTCGACGTTGCCGATGCACTCAAAGCTGTAGTCGACGCCGCCATCGGTCAGCTCCACGATCACCTCCTGAATGGGGCGGTCGTAGTCTCTGGGGTTGATAAGGTCGGTGGCTCCAAGCTGGCGGGCGAGTTCGAATTTATCGGGGTTGATGTCGATGCCCAGGATGCGGGAGGCGCCGGCCTCTCTGGCTCCCATCACCGCTGCCAGGCCGATGCCGCCCAGACCGAAGATGGCCACGGTGTCGCCTGCCTGCACCTTGGCGGTGTTGTGCACGGCGCCGATGCCGGTGGTGATCCCACAGCCCAGAAGACAGACCTTCTCCAGCGGAGCGTCTTTGTTGATCTTGGCCAGCGAGATCTCCGGTACGACCGTGAATTCGCTAAACGTGCTGGTGCCCATGTAGTGATAGATGGGCTTGCCCTTGTAGGAGAAACGCGTGGTGCCATCGGGCATCAGGCCCTTGCCCTGGGTGGCGCGCACAGCCTGGCAGAGGTTGGTCTTGCCGGACTTGCAGAACTTACACTCGCGGCATTCCGCGGTGTAGAGCGGGATCACACGATCGCCTACCGAGAGCCCACTGACCCCCTCGCCGACCTCCACCACAATGCCAGCGCCTTCGTGGCCGAGCACCGAGGGGAAGATTCCCTCGGGATCTTCGCCGCTGAGCGTAAAGGCGTCGGTGTGGCAGACCCCGGTGTGGGTGATCTGCACGAGCACCTCACCTTTCTTCGGGCCTTCGACATCCAGCTCGACGATCTCCAGGGGTTTGTTGACTTCGAATGCTACGGCGGCACGGCTCTTCATGAGCTTCTCCTGAGGTTGGTGGGGGAGGGATGACAACCATCCCGGTGGACTACTTGAGGTAGGAGCGGATCAGATCGTTGAGATCGTCGACGGCCTCATCGCGTTGGCCGGCGGGAAGCTCGGCGGCGCTGCCGAAGGTCTCGCGCACATGCGCCTCGAGCACCTGGCGCATTACGCCGGTGACCGCCCCGCGGATCGCGGCGATTTGCTGGAGCACCGAGCTGCATTCGGTGCCTTCTTCCAGTGCCGTCTCCAGCGCGTTGAGCTGACCTTTGACGCGGCGAACTCTCGCCAGTACCCGCTTTTTCTCTTTTTCCGTATAGGGCATCGTTCTTCTCCATTGGTATACCGGGGTATAGTATCTTCATATGCCGACGAGAAGTTCAAGTGACGTTCGGTTATGCGCCCGGGGTCCCGTCAGAATTCCCGACGCGACGACGGAAGGAACCTGCCGGTTGTGGCGGTAGGTGTGGCTTTAGTGTGTTGTTTTTATTGGGTTTTCAGGGTGTTTTGCGTCAGGGCGAAAGGTCGCCCTGACCTCGCAGGAGGCCTGCGCTCAGGTGTCAGATTCGCCACCGGGCGCTGCATCGTCGCGCCGGAGAAGATCGGGGCGGCGCTCTTGTGTGCGCGCCAGCGCCTGCTCCTGGCGCCAGGTGGCGATGCGCCCGTGGTCGCCGCTGAGCAAGATCTCGGGCACCTCGTGGCCGCGAAACTCGCGGGGGCGAGTGTACTGCGGGTATTCGAGCATCGGGGCTGAGAAGCTCTCCTCGCTGATCGACTCCTGGTTGCCCAACACGCCGGGGAGGAGGCGAGTGACGGCGTCGATGACGACCATCGAGGCGACCTCCCCGCCGGTGAGCACGTAATCGCCAATGGAGATCTCGCGATCGATCCAGTGCTGACGCACACGTTCATCCACGCCCTCGTAGCGCCCGCATACCAGGATCATGCCCGGCCCCGCGGCCAGCTCCCGTGCGATCTTCTGGCTGAAAGGCTCGCCCTGGGGCGACATCAAGATACGCGGCACATCCGGGTGGCGCTCCCGGGCCTGCTCCAGCGCGGCGACAAGCGGCTCGGGTTTCATCACCATGCCGGCGCCACCGCCGTAGGGGACGTCGTCGCAGGTGCGGTGCTTATCGTGGGTGAAGTCGCGGATATCGACGCAGTTCACCGAGAAATGACCGCGCTCGATCGCTTTGCCGGTCAGGCTGATGCGCAGCGGGCCGTCGAAGAAGTCGGGGAAGAGCGTAAGAATCTCAACGGGGAAGGACGAGCTCAAGATGGTCTCCGGTGGGGAGTGCGAGGCGGGTTTTGCGGGTGCAAAGGAGCCGGTGGACGTGGCGCGCCACCGGCGGGTGCAGAGAAGGCGCCGTTCTCGGCGTTTCAGCCGTGAGCGCGATGTGGCGAGTTACCCCGGTGGGGCAGGGCGGGAGAGGCCTAGTCGGCAGGCGTCCAGATCTCCAGGGGTTGCAACACCACCGCCGGTCCCTCCAGATCGACATAGCTGACCGCATGCTCAACATAAGGCACGAAGAGCTCGGAGCCGTCGGTGCGTTTGACGACCAGCACGTCGTTAGCTCCGGTCTCAAAGAAGCGGTCGATGATGCCGATAGGCTCGGCATCGTCAGGCGCATCGCCATCTTCTTCAGCGGCGACGTATGCCGGGAAGCCGATGACCTCCATCAGATAGAACTCATCCTCATCGAGGTCAGGAAGAAGATCGAAGTCCACTGAGACGATGCCGTGTTTGATGCGCTCGGCACCCTCGCGACCCTGGATGCCCTTGAACTTCACCATCGCAAACTTTGGGCCCTGGCGAAAACGCTCGATGGTCAGCTCGAGTTCTTCGCGCTCGGTCTTGATGGTGACCTTGACGCCCTCGTCGAGGACCTCGGAGTCGGCGTTAAAAAGATGCAGGCGCACGTCACCGTAGACGCCGTGAGGGCGGCCGACTTTGGCCAGCTCCACCTGCTCGTTTGTTGTCTTACTCATGCTCAAACGCTCCACGCGCTCAGTCGACGATGTCGATGACCACCGGCAGGTGGTTGGGAACAGCGGCGGCGTCGACCAGCGTGCGCATCGCCCGGGCGATGCGGCCGCCGCGGCCGATCACGCGCCCGCGATGTGCCTCCTCGACGGCCAGCTCCACCAGGAGCTGATCGCGGTGGGCGTGCGCGCGCACCTCGAACTCCACGTCTTCATCCAGCAGCGAGCCGGCCAGAAATCGCACCAGATCTTCGTAGCTCTTCAGGGCATCTTCGGCGGTGTGATTGCTCATCGCGTCATTCCTTAAGGTTAAAACGCGACGAGCCCGTAAAAAACGGGCTCGTCACAAACATCTCAAAGCAAGAAAGCTGGTTCAGCCCTCTTCGCCTTCGCTCTTGGCTTCGGCGTCGCCTTCAGCGGCGTCACCTTCAGCGGCGCCTTCTTCAGCCTTGGCGGCTTCGGCAGCCTTAGCAGCTTCGGCTTCCGCTTTCTTGGCGGCTTCCTCTTCAGCCTTCTTGGCTTCAGCGGCCTTGGCTTCTTCGGCGATCTTGGCGCGGGCAGCTTCGAGAGCTTCCTTCTTGGCCAGAGCGGCGGCTTCCTTGGCGGCCTTCTCGGCGCCTTCGGCAGCCAGGTCGATGCCCAGCTCGCCACGGCGAAGCTTGCGGATCAGCGAGCGAACCGTGTCGCTGGGCTGAGCGCCCACGCTGAGCCAGTAGTCGACGCGCTCGCTGTTGAGGCGAACCGCAGCCGGCTCCTGCATCGGATCGTAGGTGCCCAGCACCTCAATGAAGCGACCATCACGAGGAGAGCGCTGGTCGGCGGCAACCACACGGTAGAAGGGACGCTTTTTGGCGCCATGGCGTTGAAGTCGAAGTCGGACAGTCATGTGAGTTTCATCTCCGCTTTAATAAGCTGGTTCGTGCTGTGATTTACTATGAGTTCGAAGCGCGCAGTCTGGCAGCCAACAGCCCACGCTTTTAGAGGACCGTACAAAGGTGGGGCAACCTAAAGCGCAACCCTTTCGCTGTCAAGCGACAGTGGCCAGGCCGGGCGCCGCGCTCAAGCGCGGCACCTTCCATGCCCGCTCACTCGCCGCTGACCGATGCGATGAGCTTACCCAATTCGCCATTCTCATGGAGCTGCATCAGGATGTCGGAGCCGCCCACGAACTCTCCGCCGATGTAGACCTGGGGGATGGTCGGCCAGCTGGAGAACTCCTTGATGCCCTGGCGCTTATCCGGGTCGACCAGGATGTCGACGGCGTGGAAGGGGCGGCCGTAGCTGGCAAGAATCGCCGCAGCGCGAGCCGAGAACCCGCACATCGGCTGCTGGGGAAGCCCCTTCATGTAGAGAAGCACGGGGTTTTCCGCCACTTCACGCGCGATCTCCGAGAGGACATCGCCCCCTTCGTCTCGGGTACGCGGCGGGGCTTCCACGTTCTTTTCAGGGTTGGCAAGGGGCAGCGAGATCGACTTCTTCTGGTCACTCATGGTATTGCCTCATCGGTTCTGGGGATGGGGTGCTATGTGTAAGCCCTGCGGAGGAGGTGAGGAGCGCTTTGAGCCGGGTCAACATCCCGTCATTCGAGCGCATTCCAGGGGCATGCTCAGCCCTGCGCTTCCCACTCTTCGGGGGTAAAGACGTCGAGGGTGAGTGCGTGAATCGGGCCCTTCATCTCCTCGGCCAGCGCCTGGTAGATCGCACGGTGGCGCGCCACGAGCGTTTTGCCCGCGAACTGCTCCGCGATCACCACCGCTTTGTAGTGGTCCATCGTCCCGGTCAGATCCTGGACCTGAACGTTGGCGCCGGGCAGCGCGGCCTGAATGCGCTCCACAATGATGCTTGCTTCAATCATCTCTATCCTCGTTGTCGGTGCCCCTCGGGGGCCCTGGCATATGCGGGGTGCCGGCGGCGGCAGGTAGGGAATGTGGCCGTCCGCCGCGGGGGATCGTCTCAACCGGGGTCTTATCCCCTCGCGAACCTCGACGCAAGCCGGCCACATCACCCGGCGATGCGCGGAGGGCTGAGGGAGAGAAGATTCCGGACCTCTGTGTCTTTTTCTTTGCTGAAGGACATCGGTGCTTACAGCTGCGCTGGCCAGGGTTCGGGCCGGGGTTGGTCTTGACCCCCAATTGCCCTTCTCACTATAAGGCATCGCGCTCTACGCATACGTTTTACTGCAACCCTCACATCGTAAGGAGTTTCATGGCCACGAAGCGCATTCGAAAGGCTGCCGTCATCGGTTCTGGCGTTATGGGAAGCGGCATCGCCGCACATCTTGCCAACGCCGGCATCGAGGTCTATCTGCTTGATATCGTGCCCTTTAATCCGGGCGAGAAAGACGACGTCAACGACCCGGCGTTCCGCAACAGCATCGCGACCCGCAACAAGGCGCTGCTGGCCAAGACCAAGCCCTCGCCGCTCTACAGCACGCGCGACCTTGATCGGATCACCGTCGGCAACATGGACGACAACCTCGACTGGTTCGCCGAGGTCGACTGGATCGTTGAGGCCGTGCCCGAGACGATGGCGATCAAAAAGGCGACCTTCGATAAGGTCGAAGCCCACGTCAACGACCACGCCATCATCTCCTCGAACACCTCCGGCCTCTCCATTGAGGGCATGCTGGAAGGTCGCTCCGAGAGCTTCAAGAAGCGCTTTATCGTGACGCACTTCTTCAACCCGGTGCGCTACATGAAGCTCCTCGAACTGGTCGAGGGCCCCGACACCGCGCCGGAAGTTGTGGACGCGATGGTGGAATTCGGCAGCGACGTGCTCGGCAAGGGTATCGTCTTTGGCAAGGACACCACCAACTTCATCGCCAACCGCATCGGCGTGCATGGCATGATGACCATCATGCACCTGATGAAGAAGTACGAGATGAGCATCGAAGGCGTCGATACCGTCTTCGGCAAAGCCATGGGTCGCCCGAAGTCGGCCGTCTTCCGAACCGCCGATATGGTTGGTCTGGATACCTTCGTGCACGTGGCTAAAAACTGCTACGACACGCTCACCGAAGATGAAGAGCGCGAGATCTTCCAGGTTCCCGACTTCATGGGCACCCTGGTCGAGAAGGGCTTCACCGGGCAGAAGGCCGGTGGTGGTTTCTACAAAAAGGGCAAGGGCGGCATCCAGACCCTGGATCTCAACACCCTTGAGTACCGCGACCGCGACAAGCCCGAGTTTGCCTCCATCGGCAAAGCCAAGGGCGCGCCGGCGCAGCGCATCAAGAAGGTCGTGGTCGACGGCGACGATAAAGCCGCTGAATTCGCCCGCGAAGTCACCCTGCGCTCGCTTGCCTACACCGCGCGCCGCATGGGCGAAATCGCCGATGACGTGGTCAACATTGACCGCGGTATGCGCTGGGGCTTCAACTGGGACCTGGGTCCCTTCGAGACCTGGGACGCGCTGGGTCTTCAGTGGGCCTACGACCAGATGAAGGCGCACGACATGGAAGTGCCCGCCTGGATCGACGAGATGATCGCCTCGGGTGCCGAGAGCTTCTACAAGCAGGACGGAGCCACCGACCTCTACTACGACGTCGCCTCCAAGAGCTACAAGGCGATCGAGCGCAGCGAGAAGGCCATCAGTGTCGAGCTTCTCAAGCGCAAGGGCGCTACCAAGATCCTCGGCAACTCCTCGGCCTCGCTCCACGATATGGGCGACGGCGTGGCGCTGCTTGAGTTCCACACCAAGATGAACGCCATCGATCCTGAGCTCATCGAGATGATGCACCAGGCGATCGACGAAGTTGAGGCCAACTGGGAAGGTCTGGTCATCGGCAACGATGCCACCAACTTCTCGGCCGGTGCCAACCTGGTCCTGGTGTACATGAACGCGCAGTCTGGTCAGTGGGAGCCCATCGAGTCGATGGTCAAGTCCTTCCAGGATGCCAACCAGCGTATGCGTTACAGCTGGAAGCCGGTTGTCGCCGCGCCCAAGGGCCTGACGCTCGGTGGTGGCGCCGAGGTGACCCTGGGTGCCAACGCCATTCAGGCGGCCGGCGAACTTTATATGGGCCTTGTCGAAGTCGGCGTGGGTCTGATCCCCGGCGGCGGCGGTAACCTGCAGCTGATGCGTAACGTCTTCGGGCCGCACTCCGATAACAAAGAGTTCGATCCCTTCCCCTTCCTGCGCAAGGTCTTCATGGCCATCGGGATGGGCGAGGTGGCCACGAGCGCCGAAGCGGCCCGGGAGTATGGTTTCCTCAACGCCAGCGATGGCGTGACCATCAACGCCGAGAACCTCCTCTTCGACGCCAAGCAGCGCGTTTTGGGGATGGCCCGTGCCGGCTTTAAGCCGCCGCGCCCCTCCAAGTTCCGTCTGCTCGGTCCGGACGGTGCCGCCACCATCGACATGCTCCTCTACAGCATGCAGGAAAACGGCGTGATCTCGGCTCACGATCGCCTCATCGGGCGTAAGCTCGCCAACGTGCTTTGCGGCGGTGAGACCAACCCCGCGACTCTGGTCGACGAGCAGACGCTGCTCGACCTGGAGCGCGAAGCCTTCATGTCGCTCTGTGGCGAAGAGAAGAGCCAGGCGCGTATGCAGTACATGGTGCTGAACAACAAGCCGCTGCGTAACTAAGCGCGATGGGTCTGCGGCCGGAATGGTCGGCCGCAGACCTCGGTTTGTTTTCCCGAACGAGTACCCCGGCGAGCGCCTCAAGCTGTGATGCCCGCCGAATCAGGAGATATACCTTATGACTTCTCTTCGTGACGTTGTGGTCGCCTCGTATGTGCGTACCCCCTTTACCCGTGCTTACAAAGGCGGCCTCAAAGATACCCGCCCCGACACCATGGCTGCGCTCGTGATCAAAGAAGCGGTCGCCAAGGTGAAAGGTCTTGACCCCGAAGACATCGGTGATGTGGCCATGGGCTGCGCGATGCCGGAGGCCGAGCAGGGCATGAACGTGGCCCGCATCGCCTCGGTGATGGCCGGTCTCCCCAACAGCGTCCCCGGGTTGACCGTCAACCGTTTCTGCTCCTCGGGTGTGCAGACCATCTCGCAGATGGCCGAGCGCATCATGGTGGGCGCGATGGACGTGGCCGTGGCCGGTGGCACCGAGTCGATGACCATGATCCCGATGGGCGGCAACAAGGTCTCGGCGAACCCGCAGACCATGGAAGAGTACCCCGAGATTTACATCCCGATGGGCACCACCGCTGAGAACGTGGCGAGTCGCTTTGAGGTTGCCCGCGAAGATCAAGACGCCTTCGCCCTGGCCAGCCACGAAAAAGCTCTTGCCGCATGGGAAGATGGCTTCCTCGCCGGCGAAGTGCTCCCGGTGAAAACCCAGGTGGTCGGCCCCGATGGCAAGCGCCACGATGTGACCGTTGATAAAGACGACGGCCCGCGTCCGGGCTCCTCGGTGGAAGCCCTGGCGAAACTGCGCCCGGCCTTCAACCCGAAGGGTAGCGTCACCGCCGGTAACGCCTCGCCGCTCACCGATGGCGCGGCCGCCGTCGTGCTGATGAGCAAAGAGAAAGCCGACGAACTCGGTGTGAAGCCCATGGGCTACTACCGTGCCTTCCAGGTCGCCGGTGTGGACCCGGATATCATGGGTATTGGTCCGGTCCCGGCCATCCGCAAACTTCTCAAGGCTACCGGCCTGACCATCGAAGACATCGATCTCTTTGAGATCAACGAAGCCTTCGCCAGCCAGGCCGTCTACTGCGCCCGCGAGCTGGGCGTGGACCCGGCCAAGCTCAACATCCATGGTGGCGCCATCGCTCTGGGTCACCCCCTGGGTGTGAGCGGTACGCGTATGGCCGGAACGCTTCTTCGCTCGCTGGAGAAGACCGGCGGTCGCTACGGCATCGTCTCGATGTGCATCGGTGGTGGCATGGGCGCCGCCGCGCTCTTCGAGCGCGTTGAAGACTAAGTCGCACCCGTCTTTGAGCCTGCACGGCAGTCCTCGTTCATCATTGTGACGGGCTGACGTCGAGCGCATGACGAAGCCGCGCTTCCTTATCGGGAGCGCGGCTTTTTTAGGTCTGGTGAGACGCAACATCGGAGCCGGCAGATATTGAGGGCGCGCGATGAGTTTTCGGGGCCTTGCTCTCTGAGCATCATCGCTGGCACCATCGGCGCGACGTGAGCGTGCAGGTGTCCTGTGATGTTTCGATGGATGAACGGTGGCCCCCTATGATCTCTTCACGACGCGCACTGAAGTACGTGATGTGGACGCGTGTTGAAGCCGTAGCGACGCTTCGACATCTCTTGCTGGGAAGCTTCGCGCTGTGGATGGCCGCCTGCGCCACGACGCCGGCCGATCCCCATCGCGATCTTGTGACCGACCGCGTGGCCGCCCCCGATGGTCGGGAGCACGAGCTTCGCGGTGTGGCCAGCTGGTATGGCGACAAGTTCCACGGCCGCCAGACCGCCAGTGGCGAGTTGTATGATATGGAAGGCTTCACAGCGGCGCATAAGACCTTACCCTTCCATACCATCGTACGGGTCATTGAACCGGAGAGCCGCCGCTCGGTGGTCGTTCGAATCACCGATCGCGGGCCTTTTGTGCGCGGTCGGATCATCGACCTCTCCCGCGCCGCCGCGCGCGATCTCGACATGATTCAGGCGGGCACCGTCGATGTGATCCTGCAGATCGAGCAGTGGGGCGATGGCTCCTACGTCTCCGATCCCTGAACGGGGGAGCGGCGCGACCAACATCTCACCTCCAGCATGGAAGGCTTCTGTGGTCTCATTTCTGCGCGGCGTTTTAGGCGATAAACCCGAGCTGCTTATGGCCCGTATGCAGACCATGGGACTGGTGCGCACCGGGCGGCTTTTGGCGCGCCTGAGCAACAACTCGCCGCCGATGCCCGGCGCAATTCCTCCCTGGCTTAGTGAGACTCTGGAGCGTGCGATGGCGCGTGTGTGCGCCGCTGACGACGCGGACTTCCCCGATGTGCGGGCGTGCGGTGCGCTGGATGCTGCGCTGCTTTTCATCGGGGGGATGCCGGCCACGACCCAGGAAGAACTGCAGTCGATGATCGCCATCCTGGAGTACGCCCCCTATGCCTTCGGGCCGCGTCGCCGCCGCCTTACTCACCTGAGTGATGACGAGATCGACCGCTTTCTGCTCAGCCTGGAGGCATCCCCCCTGATGCCGGCGCGGGCGATGTTCAAAGCGCTCAAATCGGTGTGCATGATGGGCTATTACACGCGTCCGCAGCTCTGGCCGGCCATCGGCTACAGCCTCTCGGGTAACCCGGGCGTGCCCGCGGAGCGCCGATGACACGCGACGATGCAAGGCGCCGCAGCCTTCCTGACGGCATGACCTCCGCGGCCGCCAGCAGCTCCGCACTTCGGTTGCAGGCCGATGTGGTTGTCGTGGGTTTGGGCGCCGGTGGCGGCATGGCCTTTCATGATCTGGCCATCGCCGGCGTTGACGTCATTGGCGTGGAGCTCGGTGACTACTTTGCCCCCGAAGATATGCGCTGCCGCGAAGAGGTGATGCTCCCAAAACTCTTCATGGAGGGGGCCTCGCGTGGCACCGTCGACCAGGCCATCACCGTGATGCAGGGCAAGGGCGTGGGAGGATCGACGCTGCATAACACCAACCTCTGCAAGAGGTTGCCCGATCCCATTCTGGACATCTGGAGAGAGCAGGGCGTCGAAGATCTGGGCGCCGAACTGCAGGCCGACTTCAATAGCGTCGAGGAGCTTCTCGACGTGCATCCGGTGCCTCAGGACCGCATCAACGCCAACAACGATGCGCTCTTCCGCGGCGCGCGCGCGCTGGGCTACCAGCACGCCGTGCTCTCTCAGAACCGCCAGGGCTGTCAGCGCTCGGGTATGTGCGAGCTCGGATGCCCCAATAACGGCAAACAGAACGCCGCCAAAGTGCTGATTCCTCCCGCGCTCGCGGCCGGAGGGCGCGCGCTGGTTCACGCCCGCGTCGATCGCATTTTAACGCGCGGCCGCCAGGTCTGCGGCGTGGCTGGCCGCGCCATCGACCCGCAGAGCGGCGCGGAGCTTCAACCTTTTGAGGTTCGCGCCGAGCGTGTTGTGCTCGGGGCTAGCGCCACAAACTCCGCTGCGCTCGCCATCAAGAGTGGTCTTCCCGATCCGCATCGTCTCACCGGCCGTCGTCTGCACATTCATCCCGGTGCCTTTGTGATGGGCGTCTTCGACGACACGATTGAAGGGTGGAAGGGGGTGCCGCAATCGGCCGAATGCACCGAGTTTTTGAACTTCGGTCACGACGCCGACCAGCGCGTCTGGCTGGTCTCGGGCTTTGCGCACCCGGGCGCCGCCGCGGGCTTGATGCCCGGATTTGGTGCCGCCCACGCCTCAATGATGCGCCTCTACCCTAACGTGGCCGCGATCATCGCCATGGTGCACGACCATTACAGCGGCCATGTGCGCCCCCGCGATGGCGAGCGGGTGCAGATCCATTACCGACCTGACCGCGCCGAACTCAACCAGGTGGCCTTAGGAATGCGCGAGGCCGCCCGTATCTTCTTCGCCGCCGGTGCGCGACAGGTCATCATCCCGACCTCCCCGCCTCGTCTCCTCGACTCTCCGGCAGACCTCGACGCGCTCACAGGGGCCGCGCTTGGCCCCTTTAACCCCTCGATGGTCGCGGTCCACCCGATGTCCACGATGTGGATGGGCGAAGACCCCCGAAAAAGCGTGGTCAATAGCCGGGGCGCTCACCACCAGATGCGCGGGCTCTACGTGGCTGATGGCTCGCTCTTCCCGACCTCGATCGGTGGCCCGCCGCAGATTCCCATCTACACCTTCGGGCGGCGCGTGGCCCGGGCGCTTCGCTCGACGCTTCCGGCACGCTGAGCTCCGAGTTATCCCCGGCGCGGCAGAAGACGCAGGCGTTTGGGGTGGTCCCGCAACGTGTCCTGAATGAGACGATCGAGCGCGGACTCCACCTCGCGCGCGTACAACGAGCATTGAGGCATCAGCGACTCGGGAACCTCCTGGCCGGCGTTCAGCGCGCTCCCAAGGTCGGGAAGTTGCACCGGTTTCCCGAAGCGAAATACGCAGCGCACCGGGCGAGCCACCGGCAAGAACGCCGGAGCCCGCGACGTGCGATCCCCGAGAAAACTCACCGGAAGTAGCCCCCGATCGCTCAAGATCGGAAAGATCTCATCCGGCCCCACCGCCGCCACCGGCGTCACCGGGACCCCGGCCCGAAGCGCCACATGGGCAAATCCGCAACGCTCCTGCCACTGCAAGGTGTAGCGCTTGTTGCGCCCCTTCACCGAATCGGACATTCCCCCGGGGTACGTCACGACCATCTGACCGCCGCGCAGCAGCGCCACGCCGCTGGAGCGCGAGCCGGGCACAATGCCCACCTCGTGCAGGAGCTTGCCCATCACCGGGTTGTCAAAGAGCGTGCGCAGCGCCAGGCCGCGCGGCACCCGTTCAAACTGGCGCATCAGTGCCGGAAAGAGCACGAAGCTATCGATACCCAGCAAGGCGTGGTTACCCACAAGAAACACCGGCCCCTGCTCGGGTACATGCTCCAGGCCCTCCAGCTGCACATCGAAGTAGCGATGCAAGGGGGAGAGCGCCCGGCGAATCGCTTTGACGCTCCAGCTGTCGATGGAAATCGATGGTTTCATGGCTCCTCGTCCACCCCTGCGTGGCAGGGGTGTTCAAAAAGTGTTCAATCTGTCAGGTTTTAACTTTTCTTCGGTGTTTTCGTCGTTATCTTCGTTTTGCACGGCTTTTGGATAGTGTGTTCGGTGTCCTTCACGCGTTGCATCATGGAGTAGCGATGAGCAGGCAAACCCCGAAAAAGCGCTCACAGCACCAGCCGACGTACAGCTGGATGCGGCGACTGCAAGAGCATGTGGTGCCGGTGGGGCTGGAGCGCACCCTCTCGGAGGCCGCGATTCGCAGCGCCTTCGCCGGCCTTCACACCATGGGGCTGATCGACGTTGATCTTGGTCGAGAACGTTTCCCGGTCAAGGTCTGTCGCGATCAGCGCTACTCGGACAACATCCATTCAGGTGCCGTCGACATCTATCGCCCTCAGGGGGCGCGTCCTCGCGCGGCGATTCTCTATATTCATGGCGGCGGGTTTCGCATTGGATCCAAAGACAGCCACTGGCCCATGCCCTGGATCCTGGCTCGCCACGGATATGTGGTCTTCGCCATCGACTACCGCCTTGCTCCCGAGCATCCTTATCCGGCGGCGTTGGAAGATGCGCGTGCGGCGAGGGTCTGGATGCATGACCATCGTCGCGAGCTGAGCATCGAGGGGCTTCCCTGGGTGGTCGCCGGGGAATCATCCGGCGCCAATGTGGCCCTGGCGCTGGGCGTGGCACACCTTCAGCCCTTTCATGAGCGATGGGCGCGGAGCCTCAGCGAAGAGTACCCGGCGCCGACGGCGATCATTCCCACCTGCGGCTATCTGCAGGTCTCCGATCCGCAGCGTTTTGAGCGCCGGCGCGATCTTCCGGCCTTTGTGACCGATAAGCTCTACGAGGCTTCCGAGGCATATCTGCGCACTGTCGATCCAGAGACGCATCCTCTGGTCGACCCCCTCGTTGTGCTGGAGACGATGACGTCGGCGCAACGGGTGATGCCCGCGTTCTTCACGGCCGTGGGCACCGCCGATCCCCTTCTGGATGATACGCGACGCCTGGAGCGTGCCGCTCAAAGGCTCGGTGCCCGCACCTCAGCGCATTATTTCAAAGGGGAGTTTCACAGCTTTCACGCCTTTCCCTGGCGAGCCTCCAGCAGGGCATACTGGCAGGAGCTGCTCGGCTTTCTTGAGCAGGTCCTCAAACGCGCCGATGCTTCCCGTCATCCCGATCAGCGCTCGTCATCTCGCTCGAGGCGAGTGGGGTCGACGTCGACAAACTCGAAGCGCTCGCCCTCGGAGTTCGAGAAGGCGACGACCTGACCCCAGGGCGATTCGCGTGTGCTCACGATATGGTCGGGCACAAGCTCCACCTTGCCGCCACCTCCGGGCAAATCCACCACAAAGTGGGGTACGCCCATCCCGCCGATGCGACCGCGAAGATGCTTCATGATCGTCAGCCCGGTTTGAAGCGGGGTGCGAAAGTGGGAGATCCCCTGCGCCATATCGCATTGCAGCATGTAGTAGGGCCGACACCCCAGGCGTAAGAGCTGGCGGTTAAGCTCCATCACCGTCTCGGGGCGATCGTTAACGCCACGTAAAAGCACCATCTGGTTGCCCAGTACGCAGCCTGCGTCCAGGAGCATTCGTAACGCCCGGGCGCTCTCCTGGCTGAGCTCATCGGGATGGTTGAAGTGGGTGTGAACGTAGACCGGGCGCACCTCGCGCAGGATCTCACAGAGCTCCGGGGTGATGCGCTGCGGCAATGTCACCGGGTTGCGTGTCCCCAGACGAATCACCTCCACATGATCGATGGCGCGCAGCGCCCTTAAAACCTCGCCGAGTCGCTCGTCGGAGAGCGTCAAGGGATCGCCGCCGCTCACCACCACGTCGCGGGCCGTGGGGGTCGTGCGAATGTACTCCAGCCCCTGTGCGAGCTGGTCGCGGGCCGCTGCGGTGGTCGGATCGGAGACCTTGCGCTTGCGCGTGCAATGCCGGCAGTACACCGGGCAATGGTGCGAGACATAGAAGAGCACTCGATCCGGATAACGGTGCGTGATCCCCGGCACCGGCATATGCGCCTCTTCGGCCAGGGGATCTTCAAGCTCAAAGTCGTAGTTTCGAAGCTCGCCGGGTTGTGGAAGGCCCTGCTGGCGCACGCCGCAGCCGGGATTGCTACCTGACATCAACGCCGCATAGTGCGGCGTGACCGCTACCCGAAAGCGCTGCGCGCTCTTCTGAAAAGCCTCGCGCTCGCCAGCGCTCAGCTCCAGAACATCTTCAAAATGCTCGGGCCGCCGCAGACGGTTCTGGTGTTGCCAGTGCCAGCTCTCCCAGGTTTGCGCATCGATGTGTTCGAAGCGCCTGGGGCGCCGCTCATACGAGGAGGGCAGCGAGGGTAGGGGACCGGGATCAAAGCGTTGAGTGCTCACGCGCGTACTCCCAGCCATGCGCGTGGCCTGGCTTCACCTTCATCGTTGAGCGTAACGCGCCCAAGCGTGTCGCCCCACTGATCGATGAGATCGCCACGCGCCGAACTCCAGGAGCAGAGAGGGTGCGGCAGCGTCATCGCGCGGGTGAAGCTCAGGCGATGGGCGCGTCCCTCGTCATCTTTGAATCCAAATTCGTAGCGCATCGTGGGAAGAGGGCCGTAGTCGAGCACGACCGTGCCCAGAAGGGGGGCTTCCAGGGCAAGGCCCGAGATCGAAAGTGTGCCCTCCACACAACCCTCGTGTCGCATCGGCGGGGCGGGCCATTGCTCCAGGGTGACCACCAGCGCGGCGCGAACCTCGCTGACTCGGCGGCTTCCTTCAAGTTCTCCGCTGACCTGCTCTTCAAAGGTGTACTGACTGCCCACACGACCGTCGCGCCGCTCCTGGAGCGCCTCCGTATCAAAACGAGGCACCCAACCGGCCTGCTGATACCAGCGGATCGTCGGGACAATGCCCTGACGAAAGTCCTTCCAGGCCGGTGCCCACCCCAGCTGTCGCAACTTCTCGGAGACCATCACCGCATCTTCGCGAACGTAGAAGAGTGCGCTACGGTCGAGTCGGGGCCTGAGCGGGCTGCTGAGCCTATGTTCGCGCTGAATGCGCTTCCACAAAAGTCGCAGAAGACCGCGCATCCGCCCGAAGGCAAAGTCGTTATCGATCAGCGGGCTGACCATCGCCCAGAAGGTCACCGTGGGCATGGGAACCGAGGGGCCCAGGTCGATGCCGTAGCCCTCGGCGATCGAGGTGAGCACCTCGCCGAAGCTAAGCGCGGTATCATCGCCCACATTAAGGGTCGTGTCGCGTCCCTCGGGGTGGGTCAGCGCGACCATCACCGCACTGGCCACGTCCGCCGCATGGCACCAGTTGGTGCGCGGCCCGCCCCGAAGCCCGGGCAGGTAGCTGGCAAGGTCGCGAAGAATCGCCACCACCGTCACAAGTCCCGCGCTCATCTCGGTACAGCCCGGCCCATAGAGCAGGCCGGGGCGCAGGATCGTAAGCGCCGGACCGCCGCCCGCGCGCAACGCCTCCAGCTCGTGCTCCGCCTCGATCTTGGTGCGTTCATAGTCGTTATACGGGTCGACCGGAGAGTCTTCGGTGCGAACCCCGCGCTCGCCGTCGTACACCGAGGCGCAGCTGATCTGCACGACCTGCTCCACGCCGGCATCACGTGCGCTCATGTAGAGCCGGCGAGGCAACTCCACGTTGTCTAACGCCAGCGCACGGTAGGGCTCGGAGATGTTCACCGTGGCCGCGGCGTTGATCACCGCCTGGCATCCCGCCATCAACTCGCCGATCGCTTCATCGCGGCCTTCGAGCTGGTGCCAGGTGATGTTTGGGGAGCCTTCGAGCAACGACTCCCTGCCGGTCGCGGTCAGCTCGCGGCGATCCACCGCAACAACCTCCCAACCGGCCTCACTCAATGCGCGCACCAGGTGTACGCCCAACCCGCCGGCGGCTCCCACCACCATCGCCCGACGATCTGATGTTGTCTTCTTTGTTGCCATCGCTGAGAGTTCTCCTTAGAAACAGGGCATCGCCCGGTCTTTATGGCGGAATCGCCCTCCGGCGACAAGGTTCTCGCCAGGACGTGTGCCCGGGTTGGTGTCCCCCGTATCAAAAGGACTTGAAGTCTTGGGCGTGGGGTGCTAGTTCTCCCCGACTCTAAAGGACCGGTGAATTTCTCACCCGGTCTTTTCGACTGGCGCTTGATGGCGACGGTCAGCGACTTGCTAAACGGTACGGCCGGGTCCGAGGACGGCGTGGAGTTCGCGTCTTGAGGCGGCCTTTTTGATTTCGAACGATGGAGAAGCGTCATGGAATTGCTCAAGAAAATCGCCGCAGCTCACCTGCGTGAAGATCACCCGGACTTCCGTCCTGGCGACACCGTCCGCGTCCACCTGCTCATTCGCGAAGGCGAAAAAGAGCGCGTCCAGGTTTACGAAGGCGTGGTGCTTGGCCGCAGCGGCGCCGGCGTCGAAGAGACCGTGACCGTGCGCAAGATCTCCAACGGTGTTGGCGTGGAGCGTATCTTCCCGATCCACAGCCCGCGCATCGAGAAGATCGAGGTCGCCTCGATCGGTCGCGTGCGTCGCGCCAAGCTCTACTACCTGCGCGAGCGCGCCGGCAAGAGCGCCCGGATTCGCACCAAGCGCGCGCGCAAGGGCGGGCTTTAAGATTCAGGGCGATGCAGCCGCCTGATGCGCGCATCGCCTCCGGGGTCGGACAACGCCCACGGCACTGGCCGTGGGCGTTGTCATTTCTTGACCCCGATGCCGGGGCGCCGCGTTGCTCCTTTACCCATCTGGCTGCCCCGACGTATCATTGCCCCTGTCAGCAAAGCGGTCTTCCTCCCTCTCGGGACTGTCGAGCCAGAGCGTATGCAACTTCAGGAGCTAATCTTTCAGGGGGTTCTCGCTCAGAGCCGCCCGGCGCGAGTGCGCATCGATGAGCCCCTCCAGGTCTTGGAGCTGCCGGCGGGGGTAGGGGCGTCCGATGTCCAGGACCTGCTGGTGCTCTGCCTCTATCCGGCCCAGGCTGCAGCGCTCGAAGATCGCGTGTTTAAAGCCTCGGGAGGCGTGAAGTTGGCCTGCGCCTTTCTGGCCCGGGGAAGCTCTTTGCGGGTCGTCCGTCAGGCTGCCACCGAATCGGTGCGCCTGCAGCGAAAGACCACTTCCGGCTACGAGGAGCTTGCCCGCGGGGCGGCCGACGTGCAGCGCGCACTCCAGGAGAAGCTCAACCTTCCTGACCTGGCCACGTTCTACGCACTGCATCTGTGGCGTTTTGACTTTGATATCGAGACGGTGATCAACGCGGCCACCCTGGGCAACGACCCGCGCATCCCTGAGCTCGCCCGCCTCTATCTGACCTCGCTTGAGGTGGAGTCGATCGAGGACCAGATCAAAGAGCTCGACCTGCGGGTTGAAGACGGTCAGCGTGCCCTGGGAGAAGGCGCGGAGCTCGAAGAGAAACTTACCCGGGCCCGCGAAAAGCTCGCGGAGGTCGAACTCGCTGAGCTCAGCGATGAGGAGATCGAGCTTCTCCAGAGCCGCGACGCCCGAATGGACGACTACGATGCGCAGCTCGGACGACTGCAAAGCCAGCTCGATACCGAGCGCCGCCAGATCGAGCTCTCGGTGCCCGACGAGCCCACGCGCACACCGCTTTTCTGGCTGGGCGTGGGCATTGCATTAGCCGCCTTTGTCGCCAGCCTGGTCTTCCATCAAACCCACCGCATCTTCGCGCTGGGCAGCATTCCCGGCCTTGCGCTGGGGGCCTTTGTCTTGCTGCGTTATTATACCAGCCTGAGCAAAGCGAGCGTTCACCAGGTGAGATTGGACTCGATCCGCCGGCGCATCTCTCAGCTCCGAGAGGAACAGATTCGAGTGCTGGAACAGGTCGAACACACGCTGCTTCATGCCGGCGTGGAGCGCGAAGAAGAGCTTCAGGCGCGCATCCCGATGGCGCGCAAGCTGCGAACAGTCATCCAGCGGATGGAGTCGCAGCTTGAGGCGGTGCGCACCAACCCCGAGTACCGTCGTGCCCGCAAGGAGCTCGATTCGCTGCAGGCTGAGCTCGTCGAGTTGAAGCGCCGCCGCAGCGAACTGCCTTCGTTTGTCATGAACTCGTTTCAGCTGGAGAACGACCTTCAGAGCCTGGGCGCCGACCCGGTTGAGATCCGTGCCAACGCCGATCAGGGGGCCGACGGCAGCGCTGCTCCGCTGCCGTCCAACCCCCTGGAGCTCTTAAAGTGGGTTGCCGAGCGCAACGGGCAGTGGATTCACGGCGCGCTAAGTGAGAGTACTCGGGCGATGTGGTCGAAGGTTTGCGGGCATGTGCTCTCAGAACGCTTTAGCGATGTCTCCCTTGATGATCGCGGAGAGCTTCGTGTTGAAGCGCTCACCGGTGAGCAGCTTGAGCTGTGGCAGCGTACTCGCTCGGCCGAGGTTCAGGTGGTGGTGTGCGCGCTTGCGCTCTCTCTTTTTATCAGCACAGCCCGCGGCGATGAGAGAAGCGGGCTCGAATCGATCTGGATCGCCGATCCGGCCTTGATGATGACGCCTGCCCACGCCTCGCGCCTTGAGTCGGTCTTTAAGAGCGCGGCACGTCAGGGGCAGATCGCCATCCTGGGAGCCAAATCATGAGTCAGCAGGCCCTTTTTACCGCGACGCCTCCCGAGATCGGTGAGCTGGAGCGTGAGCTTCGTGAGCGGGGACACCTGCACATCATAGGGGTCGATGAGGCGGGTCGCGGACCGCTTGCCGGCCCGGTGCACGCCGCGGCTTGTTGGTGGACGCTCAGTGTGGACGATGCTTCGGATTGGCCCGGCCTCAACGACTCTAAGAAGATGCAGGAGGCCGATCGCGAAGTTCTCTACGACGCCCTCTGTGCGCAACCCCGACGCGTGGCGATGGCTGCCGCCAGTGCCGAGCGTATCGACGCGATCAACATTCTTCAGGCCACCTTTGAGGCGATGCGCCACGCGGTGCACCAACTTGTCGAAGTTCGCGAGCAGCGCCCCGACCTCATCGTCGTCGATGGCAACATGCTCATACCCGATGTCGATCTTCCCCAGGTTGCGGTGGTCAAAGGCGATGCGCGTAGCTTTGCCATAGCAGCGGCCAGCGTCGTTGCCAAAGTCTCCCGAGATCGCTTGATGCGAGAGGCCGAAGTGCGATGGCCCGGATATGGTTTTGAGGGGCACAAGGGTTACGGAACGGCCGCCCACCGCAAAGCGATTGCCACACTCGGTCCCTGCCCGCTGCACCGAAAGAGTTTTAAAGGCGTGCGCGAATTTGTCGGGATCTCAACCGATTTGCCTTGACGGTACGATACGCGTGTTCAGTCTTTGAAGATGCATCACGTGGCGCCCTGAGCGCTGCCACATGAAGCGGTATGAGAAGACCCGCAACTCTACCAACGTGAAGGGGGAGACCATGAGTGTTGGAAGTGGGGACTGGATCGAACGCGAGGATGTCGAGCAGCTGGGACTTGCCGGCGAGGCGTTGGCGCGCGCGTATCTGGAGCAAAAGGGATGGTCGATTGAGGCACAAAATGTGCGCTCACGTTACGGCGAACTCGATCTGGTCGCATGTAAAGCACGCCCCGGGGAGGACCCGATTGTCGCCTTCGTGGAGGTCAAGAGTCGCCGCCGTTGTGATCGCTTCTCACCGACTCTGGCGGTGAGTTACCGCAAGCGGCGTACCATCGCGCGTCTGGCTCATCGCTACATCTGCCAGCGTCGACGTACCGGCGTGCGCTATCGTTTTGACGTCATCACAGTCGACTTCGGCAAACGCCCGGCCGCAATCGTTCATATTGAAGGGGCATTTGATGCGCAGGGAAACACCTGCTGACGCCCCCCCTTCGGCGACACTTTGATGGTGAAGGGGGAGGAGACACGGATGGTCGCGGCTTTATCTGGTTTCTCGGAGATCATTGTCGGCCGGCGCGCCTTCGGCGCTTACTTCGTCCGACTGCTCTTCTTCGGCGTCCTTGTTAGCTTCGCGAGCCGCGAGCGCGGCTTCAAAGGGCACGCGGGAGAGGGTGTTCCATACCGCATCTCGCGCCAGGTACGTCGTCGGGTCGCGTTCCTCACCGGTTTCGCCCAGGCTGGAGGGGGCACCATCAATCAAAAGCACGAGATCGCCCCAGCGTTCGATGTACACGCGCTCTCCATCGGTGTTTGGCCCGTGACGCAGGCACCAGGACTCACCATGTTCACCGCTCTGGTGGGTTGCGCCGGCCTCGTAGCGCGCCTCAGCGATCGCGACCTGAGCGCTGGCGAACTCGCGGGCTTCGTCTTCGTTCTCCCAGCTGCTGACATGCACGGCCACCACCTCACCGGAGTCATTGCGGTAGCCAAGCAATCGGTCGCCGCGCCAGCCCGCAGCGCTTTCGCCCGGATCAGGGATCCCCTCGTAACGGTCGGTATGGGTGGCCAGCCAGGAGCGAATCTGAAGTTCGCCCAGCACCGAGTCGAAGATCGGTTCGTAGCCGCCAAGCGCTTCCGCCGCATCAAACTGAACGTCGATGGGAAGCTCTCCGGCAAAATAGCGCTCCGGGTGCAGGATCTGGGTGGTGGAAACCGGCGCGTCGGCGTAGATCGCGTCCACATCACTCCAGTTGCGGTTGGCCCGCGCGCGCAGCACAAAACGCATCCCTTCGATATAGGGGAAGAGCAGCAGATCGCGCACAATCCGCGGGGCGCTTCCCAGCACCGAGTCGGTCAGAGAGGGAACAGCGCTCTCGCCCATTCCCATCATCCCCGGGGTGCCCATGCCCTCAGTGGCGGCGAGTTCTTCGGTGTTCATCTCCAGCAGGGTGGCGGTGATCATGGGGACATCGGCCACGCTCAGCGCGCGGCCGGCAGGAAGCGTCCCGCTCTCGTAGAGCACGTAATCGATCATCAGAACGGTGGCATCCCCCTCGATCAGCGCCATGCGCGCCAGTGCGAAATCCCCGTTCTCCTGAGAGGTAAAGGGGGCGAGCAACGCGCCAATATCGAAATGCTGATCTTGAATGGCATGAAAGATCTCATGGGCCATCGCCGAGTACTGCAACTGCTCGGGTAGCCCCACCATGATGTAGAGCTCTTTGGCGCTTTGATCGTAGAAGCCGGCAATTTGCTCGGTGAGCAGGTCCAGCATCAGCTGACGGTAGTTGACCTCGGGCTCGAAGATGCCCAGGCGCTTAAACATCTGCTCTTCTGCGAGAAAGACCTCTTCGGGAATCTCGTTGTGGAGCTGCTCAATGAGCATCGTGCGAAGCGCTTCGCGGTCTTTGACCCCTTTGGGGATCTCGGCCAGTAACTCGAGGCCTCGGATGTTGGCGACCTGTACAGCAATCTCGCTGGCAGCAGCGAGTAATGCTTCCTCGCGGGCCTGTTCTCCAACAAGCTCTTCGGCGGGTTTCGGGTCCTGAGCCCATGCCACCGAACTCATCAGGCATACACTGAATCCAAGGCACAACAGAAGTTGCATACAATGTTTCATGACCTATCCATGCGCTCGATGCGAAGAGTTGCATCGCGTTCATTCATCCTATCGCGAAGCTGCCCGAGGGGGGGGAGTATCACCACAACACAGGTGCTCGACAGGCCGTAGTCTACCTGTTGCGCGTCGAAGGTCCAACGGCCGGGCAGGTCGGTTGGGCAACGTAACTTCACAAAAAGATTTTGCGATAGAATTGACGCTGCGCGGGAATAAGGCTAAACGCCAGTACAAACACCCCCGCTGCCATGGTCGTAGGCGGGTGTCGGCACCCGCCGACTGCCGTGGGTCGCGATGTTCGTTGCCCGCTCTTGTTGAACCCTGATTCACTTGAGGAGTTACCATGCTGAACAAGATTCTTGTTTCCTTCTTCGCCCTGGGCCTGACCTTCACCGTGGCTTGCTCCGGCGGCGAAGCCACCCCTGACGAAGCCCCGGCCGAAACCGCCGTGACCGAAGAAGCCACCGAAGAAGCGGCCGAAGAGGAAGTGGTCGAAGAAGCGGCGGCTGAAGAAGTGGTCGAAGAAGAAGCCACCGAAGAAGCGGCTGGTGAAGAAGTTGCCGAAGACGGCGCTGCCGAAGAGGAAGCCACCGAAGAGATGGCGACCGACGAAGTTCCGGCCGAAGAAGGCATGTAAGTCGCCTGAGTGCGTCGCTCGCGAGAACGTCAAAGTTATTGCGAGTTGAGAAGGCCGCTGCGCTCCAGGCGCAGCGGCCTTTTCTTTGGGCGATCGCGCGACAATGCGCAACATCTCCCGCCTTGACGTGGCCTTGAGCCCAAAGGCATCCTAGCGCCGAATTCAGTTCGACCCCATCGATTTGGAGGAGTGACGTGAAAACGCGATCGGCTCATCTGGCCCGGCTAGTCGGCGTGTTGGTGCTGGCGCTGTGGTTCAGCGGCTGCACCGACGACCTGTATGCGGCATGCACCATCGACCCCGACGACCCCACGCTCAGTGCCTGTGTGGAGAGCGGCAGATCCGAAGCCTCATGCGTGGTTGAGGAGCAGCTCCAGTGCGAAACGCGCACCTGCGCGAAGTACCAGGGCAGTGAGCCCTTTTGCACCGTCGAATGCAGCACCGATGCGGACTGCCCCGATGGCGTCTGTCGCGAATTTGTGATGCTCAGTGGCGTGCGTCATTGCGTCGCTAACACCGTCGCTCAGTAGTCGCACCGTTCGCCCCGGAGCAACGACTTCGCCGGCGAGCGCCCCTGACTGGAGTTGCAATGAACTGGAAGCTTAACGCGTGTGCGTCTTTTTGTGCCGGCATCATGTCTCTGGGGCTTTTGTCCGAAGCGTCGGCTCAGGACGGGTTCAACTTCGATGTCGATGAGGTCGAAGCCATTGATGAGCTCCCCCACCTTGTGGAACTCATCGAGGAAGGCAAGCGCCTCTACGAAGATCGCAAGTACGCCGAGGCCAGCCTGCGTTTTAACGATGTCTTGATGGACGACACCCCCGGTGCCGAGAACTACTACCCGGAGGCGGAGTACGAACTGGCCAAGACGCTCTTCCGCATGGAGCTCTACCAGGGCTCGCTGGCGTATTTCTCCCGCATCGTCGAGGCAGGTGAATTCCACCCCTTCTACGATGCTGCGCTGCGCGGCCTGCTCCTGCTCACCGAGGTGATCCCCGGTGATGCGATGCTTGCCGAGCTTTTGGCCGGCTACGCGCCGCTTTTTCCGGAGGTGGTGCCGCAGGACTACCGCGACACCTATGCCTATCTGGTGGGCCGCCACTTCTACGAGACCCTCAACATTGACGAGTCGTTGCGCATGCTCAATTACGTGAGCACCAGCAGCGATCGCTACGCCCGGGCACGCTACATCGCTGGCATCACCCATGTGGCCAACTACGATGCGCGACCGGCGGTTGACGCCTTCCGCGATGTGTTGCGTTACCTGACCCGCGATGCTCAACCCGAAGAGCTTCGGGGTGAGGAGCGTCGTCTTCTTGACCTGACCCACCTGGGCATGGCGCGCGTCTACTACTCGACCGGCGATTACGACACCAGCCTGAGCTATTACGAGCGCATCAAGCGCGACAGCCCTCGCTGGCCCGATGCTCTCTTCGAGTCGAGTTGGGGCTTCTTCCAGGTGGATCAGTTCAACCAGGCCCTGGGGAACCTGCACACGATCAACTCCCCCTTCTTCCGGAATGAGTACTTCCCGGAGGGGCCGATCCTGGCGGCGGTGATTTACTTCTACAACTGCAACTTCGCCCGGGTACGCGACGTCCTCGACGACTTCGACTACGTCTATGAGGGCGTCAAAGCCGAACTCGAAGGCGTGATCGCCACCAATAATGATCCGGCTCTGATGTATGAGTGGGCAAGGAAGTGGGAAGGCGGTGATTTTGAAGGCGATGCCGAGGTGCGAAGCGCGCTTCGTGCAGCGCTGAGCGACCGTCAGATCGAGAAGAGCTTTGCGCTGGTCGGCGCCATCGATAAAGAGCTTGAGACGATGGAGCAGCTCCCTGCGAGCTGGAAGACAAGCACACTGGGCGATAGCCTCCTGCAGGAAGCGGCGATCGCCCGGAGCTTCGCCGTCTCCGATGCCGGGCAGCTGGCCCAGCAGCGACTTGAGCGCGTCATCGGCGAGCTCGAAGGGCTGGTCAGCCAGCAGAAACGAATTCTGTTTGAGGTCGCGCGCTCCGAACGCGGGGAAATTGAAGCGGAGCTACGCGCCGGAATGCAGCTCGATGATCGTGGCCCCGGCGATGGACCCTCGCTGGATATCACCGATGAACATCTCTACTGGGAGTTCGACGGTGAGTACTGGAAAGATGAGTTAGGGTTCTACTTCTTCAACGTCAAATCGGAATGCCGACGCTGAGTGGGAGGCAGGTCGGGGGGGACACTGTGCCCACGGTGGCGGTGGCGATAGGGTCGCCTGAGCGCGTCTCGCTAAGGAGCGGGTCATGAAGAGTTTCTACGATCACCATTCACCCCGGCGCTGGCGCGTACTTCTCGCAGCCGCCGCCCTCTCGCTGACTCTGGGGCCGCTTGATGCTGCCGCTCAGCCTGAGGAAGACGAGAAGGTCGAGCACGAGATCGCCGTCCAGGAGACGACGCAGCAGACTGAGCGACCGACCCTGGAGAACGAGGAGCAGGGGCCACGCTTTAGCGCCACCCAGTTCGTCACCCAGCGAAGCCTGGCCAGTCTTCAGCGTCAGGACGAGGCCATCGTCCAGCTGCGCGATCTGATCCGCTCCACCCCTGAGAGCGATCCCCAGCGCGCCGAGTACCTCTTTAACCTCTCGGAGATCTTCTGGGAGCGTTCACGCTACTACGACGACTCGGCGGTGGAACGTCAGGATGAGTGCTACCGCTACAACGACGCAGGCGACGAGCAGGGCGCGCGCCGCTGTCGCGCGCAGATGGAAGATATGCAGGCCGAAGCCAAGCGCCTGCGCGAAGAGTCGGTGCAGCTTTACGTTGATATCATTCGCGGTTATCCCGACTTCGGCGAGCTCGACAAGGTCTACTTCTATCTGGGCTCCAACCTGATGGATGTCGGTCGCAAGACCGAGGCGCTGGATATCTTCCGCGAACTCATTGCCAACTACCCCCAGACTGAGTTCGTGCCCCAGGTTCTCCTCTACTTCGGGGAGTTCTACTTCGACGAAGGGGAGATGTTCGAGGCGCTCAAGGCCTACCAGAAGGTCGCCGAGTACCCCGAATCCAACGTCTACCCTTACGGCCTCTACAAGCTGGCGTGGACCTACTACAACCTTGAGAACTACGAGCGCACCATTGAGGTTTTCCTCACGGTGATCGACGCGGCGCGCGAGCGTCCCGATGACGGCACGATGGTCGCGCTGATGCGTCAGGTTCGCCAGGACATCGTGCGTGCCTACGCCCAGATCGGTTCGCCCGACCAGGCCGTGGAGTTCTTCCAGGACATCGCCCCCGAGCGCGAAGACTGGCTGAAGATGACTGAGCGCCTGGCCGTCTTCTACGGCGACCAGGTTCAGCTGAGCGACTCCACGCGGATGTACCGGGAGCTCATCAGCCTCAACCAGGAGAGCGTCAAGACGGTCGACTATCAGTATGAGATCGTCCGCAACCAGACCACCAACAACGCCTACTCCGAGGAGAGCATTCAGGAGCTGGTGCGCATGATGCGCCTGGTGCAGCTGGCCGATGGCGGGCAGTTCGAAGACACCGAAGAGCAGAACTACCCGAGGATTCGCACCAAAGTTGAAGAGGCCGCGCGCAACTGGTCGACGACCTACCATCGTGAGGCCCAGCGCACCAAAAACGCCGACCTCTACGCGATGGCGTACTACCTCTATAAGTTCTACCTGGAGACCTTCCAGGACACCGAACACGAATACATGATGACCTTCTTCTACGGGGAGCTTCTCTACCAGCTGGAGAACTGGGAAGAGGCCGCCGCAGCCTACGAGCGGGTCCTGGAGCTTGAGCCGGATGGCGAGTACACCAAAGAAGCAGTGCTGGCCACGGTGCTGGCCTACTTCTACATCGTGGATACCTCCGAGGAGCGCGCGGTCATTGAGGCCACCTTTGATGAGGAAGGGGGCGAGGAAGAGACCCCGGCTATCCCCGAGCCCAAAGAGCTGCCGGAGGTCTATCAGAAGTTGATGACCGCCTGTGAGAACTACGTGGAGTACGTGCCCGACGGCGATCGCATGGTCGACGTCAAATACACCATGGCACGCACCTACTACGATTTTGATCACCTGGAGCAGGCCGCCACAATCTTTGAAGACATCGCTTTCTCCCACAGCGAACATCGCCTGGCGGTGATCTCGGCCAACCTGCACCTCGACTCGCTCAACCTTCTGCAGGACTTCGACAACCTCAACGCGGCCGTCGAGCGCTACATTGAGGTCGACCCGATCGATGATGCCGAATTCCAGGAAGACGTCACCAACCTGCACATGGCGATTCGCTTCAAGGTCTGCACGGTGCACGACGATGAGGAAGAGTGGCGTCAGGCTGCGGAGTGTTTCGTCGCCTACGCCAGCGACTTCCCCGAGTCGGAGTACGTCGATAAGGCGCTCTACAACGCCGCGCTCGACTTCGAGCGCCTGCGTGAGATCGGTCCGGCCATCCAGGTGCGTCTGCACCTCCTGCGCGTACGACCCAGCTCGGAGCTCGCCCCTGAAACGCTCTTTAATATCGGCGGCAACTACCACGCGCTGGCCGTCTACAGCGAAGCCTCGCGCTTCTACGAAGCCTTCGTGCGCAACTTCCCCGAGCATGAGAAGGCCGAAGACGCGCTCTCCAACGCCTCGACCTTCCGGCAGGGGCTGGGGCAGTACGATGAGGCGATCGCCAACTACGAGCGCTACATGGAGCTCTTTGCCAGCGAGAACAAGCAAGAGACCGCGGAGGTCTTTTTCCAGATCGCTCAGATTTACGAAGAGCAGGGCAAGAAGAACGAAGCCTTTGAGCAGTACCAGCAGTACCTGCGTCGCCACGCCGAAAACGGCACCAACGATCGCATGCTGGAAGCGCGCGTGAAGGTGGGGCTGCATCATTGGAACAACGGTGGCCGCAACGGCCGTCGCGACGCGCTCCAGGAGTTTGAGCGCACCCTGCGCCTCTACGAGCGCATGAGCGAGGAGGAGCGCGCCGAGATGACCACCGGCCGCGACGCCGCTGCCCAGGCCAAGTTCATGATGGGCGAGGATATCTTCGAGCGGGCGGCCGCCCTGAGCATCGATTCCTCCAACGCGGAGGAGCTCACCAAGAAAACCAAAGCCAAGATGGAAGCGATCGAGGAGGCTCGTAAAGTCTACGAAGAAGTCATCGTGTTCGGTCGCCCCGACTGGGCCATCGCCGCGCTCTACCGTATTGGCAGTGGTTTTCAGAACTTCGCTGAGACCTTCCGCAACAGCCCGGTGCCCAGCCGCCTGACCTATGAGCAGCAGGAGATCTACCGGGGTATTCTCGAGGACCGAGCCTCATTGATTGAGGACAACGCCGTGGAGATGTACCGCGAAGCGCTGGCAACGGCGCGGCGGGCCAACTGGTTCAACCAGTACAGCCGCCAGGCCGAAGTTGCACTCGCTGACCTGCGTCCCCGCGAGTTCCGTAAGCCCTCGGAGATGCGCGCTTCTCCGGTCTTCTTCCGCGACGGCTTTATGCGCTCGGGCTTCATCAATGATGTGGAGGATGAAGATATCCTGGGTGGCCTGGGAAGCGATGAGCAGGCGATCAATGAGGCCCCTGAAGAGGTGGAGAGCGAGCCGGCTTCCTGAAGTCGGATGGAGCGGGGCCGACGCTGGCCCCTGTACCCCCGGAGCGTTTCTGACGGGGGTGGTCGCTACCATCGGCCGCCCCTGTGACAGGTTCCAAGGAAAAGAGACCTATGCGAGTTTCTCAAAATAAGTTCCTCATCCTCATCGCCGCGCTGGCGCTGTCCTGGTCGACTGCTTGCGGTGGCGCGTCGAAGCGCGCCGACGACATGAGTCAGGCCACCGAGTCCGGTGGCACGAACAACGTCAACGCGATCGCCGAGTTTGAAAAAGCCGTTGAAGTCTGGGAGGCCGGCGGCGAAGGCCGCAACGCCGAGGTCAAAGATCTTCTGGAGAAAGCGCTCAAAGAAGACCGCCGCTTCGGAAAAGCCTGGTTCAACCTCGGCGTGATTCTGGAGATGGAAGGCGATCTCGAGGGCGCGCGTGAGGCCTATGAGAAGGCCGCGGAGTTTGCGCCGAAGCTCGGCGAGGCCTACGTCAACATCGGTATGCTGGAGATGGAGCGTGGCGAGCGCGATGAGGCCTGGGATTACTTTCAGCGCTCCATCGAAGTGCAGCCCTACAACCCGGCGGCGCATAACAACATCGCGGTGATGTTGCGGGAGCGTGGTGAGTATGCCGAGGCCGTCAACCATGCGCGTCGCTCGCTGGCCGGCGACTCTCAAAATACCCGCGCCTACGGCAACCTGGCGCGCATCTACTTCGATCGTGGCAACCACCAGGTGGCGCGTCTTGTGATGTTCAACGCCATTCAGATCGATGAGAACGACCCGGACCTCTACAACATCCTGGGCCACATTGAGCTTGTGCGAAACGATGTGACCTCGGCCATCGCCTACTTCCAGAAGACTCTGGAGGTCGATCCGAAACATGTGCCGGCGAAGATGAACCTGGGGGCGATCATCCTCAATGTGCGCGACTACGAGCGCGCCATCGAGCTGTTTGAGAGCGTCCTGGAGATTGAGCCGCAGAATAAAGAGGCCATCGTCGCCATCGGCGTGGCTCGTCGCGGTCTCGGTGATCTGGACGGTGCCCGCCAGGCCTATGAGCGGGTGCTGGAGTTGGAGCCGGAGAACGCCCTGGTGCAATTTAACCTCGGCGTATTGGAGCATGAGCACCTCGCGCAAAACGCGCAGCTCGGCGGCGACACCGAGGCTCCCGATCCCGATGACATGGTCGGGCAGATGGACTGGACGATCGCGAACCTGGAGAACGCGATCGGCCATTACGAGAAGTCCATCGAGCACTACAACAACTTCCTGCATTACGAGGGCGGAGAGCACGTCGAGGAGCGCGACGACGTCAGCAAGCGTATTGAGCAGGTTCAGCAGATCATTGACATGACCCGCGAGCAGATCCCGATGCTGGTGGAGCAGCGTGACATGATCGCTGCAGAGGTTGCTCAGGCCGAAGCCGCCGCTGCCGCAGAGGCTTCGGCCTCCGAGGAGCAGGCGCAGGATGCGCCGCCGGCCGAGGATGGGGATCCCGACGCGAGCGCTCCGCTCGAAGAGAATCCTTGATCTTTACGTCCCTTTACCCGGCCGGGGTTTGGCAGGGTTTTCATCGGTGTGTTAGGCTTTTTAAAGCACATTGAGGCAGACAATCAGGTGATCTGAGCGCAGCGTGCGCCCGGATCGAGGAGACGAAGCGATGAAACGCGCGTTCTTAACAGGTTTGGTGGCGCTGGGGATGATCCTCCCGGCGACTTCCTTCGCTCAGTCCTTGCCAGAGGCGGGTGCGGCCAGCGGCCAGGCCGGCGACGAGGGCGTGGTCTACCAGGAGGAGACCACCTACGACTTCGATGGCGAGGACCTCACTGGTAACCTGATCCGCCCTGATGGCGAGAACATCACGGGCGATCAGCGAGGCAAGACCAGCAGCCTGATCAACATCCGCCAGGACTTTATCCCTGAGATGCTCAAGAGCGTTGAGACGCTCTAGTTTGCAGGGTTGGCAGCGCAGCCCGGGTGCGTGTGAATCGCACACGCCACGAGTGGAGATTGCATGATGCTTCAAGCCGAAATTATTCAAGCCGGTCAGGTCGTCTCAACGGTCAAGCTGGAGCAGGACAACGTCAAGGTCGGGAAGCTCTCCAGCTCGCATATCCGGCTGGATGATGATCGCGTCTCGCGCATTCACGCGGTGCTCGAGCGTCAGCCCGACGGCACCTTTATGGCGATTGACCTGGGCAGCGCCTCGGGCACCTACGTCAATGGCGAGAAGATCACCAAGGCGGCGGTGGGGGCTGGCGATGAGCTGCAGTTCGGTGACACTGTGGTGCGTCTCTCCGAGGTGGTGGAGGTTGCGGCCACGCCGGCCGCCGCGTTTGCAGCCACCGGTGAGCTCCCCGAAGGCTACATTCGTCTGGAGGATGGCTCGGTGGTTCAGCCCTTCAGTATGGAGGGCTACTACGACGACGCCGGCAACTACATCCCGGGCTATTACGACGACCAGGGCACCTACCACTACGGTTATGGCTACCACGACGAGCAGGGTGCCTGGCAGGTGGCGCACGGCTTCTACGACCCGCAGGGCGAGTGGGTGGCGACCCCGGATCCCGCCGGTGTGAAAGGCCCCAGTGATACGGAGCTCTACACCGAGCGCTTCTTCGATCCGGTTGGTGGTCAGACCCTGGAGGTGGCGTTTCTGTGGACCGATCACGTCCTTGCGGTCAACGCCTACGAGACCCCGCGTTCGGTGATCATCGGGCCGGACGAGACCAACGACTTTGTGGTCGAGGACCCGCTCGTGAACCAGCCGAAATTCCCGCTGGTCAGCTACAGCGAGGGCGGAGGTTACCGGGTCAATGTTTCGGCGCAGATGGAAGGGCTGATTCAGCACGAAGGTCAGCAGTTTACGTTGGCCGAAGCGATCAGCCGCGGGCTTGCCACCGGGAGCTCCGAGGTCGCCGGGGGCTACAGTATCGCGATGGGGCCGCGGACCAGCGTGCGGGTGGAGTTCGGTACCAACACCTTTTTGATTCACTTTACGACCATGCCGGCGCTGGGCGGTGGAATGATGGCGATCGATCGCCAGCCCATTCCCTACCATGCGGCCAGCGCGATGCTGCATATCCTCTTCCTGGTGATGGTCTTCTCGTGGCCGGAAGGGCACGGGGCGTTTGAACTTCACGAGTTCAAAGCCCAGGATCGCTTCGTCGAGCTGCTCGCGCCGCCGGAGCAGGAAGAGATTGAAGAAGAAGTTCCCGACTGGCTTGAAGGCGGCAATCAACAGGAGGAGGCCGCCGCCCAGAAGGGGGACGAAGGCGAAGCCGGCGATCAGATGGCCGAAGAGGCCGATAATCATCTGGCGGTTCAGGGGCCTTCGACCAACGAAGAGATCGAGCTTCGCAAGGCGCGTGATACCGAGATCGCGATGAACACCGGTGCGCTGGCGGCCTTCAACGATGCGTCGCTCAGCAGCATGTGGGGCTCGGGTGATACCTCGGTGGGGAGCGACGCGATGCACGCCCTGGGCAACATGACGGGCAGCCAGGCTGGCGCGGCCGCCGGTGTTGGTGGTCTGGGACTGGCCGGTGCCGGTCGTGGCGGCGGCGGTGTCTCGGAGCGCGGCATTGGCATGGCGCAGGTCGGCACTGCCGGTCGTGGTGGCGGTGGCAAAGGCGGCGGCAACTACGGGAAGGGCGGCGCGAACCTGGGCGACCGCGAGGTTCGTCAGCCCAAGATCATTCCGGGCCGTCCGGCGGTTCAGGGCTCGCTTGACCGTGAGATTATCCAGCGTGTCGTTCGTCAGCATCGCCGCGAGATGCAGCACTGCTACGAGCAAGAACTTCAGCGCAACCCGAACCTCGCCGGGCGTATCACCATCCGCTGGGTGATTTCTCCGACCGGTTCGGTCACGATCGCCTCGGTGACGGAGACCTCGATGAACAACTCCGCCGTGGAGCAATGCATGACGCAGCGCATTCGCCGCTGGGTCTTCCCCGAGCCCAAAGGCGGAGGCATCGTCAACGTGAACTACCCCTTCAACTTCAGCTCCTGACGCTTCGCATGTGAAGCGACGCGATTCGCAAAAGGCTCCCGCCAGGGGGCCTTTTGTCGTATGTATCCCTATACATTTTGGCCCGCTTTTCAGGGATGTGTTCGATGCACGGGGCTCGGCATACGTTGTTTTAGTCGCAGGCTTGCTGCTGGCGTGGGCGATGGTCGGGGGGCCACCAGCGCGAACCCTTCATCTGAAGCGCGCATATTCAAACGCCCGATGGTGCATCCACCGCTCACCTGAGAGCATCATTGACCAGGACCTGGACGATATCGACCCATGGTACGCTTTCGAGGCAGCGCGAGACTCTGAGCTTATCGGCCGGGTTAGCATGCGATGGATCATGGTGCCGACTGGCGAGGTCACGCAGGTCAGTGAGAGAGCGTGCTCGGTATATTGCGCGGCCCCGGAGGCATGTATGTTGGAAAGCATCGGTGGGTGAGGCTTTCCCAAACCTGCTGGCGAGGGCATCGTCAACGTGAACTCCTCCTTTGACGTCAGTTCTGATCCCGGCGAAGCGAAAGATGGACATCCGTCTATGGTATGAGAAGTGGTGTTGGGGTCGCTCGAATGTCGGAAGAACATCGCCTTCTGCTGGTGTGTTTGAGAAGGAGCGTAAAATTCCGCACCACGATCGAATTGCAACACTTGCCCGGTTGTCAGCGCTTTGGCGCTAGAGGTACGATGGGTCTGCCGCATCCCGTGCCCCGGGGCGCCGGAGCGTTGAACTCACGTTTTGAACGGAGGAAGCGATTCATGAGCCTGCCCAGCCGTGTGAAGACCAGGTGCGTTGATTCCAGGAGGAGGGCGCGTCTGAAAGCGCTCCTGATGACCCTTCTTTTGGCGTTTGTTCTGGTGGGATGTAACGCCGACCGGACCGCCGCGGTTCGAGAACTCAATGTGGGAATGGAGGCTTTTCAGGCCGGTTCGGCCAGTGAGGCGGTCCAACACATGGAAGAGGCGCTGCGCATCGATCCGACCTTCGCCGAGGCCGCGTATCTTCTGGGGCAGGTCTACCAGATGCGTCTCGATAATTACGAAGAAGCCGCCCGGGGTTATCGCCGCGCGCTGGATCTCGAGCCGACCAACGCTCAGTACGCCTACCGTCTGGGCACGGCGCTTGTGGATCAAGGCAAGCTCGATGATGCCGTCACGCAGTTTGAGAAGGCGGTTGCTAACGATGAGAGCTTCTCCCGAGCATGGTTTCGGTTGGGGCTGACTCAGGACAGCCTCGGCAACCACAGCGATGCCGTGGCCAGCTACACCCGGGCCATCGAGACCAACCCGCGTCTGCGCATGAGCAAAGAAGATCCGGGCGGAGAGCATTACCACGCTCTGGCCGACCTTTATCTTCGCTTCGGGTTGAGCGACCACGCCGTGCAGGTCTACGAGAATGGGGTGCAGAACAACCAGACCTCCACGCGTCTGCTTCACGGACTGGGCGTGGCGCGTATGGAGCTTGGGCGCTTCGATGAGGCCGCCCGGAGCTTTGAAGCGACGATGAAGCAAGAGCCCGGGCACGGTTCAGCCAACTTCAACCTTGCTGTCGCTCACCACCGGCGCGGGGATACCGACGGGGCCGTCGCGCAGCTGGAGAGTTTTCTGGCCAGCGGTGCCGCGACCCAGGATGTGGCACGCCAGGCTGCGGCACAGGCCCTGCTGACCGAGCTTCAAGAAGAAGACGAGAGCGACGCGAAATAGCACCCCGAGCGGGGTCACGTGCCGTAGCGGTGATCGACATACGGCGCGTTGCCGCTCTTCGGAGCGCTGTGGTATACCTCGGCCAACGATTTTCGATGGTCACGTTGAAGTGTGATGTTCAGACCTTTCCCCCCTTAGAGGTCCTCAATGGAGGCGGCGCCACGGCGCTGCCCGAGGGCCCCTATGACCGAGCCGGGCGGTTGACGTCGACGCCCTGAGCAAAGGCCCCCATGATCGCGGGCCGGCGCTCTCTTCCTTACCCTCCAGGCCGACCAAAGAGCACATGAATCGCGAAAACCAGGTTCAGGAATACGTCGCCCAGCTGGAAGCAAACCCCTACGATCTCGCGCCTGTGGGCCGTCTGGAGGAGGCCTTCGGGTCGACCGAGGAGCTGGCCGAGCTGGTAGCGATCTTTGAGGAACGCGCGCAGGGATCTGCCTCGCGTGACGCCGCTGCGCGCCTCTACCTTGAGGCCGCGCGCATGGCCGGTGGTCGTCTCAACGATCTGGAGCGCGGCGTGGAGCTGCTCAGTCATTCGCTGAGTGTCGGCGAAGATACCCTGGTCAGTGTGGAGGCGTATCTTTTCCAGCTTGCGTTGCAGGACGACGCCGACCAGCTGCAGACCTTCTTCGCCGAGGCGTTGGAGCATGATACCGACGGCGGCTACCAGAGCCGGCTGTACCAGCGCATGGGCTCGATCCTGGAGGACTTCGTCGGAGACCTGGAGCAGGCGGACACCGCGTACAAGTGGGCGCTGGATCTCGACCCGAATAACGTCGTCGCGCTCTGGTCCCGTCAGGTTCTCGCGCGCAAGCAGGCCGCCTGGGAGAAGCTCGCCACGCTGATGATCGAGGAGATCGAGCAGACTGCCGATCCCCTGCGTCAGTCGGCGCTCTCGCTGACCGTGGGTGAGGTCTACCGGGACTATCTGGACAGTGCGGAGAGCGCCTGCCAGTGCTTCGTTTTTGCGTGGGAGCAAGACCCCACCAACACCGAGGCACTCCAGGCCGCAGTCGCCCTGGGCTTTGAGCCCGAGGGCATGGAGCTTGACGCGATCGAGGAGAGCTCCGTCGTCGAAGAGGAGGTGGCCGAAGCCGCCCCGATGACCATGGAACTTGACGAGTCTCTCGTCCTTGAAGAGATCGAGCCGGAGCCTGCTTCTGAGGAGCTCCCCGAGCTTCCCGTCGAGGCCGCCGAAGCCGCGCCCATGACGATGGAACTTGACGAGTCTCTGATGCTCGACGAGGTGGATGCGGAGCCTGTTGCCGACAACCTCCCCGATCTTCCGGTCGATGCCTTTGATGCCGAGGCTGACGGCGAAGATGAGGCGCTGGCGGCCGCGGATGAGTCTGAGGACGTGGAGGCGCTGGAAGCCGTGGAAGACGGGGATGGCGAAGCGCTGGAAGTCGCCGAAGTTGCAGAGAGCGAGGCGATCGACGAACTCGACGACGACATGGACGTGTCGTCCGACGACGACCAGGAGCTGGAAGCTGCCGGGGACGCCGAAGAACTCGACGAGGCCGAAGAACTCGACGTCTCCGAAGACGTTGAGGCTGAGGAGTTTGAAGCGGCCGATGACTCCGAAGAGCTCGAAGAATTCGAAGAGCTTGAAGCCATTGAGGACGTCGAGTTGGTCGCGGACGACGAGCCGGCCAACGCCTCGCGTGATTGGCGCGAGCGTTACTCGGCGATGGTCGAGCGTGCTGACGTCGCCGGCGGCGAAGAAGGCCTGCGCCTTCTGGTGCGCGCCGCGCGCCTGCAGGCGCGCCACACCAGCGATGCCGCGCAAGGCGTCGCGCTCTTTGAACGCGCGCTCTCGGCCGGTCAGGGACTCGAATACTACAAGCGTGTCAGTTACCTCTACGCGGACAATGCGTTCTGGAAAGGCGCGCTCGACGCCGTGGAGTCTTCGGAGGTTGAAGGTGGCGGCGCGCTTCGCGCGCGCATTGCTCTCTACGAACTCAGCGACGTGGAGATGGCTCGTTCCATCGCCGAAGAGGTCAACGATGCGCCGGTGCTCGACGCGCTCTCCGACCTGGAAGAGGCCCAGGCCAACTGGCGTAAGTTCCAGCGCAGCCTGGAGCAGCGCCATGCCGAGCTCGACGCTGATGAGCGCGCGCTGAAGGTCTATCTGCGCATGGCCGATCTGGCCGCCGCACTCAACGAGCCCGACAAAGAGATCGATGCGCTGCGCCGCCTGGAGCGTCAGGTCGACGCCGAACAGGTCAAGAGCCGTCTGAAGATCCTCTACAAGCGCGCCGGCAAGTGGCCGATGTACGTTGATCTCGTCAAGCAGGAGGTCGAAGGGCTCGCCGATGAGCGCGTCGAAGATAAGGTCGACCTTCTCTATGAGGTGATCCGCGTCTACCGCGAAGAAATGAACCAGGATCGCATGGCGATCAATATCTACAAAGAGATCCTGGGTCTCGCCCCCGATGATCTCGATGCTATCGATCAGCTGATTGAGCTCTACGGCGAGATGAACATGTCGTCGGATCTCATTAATATGCTGCAGACCAAGGCCGAGATCGTCCCGACGGCTGCGCAGAAGGTCGAGATCTACAGCCAGATCGCGACGCTCTTCATCGAGAAGTTCCGCAACCAGGCCGAGGCGATCAAAGCCTACGAGCAGGTCCTGGAGATCGAGCCCTACCACGGCGACGCTATCGTCTTCCTCAAGGAGATGTACGAGAAGCGCCGCGACTGGGAGAGCCTGATCGATGTCTCCAAACGTGAGATCGAAACGTTCGACACCGATGAGGCGCGTGCAGAAGGGTTGAAAGAGGTGGCGCGCCTGGCCACCGACAAGTTGCGTAAGCCGGAAGTCGCCACCGAGCTCTGGCTGGAGGTGCGCGCGCTGGTGCCGGCCGACGCCGACGCCCTCGACGCCCTTGAGACGCTCTACGAGAAGAACCGCGACTATGAGGCGCTGGCCGAGATCCTCGAGCAGAAGGTCGCTCAAAGCGACGACAGCGCCGAGTCGATGAAGCTCTACCAGAAGCTCGGTATGCTTTACGCCGACCGCCTCGAAGACAGCCAGCGGGCCACCGAAGCCTGGAAGGGCGCCCTGGCGCTCGAGCCAGAGGATCTCAAAGCGCGCAAGGCGTTGGAGCGTCTCTACATCGACAACCGTCAGTGGGACGAGCTTGAGGCCTTCTACGCCGAGTCGGATGCCTACTCCGATCTGGTGCGCATCCTGGGCACGCTCAGCGGCACGATTAAAGAAGACGACGTAAAGATCGAGCTTCTGCTGCGCTCGGCGCGCATCTGGCGCGAAGAACTCGGTGATACCAACCGGGCCGAGCGCGAGTTGGAGCGCGTGCTTCAACTCGACGCCGAGAATGAAGCCGCTGCCGCGCAGCTCGCTCCGATCTACGAGGAAGCCGGTGACGCCGAGAAGTTGAAGTCGGCTCTTGAGATCGTGCTTTCGCACCGCGAAGAGGCGTCCGAGCGCAAGGCGCTACAGCTTCAGCTGGCTCGCCTTCACCGCAGCAGCCTCGGCGATGTTGAGGGGGCTTTCGCCCGTTTCTCCCAGGCCTTCTTGGAGATTCCCTCCGAGCTTGATGTGGTTGCCGAATTGGAAGCCACCGCTGGCGAGGCCGGGGAGTGGTCCACGCTGGTGGAGCATTACCGCCAGGCGCTGGATGCCGACCTCGACGAGGCGCAGACCCTGGAGGTGCGCGCACTTCTGGGCCGTGTGCTCTCCGAGGAGCTGGGCGATCTCGACGCTGCGCTCGAGCAGTTCCAGGCCGTGCTCGATGTGGAGGAAGACAACCTGCGCGCGCTCGAAGCCATGGAGCGCATCTATTTTGCCAGCGCGCGCTGGGACGACCTGATGCAGGTCTACCGCCACCGCCTGGAACTCGAAGACGACCGCGACGCCCGGGTGCAGATTCTTCAGGGCATGGCGCGCATCGCCGAGGTGGAAGCCTCCGACGTTGTCACCGCGATTGCGCGTCATAACGAGGCACTGGAGCTCGATAAGCATAACTTCGCCTCGCTGGCCGAACTGCATCGTCTCTATGCGCAGGAAGAAGAGTATGCCGACCTGGCCGATGTGATCCGTAAGGAGATCGATCTTGTAGAGCGTCGCGCTCGTCACAAGAGCCGTCGCTACGCCACAAACCTGGTCGACATCGAGGCGCTGATCGGTGAGGGGGCCCCGCAGGAGCGCTCCATGTTCGGCGAAGGCTTCGCCGGAGGGGATGATGTCGAGGATGTGCTCGCGGACCTGAGCGATGATTCGGGCGCTGAGGACATGGCGGCCGACGCCGGTGACGAAGACTCGGCTGCCGAGGCTGTCGAAGTCGCGCAGGAGCAGGCGTTTGAAGGCATGGATGACCTCGACGCCATCGACCTCGGAGCACCGGCGTATTATACCGAAGAGGACGTCGAGTTTTTGAGCGCGTTGCGCTTTGAACTTGGCCTGGTCTGCATGGACCACCTCGGTGAAGTCGAAGAAGCGGTGGCCGCGCTGGCCAAAGTCGTGCTCTGGCGTCCCGACCACGCCGAGGCCTGCCAGGCGCTGGAGCGTCTGCTCGACGATGAGCTCTTTAAGGCCGGTGTCGCCACGATCCTGGAACCGGTCTACGAGGTGCACGGCCGCTGGGAAGAGCTGGTGGGCTCGCTGAGCATTCAGGCCGACGCCGCCGATGAGCCGAAAGCCGCGCGTGAGCTGGAACGTCGCGCGGGCGATGTGTTGCTTAATGAGATTGGTGATGGCGAGCGTGCCTTTGAGCGCTACGCCCGCGTCATTCAGAGTGATCCGGCGGACACTTCGGCCCGAGAGCAGCTCTATCGCATCGCCCATGAGCTCGAGCTCTGGGACGCGTTGGTCGCCGCCTCCGAGGCCGTGCTCCCCGAGATCGAAGACGAAGCGCTGCGCGTCGACTACTTCTTCGTGCTTGCGACGGTGAACGCAGAGCGCCGCGAGGCGTACGACGAGGCGCGCCGCAACCTCGAAGAGGTGCTGCTCATCGACGGCGGCTCGGCCCGCGCTCTCGATGATCTCGAAGAACTCTTTATCACCACCGAGGCCTGGCGCGATCTTCTGGACGTCTTCGATCGCAAGATCGAGCAGGCCGATGACGCCGCGAAAGCCGAAAGCCTGAAGTTCCGCAAGGCTCAGGTCTGGGAGACACTCCTGGACGATGCGCATCAGGCCATCGCGATTTACCTGGAGATCCTCGAAGGCTCGCCGGAGAACCTCGCTGCCTATGCCGAACTCGACCGCATTTATGAGGCCGAGGCGATGTGGAACGAGCTGGCGTCCAACCTCGAAGAGGAGCTGGCGCTGGTGGAGGAAGAGGCGCAGCTTCCCATCAAGAACCGGCTGGCCGCGCTGGTGGAGGCGCAGCTTGGCGACGCCTCGCGTGCCGTCGACCTTTATGAAGAGGTGCTCGACGCCGACGCCGATAACGTGGCGGCGAACGCGGCGATGGAAGTCTTGATGATGCAGGAGGGCGCGCCGCGCGCTCGCATCTCGAAGATTCTCGAGCCGATTTACATCGCGCGCGGCGACGCCGCTCGCCAGGTGGGCGCGCTCGAAGTGCAGGTTGAGGTCAGTCAGGACCCCGACGAGCGTGTCGCACTCCTCCACCGTATCGCGGTGCTCCATGAGAGCGAGCTTCAGGATGTTGCCTCGGCCTTTGTGACCTACGCTCGCGCGCTGCGCGACGATGTGGCCAACAGCGAGACCCTCGACAGCCTCTACCGCATCGGCGAGGCCACCCAGAGCTTTGAAGAACTCGTGCAGGTGTTTGAGCAGGAGGCCGAGTACCAGAGTGACCCGGATGTCAAGCGCGACCTGATGCGTCGAGCGGCGGCCATCTACATCGAGCCGCTCGCCGAGCTCGACCGGGCTACGGTGCATCTGCACGCGGTGCTCGAACTCTTCCCGGCCGATCTTGAGACGGTCGAGGAGCTGGAAACCATCTATCGCCACACCCAGGAGTGGTCGGAGCTGGTGCAGATTCTGGTGACCAAATCGGAACTCGTCGAAGATCTCGATGAGCGTAAAGATCTGCTCCATCAGGCCGGTACACTTTATGAAGACATCCTCTCCGGGCCGGATGAGGCCGTGGAGGTTTACCACCGCGCTCTGGCGATTGATGAGGCTGACCGTCACGCCATCGACCGTCTCGAGGTGCTCTACACCGAGATGGGGCGCTGGCACGATCTGCTCGACATCTACCGCCGCAAGCTGGACCTGGCCGACGACGATGCCGCACGCAAAGATTTGCTCTATGTGATGGGTGCCATCTATCAGGAGCACTTGCAGCGGCCCGATGATGCGATCGACACCTACCGTCGCGTGCTCGATCTGGACGCCAGTGAGAAGAACGCTCTGGAGAAACTCGATGAGCTCTTTGAGGCCACTGAGCAGTGGCACGAGCTCCTTGAGACGCTTGAACAGCAGCTCCAGCTCTCGCCCTACGCCGAGGAAATCGAGACGCTTAAGTACCGCTCCGGCCGCCTCTGGGAGGTGCAGCTGGGCGATGCGCTTCGGGCCGTCGAGGTGTATCAGGATGTGCTCACTCAGAACCCGCAGCACCAGCCCTCGATCGAGGCGTTGGAGGGGCTTGTGGAGCGCAACGAGCAGAGCGTGGAGGCCGCACAGGTGCTCCAGCCCCTCTATCAGGATGCCGGCCAGTGGGAGAAGCTGGTCTGGGTCTATCGCCTGCTGATCGACGCGAGCGAAGATCCCGATCGCCGCATCGCCCTCTACAAAGAGGTCGGTCCGATCGTCGAAGAGCGCATGGGCGATAAGGCCGAGGCGTTTGCGACGTACGTGGAGGCCCTTAATGTCGACGCTGGACGCGTTGAGATCGTCGATACCCTGGAGCGTCTTGCCGGCGAACTCGGTGCCTGGGATGTGTTCATCGAGCAGATCGATCAGCGCCTGGTGTCGGTGACCGACTTTGAGGTCGCCACCGCGTTGCACCTGCGCGTGGCGCGCATCTTCGAAGAAGAACTCGACCAGCCGCAGCAGGCGATTTCACGCTTTACGCGCGTGCTCGAAATTGAGCCCGAGCAGACCGATGCGGTGCTTGCGCTCGACCGCCTCTACCAGCGCGAAGGCGAGTGGGCCAACCTGGCTGAGATTTTGCGCACCCGCATCTTCAGCAGCGAAGAGCCCGCCGAGGCTCTGGAGCTTCGCCTGCGACTGGGGCTGCTCTATCAGGCCGCGCTCGATGACGCGGAGAACGCCATCTCGACCTACCAGGAAGTGCTTCTGGAGGAGCCGGATAACGCCCAGGCCATCGACAACCTGGAGCAGATGTTCATGGAAGGGCGCCAGGTCCAGCGCATCAGCGATATCCTGGAGCCTTATTACCTGGAGAAAGGTCAGCACGAGAAGCTGGTCGAGATCTACCTGCAGCGCCTGGATATGCTCGAGGACCCGATCGAGCGCTATGAGCTGCTCACCCAGGTGGCACGTATCTTCCTCGACCCGCTCCAGGACTTCGGTCGCGCCATGCAGGCCTATGGGGCGGCGTTGGTGGAGCGTCCGGACGATGAGATGGCCATCGCCGAGCTCGACCGCCTGGCCGAGCAGACGCTGGACTGGGGCGCGGCGGCATCGTTCTACGCCGACGCGCTGGAGAGCCCGCAGATCACTGAAGACGCTGCCCTCGATCTCTGGCTGCGCGTGGCGACGATTCTCGACGCACGCCTGGAGCAGTTTGAAGATGCGGAGATGGCGTACCTCAAGGTGCTTGAGCTTGACCCGACCCATGCCGACGCACTGGCTGCGCTTGACCGCATCTACCTTGCGCAGGCGCGCTGGGCAGACCTGGCTGGCGTGCTCGAGCGTCGCGTCGAGGGCACCTACGATGAGCTGGAGGTTGTCGAACTGAACTTCCGCCTGGCACGGGTCTTTGCCGAGCAGCTTACCGATTACGATCAGGCTGTGGCCACCTACGAGCGCATCCTGAGCATTCAGCCTGACCACGAGCAGGCGTTGGCCCATCTGGAGCAGATTCACACTGCATTGCAGTCCTGGGAGCCGCTCTTCGATGTGTTGGAGCGTCGCTCTCAGCTCACCCACGATCCGGATGAGCAGGCCAACTACCAGGCGCGCATGGCGCGTATCGCCGAGGATATGCTCGGTCGCAGCGATGATGCCGTCGACCTCTGGGAGCGTGCCAGTGAGCTTCGCCCCGATGATCGCATGGCGCTCGGCGAACTTCGCCGCCTCTACCTCGATGGTGAGCGCTGGGATGACCTGGTGGGTGTGCTTCGCCGTGAAGTGGAGCTGAGCCAGGACGCCGACGAGCAGCTCAACCTCTACGAATCGCTCGGCACGATTTACGGGGAGTACCTCAACGATGAGATCCAGGCACAGGATGCCTGGACGGCGGTGCTCGGGCTCGATGCCCGTCACCTCCCGGCGCTGGAGGCTCTGCACGCTATCGCCACCCGTCAGGCTGACTATCAGCAGCAGGCCGATATGGTGGAGCGTCTGATCGCTCACGAGCAGGTCGCCCATGAGCGTAAGCTCGATCTCTGGGTGGAGCTTGGTCGGGTCCAGGGCGATATGCTCATGAATCCGGAGTCGGCCATCGACGCCTGGAAGAACGTGCTGGGGCTTGATCCCGGCCACGATCAGGCGCTTGATGAGCTCGAAGGGCTCTACCTCCAGGAGAGCCGCTGGGAGGAAGCTGCCCAGGTTCTCGAGTTGAAAGCCGATCGTATGCACGATGATGAGCAGCGCATTGAACTGCTCACGCGCGTCGCCGAGATCTGGGAGAGCAAGCTCCTGGATCGCGACCAGGCGGTGCAGTATCACCGCGCGGTGCTTGAGATCGACCCGATGCGGATGTCGGCCAGCCGTGCGCTGGAGGCCATCTTCGTTGAGCAGGGCACCTCGGAGGGCTTTGAGCAGCTTGCCGGCGTCTACCTGGATCGCGCTGAGATGGTTGGCGACGATATCTTTGAACGCGTGGAGAATCTGCGAAACGCCGCGCGTATCTTCGAAGAGAACCTGATGCAGCCGGAGAACGCGCTCGTTGTGCTGCTCTCGGCCTTCGGGCCGGAGACGATGAGCGATGAGGCGTTGATCGCCGATATCGAGCGTCTCGCGCGTCAGACCGGGTTGTGGGAGGAGGCCGTCGGTCGCTTCGGCGACGTGCTCCGCGTCATCGACGATTCGCCCCAGGCGGCTGAGCTTCATCGCCTGGTGGGTCAGTGGCGTGCCACCGAACTTAACCAGCCCGATGAGGCCGTCTACCACCTGCAGCGTGCGCTGGCGATCAACCCGGATAGCGTCGAGATCCTCGAGATGCTCGAAGGGCTTTATCGCCGTCTTGCGGCCTGGCCGGAACTCGCCCAGGTGCTGCGCACCCAGGTCGATCTGGTCGGTGAGCCGGACTCCCGCGTGGAACTCTGGCGCAAGCTGGGCGAACTCAGTGAGATGCAGCTCGGCGAAGTGGATCAGGCGGTCGAAGCCTACCGTGAGATCCTGGTCATCGATCCGACCGACATCCTTGCGATGGAGAGTCTGGAGCGGGTCTTCGAGACCTTCGAGCGCTGGGAAGAGCTCGTGGCGGTGCTGGAGCAGAAGGCCGGCGCCACCTACGACCCCGACGCCATCGTGGGTATCAAGAGCCGGGCCGCCGAGCTCTGGGAAGGTCAACTCGGCGACATCGGTCAGGCGATTATGGCCTACCGCGATGTGCTCACCGTCGATCAGACCCACGCCCCCACGCTCGAAGCGCTGGAGCGCCTCTACACCCAGAGCGGGCAGTGGGATGAGCTGATTGACGTGCTCGAACAGCGCCTGGCGCTGACGCATGAGCCCGACGCCCAGGTGGGAATCTACGGCAAGATGGCCGGCGTCTTTGAAGGGCAGTTCGGCGACATGGAGCGTGCGGTTGAGAGCTACAATCACATCTTGATGGTCGACGTGGAGAACGTCACCGCCATTGAGAACCTCGAGCGTCTCTACCACGCGTTGGAGCGTTGGTTTGAGCTGGTCGATGTGTTGCAGCGCCATATCGAACTCTCCCAGCGCGGCGAGGAGAAGGTCGCGCTTTATACCGAACTTGGTCGTGTGCAACGTGACCAGGCGCGTGACCCGCATTCGGCGATTGAAGCGTTCAACGCCGCATTGGGGCTGGAGCCCATCAACCCGCAACTGTGGTCGGAACTCGCGCAACTGCATGAGTCCACCAGCAACTGGGAGAGCGCGGTTGAGGCGTATAACCGCCTGGCTGATCAGCTCGAAGATCCGGCGCAGCGCGTGGATGTGTACTTCCGTGCCGGTCAGTTGATGGAAAGCCAGCTCCATGATCACGCCAACGCCGAAGATGCCTACCTCTCGGCGCTGCGTCTGGAGCCGACCCACCCGGGTGTGCTCGACGCGGTGCGCAACCTGCTGGCGATTCAGCAGGAGTGGCAGAGCCTGATTCGCGTGCTCAAGGCGGCCGAGGAGGCCACCCGTGAGTTGAGCGCGAAGGCCGCGCTGCAGTGCGAGATCGGTAAGGTCTACGAAGAGCAGGTCGGCGATGAGGTCAGCGCGCTGCGCTACTACGAGTCGGCCCTGGAGCTTGAGCCCCGCATCACCGAGGCGGCTGAACCGCTGATCGATGTGTATGTGCGCGAGCGCCGGTTTGAGCGCGCCATCCCGCTCCTGGAGATGGTCATCGGCGTCTTCAGCCAGGGTTCCGCCCCGGCCAGTGAGCTTCACCGCCGCCAACTCCAGCTCGCCCAGGCCTACGACCAGCTCGCTCAGCCCGAGCGCGCGCTGGTGGCCTACCGTAACGCGTACGAGCTCGACCCGAACGATATGGACACGCTCAAGGGCCTCGGTCAGCTGCTCTACGCCCGCCAGGAGTGGGAGCAGGCCTCCCGGGTGCTTCAGGCGCTGCAGCTGCATCACGCCGACAAACTTGAGACGCCGGAGCTGGCGGAGATCTACTTCCGCCTGGGCTCGGTGCGCAAAACGCTTGGCGAGATGCGCAAGGCCAGCCAGTACTTCGAGAAGACGCTCGAACTCAGTCCCCAGCATCGCCCCACGCTGGTCAACCTGGTGGAGGTTTCCGAGGCTCAGAGCAAGTGGGAGGACGTCGTCCACTACACCCGCTGGCTCCTCGACGCCGAGAACGATCCCACCGCGCGTTTTGCTCACCTCTCCAAGATGGGTGACCTGCTGGCTGCCAAACTCAACCAGCCCCCGGCAGCGGTCGATGCCTATGAGCAGGCCCTGGCGCTGGAGCCGAAGAGCGTGGTCATCCTGCGTAAGTTGCTCGACCTCTACACCAAGACGCGTCAGTGGCATGAGGCTGTTGACATCCTCAAGCGCATCATCGAGCAGGAGCAGGATCCGGGCCGCATCGCCAAGTACTACTACACCGCGGCGGTGATCTACCGCGATGAGATTGACGACCCGATGCAGGCCGTCACCCTCTTCGATGAGACGCTCGATGTGGACGTGAAGATGCTCAAGGCCTTTGAGGCCATCGACCGCATCCTCACCAAGCAGAAGGAGTGGAAGGAGCTCTCACGTGCCTACCGCCGCATGCTTCACCGCGTCAGCGAGCACGACGACGGGCAGATGGAGAGCGTCAAGACGCTGCTCTGGCAGAACCTCGGCGAGATCTACCGAACGCGCCTGGGCGACATGGAGACGGCGATTGAGGCGTACAAGATCGCCGTGGGGCTGAACCCCTCCGACGAGAAGTTGCGTCTGATTCTGGCCGAGCTCTACGAGAAGACCGGCAGCGATCCGGAAGGCGCGATCGAGCAGCATCGCGCGCTGATCGAACTCGATCAGTTCCGGGTGGAGAGCTACCGGGTTCTCTTTAAGAGCTACATCCAGACCAAGCAGTACGACAAAGCCTGGTGCATGGCCGGCGCGCTCAGCTTCTTGCAGAGCGCCTCGGAGCAAGAAGAGACCTTCTACCGCAAGTACCTGGGCGCCCATATGCAGCCGGCGCGCGGGGCCTTCAACGAGGAGATGTACAAGCGCCTCTACCATCCGCGTCAGGATGTGCTGATCACCTACATCATGACGGTGCTCGGCCAGGGGCTTCGCCCGATGTACTCGCTCTCCTCGATCAAGGATTGGGGCGTGCATAAGAAGCGCGACCTGGTCGATCTTGAGGAGCAGACGCCCTTTAACAACGTGTACCGCTATGTCGCTCAGACGATGCAGCTTTTGCCCGCGCCAAGGGTCTACCTCAAGGGTGACCAGGCCATGGGCATGCGCAATGCCAACATCGATCCGGCTGCGGTGATCATTGGCGGCGATGTGCGCCAGAAGAGCGGCGACCGCGAGCTTGCGTTCATCATCGCCAAGTCGCTCACCTGGGTGATGCCGCGCCACTATGTCGGCTCCATCGGTCAGCCCACCGAGTTCTTGAAGCTGCTCTTCATGGCGTTGATGGACATCACCGACCCGAGCTTAGGGATCGGCGCGACGCTCGGTGAACAGGGTGCCCCGCTGAAGGAAGAGCTTATGGCGCTTCCCGGCCCGATGCTGATGCAGGCGCAGAAGGCGATGAAGCAGTTCCTGAGCAAGGGTCAGAACCCCAACCTCTCGGAGTGGGTGCTGGCGGTGGAGCACACCGCGATTCGCATGGGGCTGCTCATCTGCGGTGACCTTCATACCGCGGCGGCCTGCATCAAGAGCGATCTGGTGCCGATGGGCAAAGCCAGCGTGAAGGAGAAGATCCGCGAACTGGTGCTCTTCTCCATCAGCGAAGACTACTTCCAGCTTCGCGAGGAGTTGGGCCTGGCCATCGGTAAATAAGGGCAGGGACTTGACCACCAGGGTCATCCCTTGCCAGTGAAGAGGGCGGCTGTCACACCACGTGGCAGCCGCCCTTTTTTGCGGGGCGACCTGTCGTGCGCGGTGTTTGATACGCCCCACGACGTCGAGTTGTTGAACAAACGATCTGAAGTGAGAGTGGAGAGTTCGCTATGCTCGTTGTGTGCCCGACCCCGATAGGAAACCTTGATGATGTAAGCCCGCGCCAGCGCGAGGCGCTGGCGCAGGCCGATATCATCGCGTGTGAAGATACCCGCAACGCCGGCAAACTCCTGGAGCGCCTGGGGGTGGCGCGGGTGGAGGGGCGGCCGAAGTTGTGGCGCTACGATGATCACACCGCTCAGGCGCAGGCGGAGCGCCTGGTCGAGGAGCTTCAAGAGGGCCAGAAGGTGGTGCTGATCAGCGACGCGGGCACGCCGACGATATCCGATCCGGGCTACCGTCTGGTTCGCGCGGCACGTCAGGCAGGCCTCGAGGTCGTGGCACTTCCCGGGCCGGTGGCTGCCACCGTGGGGCTGAGCGCGTCGGGGCTCGCCAGCGACCGCTTTTATTTCGAGGGGTTTCTTCCCACCAGGTCGGCAGCTCGCCAGGCGCGTCACAGGGCCCTGGAGGGCCTGGGAGTCTCGGTGATTTACTACGAGTCTCCCCGGCGCCTGGAGGAGACCCTGAGCGATCTGGAGGCGGTCTGTGGCCCGGAACGCGAGATCTGTGTGGGGCGAGAGCTGACCAAGCGCTTTGAGGAGTACTTCTGGGGGACGGTGGCCGAGGTCCGCACGCAGGTGGCAGCCCGGGAGGAGCTGCGCGGGGAGCTGGTGCTGGTGGTGGCTCCGGGGCAGGCCACCGATGTGAGCGCGGAGGAGGCCGAGGCCGATCGCCTCATCGAAGCCTTACTCGAGCAGGGGCTGAGCTCGCGCAGCATCAAAGAGGTTCTGGGAAAGGTCAGCGATCTTCCGCGCTCGGCGATCTACGCACGCATCGCGGCGGTGGAGGGCAAGCGCGGGACCTGAGGCGATCGCGATGGTGTTGTGAGCTTCGCGTCGCGGCGGCGCGCACAAAAAAGCCCCCGACGAGGCGTCGGGGGCTTTCTTTTTAGACTTCGGCAGACGCGCTCAGAACTGCAACGCAGCGGTCACGGCGAAGTGCCAGATGTTGTAGTCCTCAATGCGGAAGCGCGCCCCGGAGCTGTCGTAGCTGGGGTTGTAGGCCGGGTTGCGCTCGTAGCGCGCGTCGGGGCCGGTGAGCGCGACGGTGTCGTCGTTGCTGCGGTTGGAGTTGCGGCCAGTGCGCGCGTTGGTGATCAGGTGCGATTGGTTGTGGGTGATTCCGCCCACCGCCTTGAACTGGAAGTAGCGCGAGGGCTGCAGGTGCAGGCCCAGCTGCCCGGCGAAGGTCCCGTAGCTGCCGACCGTGGCGAGGTCGCGGAAAGCGAACTCAGAGGTGTCGCCGCTCTCAATCGCTTCACGCACATCGTAAACGGGAAGCGGACGCGCGTTGGAGGGCTGGCGCACCACCCAGGCGCAGGCCACGTCGTCGGGGTTGAGCAGGTTTCCGTTGCCGTCGAACTCCGGGCGGACCGAGTCGATGGTGCGGTTATTACACTCATTATTATCGCTGGTCATATGATCGAAGAGCGCGGTGTAGTCGCGACCCTCGCTGGTGTAGCCGAAGCTAAAGCGCAAATCGATGCCGTAGCGCGCGCCGGTCTCGGCATCTTCGTAAGGGATGAATTCGGTGCCTACGGTGAACATCCCGCTCATCGGCGGGTTGAGCAGCACCTGGCCCTGGCTGTCGGCGTTCGAGTCGGTGCGCCCGTAGAGCGAGTTGGTGCTCGCCAGGGGAAGGTTGTACTTCAGGCCGAAGTAAGGCTCGATCCAGTCGAACTTCTTCGAGGAGTTCACCGACCAGGAGAGCAGGTGCACCCCGCGGCCGACCGCGCTGTTATCAAAGCGCTCCACCTCGGCCACCGGCATGGTGTAGTCCATGCCCAGGGCAAGCGTCGCTTTGGTCGGGTCGCGGTGGTCGTTCCAGGGAGCCCAGTGCAACCCGATGGTCGGGTCGGCCAGGCCGCCGCGTGACTGTGCGGTGCTGTACTGGTTGTTCAGATCAAAGAAGCGGTAGAGCTGGAAATCGTCCAGGCCTGCGGCAAATTGCGAGGCGCTGTCGCCGGGCTGAAACACCGTCTCGGCGTGGCGACGAATGCGATCGTCACTGGGGTCGACCGAGGAGTTGGCCGCATCGACGATGCGACGTCCGGAGGGGTCGTCATCGGCGTATTTGAGCGCGCGGCTCGACTCGAAGACGTAGGGAAGGGTGGCGCGAAACTCGAGATCTTTATAGAGGCCGGCGCGCAGCGTAATGTCGAGCGTGCTGCGCGTCTGGCGGTAGAGCATCTCTTTGTTGTTGACCACCGTCGCTTCGCTGCAGCGGCCTGAGTCGCGCACCAGGCGCGGATTCTCATCGACGGTGCTGCTGGAGCCCCCGGTGGGCACGCAGGGCGCCTCCCGGCTGATGCGAGCGCTTCCGTAGTCGAAACGGAACGTCGGCTCGAGGTTGAAATCGAAGGGATCGTGCGTCGCCGGGTCCCGATCATCGAAATTATCGGCGGCATCCATCAGGTCGGTGAATTCACCGGCATACGCCGAGGCCGGCATAAAGAGCGCGGCGGCCGCCAGAGTGGCGATCAGGGGGCTTGCGGTCAGTCGATTCAGTACACGCACCAACATAGGTTACTCCTCGATCCGACCAGGGCAGGCGTCGCTTAAAAGGGCCGGGGCCTCGACCGGACAACATCAGCGGTGAAGGCGAACGCACACCCGAGAATTTTGGGCGGATATTTGAACGCAAAAAATACAGCTTTGAGGCACCCTGCATTGCTATCAGTGAGGCGCAGGGGTGTCAAGAAGGGGGCGGAGCTCGAAACGCCGCAGAGTAACATGACTTTACGTCGGGATATGTTGACGGCCTGCCTGCGTTGCTGCACTGTTGAAGTATCTCTTTAAGTGTTTGATGCGTTGGTTTGGCGGGTGTGGAAAACACTCGCCGGGGTGCGACCCGAGGGCTGGCTAAGCTGGTTAAAACCTTATCCAATACGGGTTGCAATCTCTGTGGAATGATGTATCAACGCATCACAGTTCAAAGCGCGACAGCTGGCGGGGTGCCGTCGGTCGTTGCCGAGCTTAGAAGAATGCGCAGGTTGTCGAGTCGTAACGCGTAAGGACGTCGTATGAAATCGCCCGGAATGATGCTTCGCGAAGCGCGCGAGGAACAAGGGTTGGGGCTGAGTGATGTAGCTACCATGACCCGGATCCCGCGCCAGATGCTGGAACATCTGGAGAACGATCGCTTTGAGGAGTACGTCGCCGAGGTGTTTCTTCGGGGCCATATTCGCAACTACTCGCGGGAGCTGGGGCTTGATGGCGAACAGGTCATCCAGGTCTATGAGCGCTTTTCCGGGCGCAAGCGTCAGCCGTTGACGATTCCCGAGGAGCGCCGCGCAACGCCGGAGCCCCGAGCCATCCCTCAGGCCGCGCCGGCGGCCTCCGGTGCCGCAGCAGTTGCCTCGCCGTCCAGCTTTGATGTGCAGCGCTACTTCGAGACGCTGCGGCCCAGCCACATGGTGGCGGTGGTGCTTGTGCTTTTCGGAATCTTTGTGATGTTCAGTTTTCTGAGCACCAATCGCGCGACCGCGCACGACCCGACAGGCTTCCCGCAGGCCGACGAGTCTGCCTGGGAGTTGGAGCAGGATGTGGAGCAGACCCGCTGGTTGCTTGAGCAGCCCGGGGAGTCCCGCTAAGCCTGACCATCACCGACGCATAAAAAAAACCGACCTCGTTACGAGGTCGGTTTTTTTATGCGGGAATCCGGGGCTTCCGAGGGGCTCAGGCCTGCGCCAGCGTGTTGAAGCGCCGGGCCAGCGCGCGGGCCTCCACGATATTGTCTTCGATCGAGCAGTAGGTCCATCCGCCGTAGCGTCCCACCGAATAGACACCGGCCTGCTTTAAGATGGCCGAGAGCTCATCGAAGCTCGCGCGCGAGCGGGAGGTGATGTGCACGTAGGCCGGATCGAGTACCACGCTGTGATGGGAGACGAGCTCGTGGTCTTCGATGACACCGGCGTGTTTTAGATCGGCGAGCACTCGGGTCAGGGAGGCTTCGACATCGACCTGGGCGTCGGAGTCGAGTCCAATCTCGACGTAGAGACTCATGCGATCGGTGTCCATGATGTTGTCGTAGAAGCCTACGCGGTAGAAGGCCAGATCGCGCTCCGGGTAGTAGATCCAGTGGACGCCCTCGGGGCCTTTTTTATCAAAGCCCAGGTTGAAGACGAGGACCTTGTTGGAGCTGAAGTCCTCGGGGCTGTGGGGCAGCCCGGTGATCTGGAGCAGGCGGTCAAAGGGAGCCGAGGAGATCAGGTGCTGGTAACGGACCTTCGTGCCGCTCTCCAGGGTGGCGATGTTCTGGTTGAGGTCGATGCTCGCGACCCCGTCACCCAGGCGAATGGCCTGTTCGGGGATGTCGCTGGCGAGTGCCTCGACGTAGCGAATTGCGCCGTTGATCGGGTAGGTGAAGGTGGCGTTGTAGGAGGCGTTGTCGGGGCGGCGCATGTTGCGCACGATGCTCTTGAGATCGGCATGGGGGAAGAAGCGGCCCATGGCGTCGCGATCCAGCGATTCGAGGTCGCAGGCGTAGAGTTTTTCGTTGTAGGGGATCAAAAAGAGCTCGGAGATGGCGCGCCCGAACTTCTCGTAGAGCATCCCTTTAAAAGAGGTGGCGTCGGCCTCGGCGCGGACTTCGTCGCGAAAGAAGAGGTCATAGAGCGCGTCGATAAAGAGCTCTTTCGGCAGCTGGTGGATGTTCTTCTGGAAGGGGAAGTCCACCTTGTGGCCGGCGATGTGAATCAGGGAGTTTTTCTCGACGGTGATGACCTCATCGGGATCCATGCGCTCGCGCAGGTAGGCCTCGATGTCGGGATGTTTGAAGTGGAAGAAGTGGCCGGAGTAATCCCAGACGAAGCCGTCCTGGTGCACAGTCTTACACCAGCCGCCAATCTCCTGGTCGCGCTCGACGATGAGGACGTCGTCACTCTCCAAAAAGTTGGCAAAGGCCAGCCCGGTCATGCCGGCGCCGACGATGAGAAAGGTCGTTTCAAGGGTTTCTGGGGTCATAGCAATGTCGCTCATCGCGAGAGGTTCTGAAGGTTAGCAGGAGGGTCCGAAGGGCGCGTTGCGCAGACGCCGGAGTTGCCAGCACGGGTCACGACAACTGCTGCAGTAGACGACCCGACGTTCGCTGCAGCTGTCGGTGATATCAAGGGTGTGGGTTCGCGTCGATGGGAGGCGCAGAGTGCCTGATCTGACTCGTCGTTCGGGTTGAAGGCGGAGCCGTCCATCGGGTGGGGAGCGTGGACTGCAGCGATACCGAAGCTCGGGGCGCTGTGCAACCGGGAGACGAGTGCGTCGGCCGGGCTCCATCGGCTCATGGCTTAGAATGCGCCGCTGAGATGGGCACCTGCGAAGCCCGTCCGTAGCACGGGGGCAAATGTCACCGCATGAGCTCGGGCGGACGCATCGCCGGAGGTCTCGGTGAGGGTGATATAGATGCCGGCACCGATGGCCGCGGCGCTTAAGGTGTAGAGCGTGGGCACGAGCCAGCGGGAGGCACGCTGGTATCCATCCCAGGCGGCGCGACGTTGGCGCAGGCGCCGGGCGTCATTGGGGTCGGTTGAGTTGGAGAGGCTGTTGAGTTCATTCTGGCGTTGCAGCGCGATGATGTGAAGGCTCAATCCGGTGATCGCTCCTGCAGCGCCGCCTCCAAAAAGTGCCAGCGCGGGGGTAGGCGGGGGGCTCCAGCCGGCATCCTCCGAGCGGTTGATGGGATCGGAGTTCGTCAGGACTCGCGCGGCGTATTGCGTGCGGAGCGCATCGAGGCGTTGCTCGGACTCCGCGGGTAACTCAAGCGCGCCGAGTCGGTCGAGGTGGTAGTCGGCCAGGGCCAGGTCGTCGTCCTTGAGCGCTTCCTCGCCGAGTTGCAGGTGGCAGTCGCGTTCGACGGTGCGGACATCGGCGATGTCTTCGGGGAGGGCTTTCTCGCTTTGCAGGAAGTTGCGTGCCGGTGGCAGGGCGCTGTGGCAGTCGCCGGCGCGGTACCACGCAATCATCTCATTTTTGAGGAGGACCGGGTCGGGGTAGGCCCGGTAGGCGGCGCGAAAAGTGATCGCGCCGGCCTCGAAGTTGCCATCGAGCACGGCGATGGTGGCCTCGTCGCTGAGCTGGAGCATGCGCTGGTACTCAGGGGATTCGTCATCCTGTGCGAGAGCCGGAGTGCCGAAGAGGGTGATGAGCACCAGCATAGCGAGCGCGATCGTGCGAGGTCGAGCGGTCAAAAGAAGGCTCCTCACAGGCCCAGGCGCGCAGGGCGTCGCGGGGCGTCGTCGTCGGTCTGGTCGTCGTAGAGGCGCACGGGCGCGTCGTTGGCGGACGATTCACCCGCTTCAGCGCTGCGGGTCGGGCGCGTGCGTGAGGGTTTTAAGTCGGCTTGACGTCGCTGGGTGGCCGGCCGTGTGGGAGGCGGCGGCGGGGGGTAATGATCGAGTTCCGGGGTGGGCGCGACCGCGTCGATGGATGGCTCCAGGCCATCAACGGACTCCACGCTGACCTCGCGCGGGACGGGTTCTTCGGCGGACAGTTCGGTGGTTTGATGGGAGGCTGGCGGACTGGCCTCGGGGGCAGTTTCGGCGATGTCCCCGGGGGGGGGCGCCGGCGCTTCGGAGGGCTCCGCGGCCCCCTGGGAGGAGACCCACCAGAGCAGACCGGCGAACATCAGGATGAAGAGGGCGCCGAGCATCACCACAAGGCTTCGACGCGAGTTGGACTGCGCGATGCGTTCGGCCGAAGGGGAGCGCCAGGGCTTGTCCTCGGGCGAGCCCATCAGGGTGGGAATGGCGGGGGCCCCCTCGCTACGAGGTGGGTGCGGCGACGTCAGCGGTGCGGATGGAGGTCGGGTCGGGGGCAGAGCGAGATCGATGTCCAGGGAGGTGTCTGACACCCCGGGGGCTCGTGACTCTCCGGTGTCCAGGTTGAGCAGGGTAGGGTCGACCGCGCGAGATGTATCGGCTCCATCCGACGGACCGGTCGCGGCGGCCAGCGGAACGTCGAGGGCGTCGGCCGGAATGGTTGCAAGCTGCTCGATGACCGCTTTGCCGTTGGGAGGGCGCGCGGCCGGATCTTTGGCCAGCAGCTTCATCACCACCGCGCGCAGCGCGTCGGGGACTGCGGCGCGACGCATCGGAGGCGGATCGTGCTGGATGTGCATCATCAAGATGTCCAGCGGATTGTCGGTAAAGAAGGGCAGACGGTTCTCAATGAGCTCGTAGGCGATGATGCCCATGGAGTAGAGGTCGGTGGCCGGGGTGAGCGTCCGCGAGGATTGGGCCTGCTCCGGGCTCATATAGGGGGGCGTGCCGAAGAGTTCGCCGGCGCGGGTCAGGCGGTCGGCTTCAAAGTCGTCGTCATCCTCGGTTTCGCCCGTCATGATCTGGGCGATGCCGAAGTCCAGTACCTTGACGGCCTCGCTGCCATCGGTTTGCCTGGCGAGCATGATGTTTTCGGGCTTGAGGTCGCGGTGGAGGATGCCGTGATGATGGGCATGATCGAGGGCCGAGGCGATCTGGCGCAGGATCGTGACCACGGTGCTCAATGGCATGCGCTGCTGCACGATCTCGTCGAGTGCGACGCCGTCGATGTACTCCACAACCGTGTAGAAGGCGTTGAGGTCGGCTGAGTAGCCGAAGTCATAGAGGGTGATGCAGTTGGGGTGGTTAAGTCGGCCGATAGCGCGGGCCTCAACCTCAAAGCGAGCCTGAACGTTCTTTTGATGCGCGAAGTTCGGGTGCAGCAGTTTGACGGCGACAGGCCGATCGACCATCAGCTGAGTGCCGCGGTAGACGGCCCCCATGCCGCCATGACCGATCTGCTCGTCGAGGCGGTATTTGTTTTCAATGACCGTCCCGATGCTGGCGCCTGCTGACATGCTTGAACCGGTGAGAGCGAAGAGTCGAGGTTCACGGCTTCGAGGTGAGCGGTGTTCGTAGCGCGTACAACCCGGGGGGGCGGGAGAGGATGGAGCCCGCAGGTTTTCGGGGGTTGAGCGTTCAACATACCGTAACAAAGGGGCTGCGGCTGCGCAATCGACCCCGGGCTCTGCTTCCGGGACTTTTCAGCGCAAGATGACGCTGTTAGGACAGAGGTCTCGGTGGCGTTGCCACCTGGGATGGCCAAGTTGCAGAGGTGAGCGTGAAGAAGTGGATGCAGGCGGCGGTGATGCTCGTGATGATGGGCTGTGGAGCCGAGGCGACCGACCGCCCGGAGGATTGCCGTCCGGGGGAGTTCTATCATGAGGCCAATAAGGCATGCATGACCTGTCCGGCGGCCCAGGAGCCGCAGTGCCGCGAGGGGTGTGGCCTGGAGATCTACGAAGACCAGCGCGGCTGCCCGCTTGCGCGCTGTGAGGCGGGGTGTGAGGGCTGCGCCGACGACGAGGTTTACGAGGCGTCGACCAACCAGTGTGTGGCGCCGGAGCCGGCGTGAGCGAGGTGCTCGTTGCCAGCGGTTGGGGGGAGCGAAAGGACGAGTTTCAGCGTGCATTGTTGAGTTGGTTCTGGCGAGCGCGGCGAGATTTGCCCTGGCGTGGGGTGGGCGATCCTTATGCGACCTGGGTCTCCGAGATCATGTTGCAGCAAACCCAGGTCATCACGGTCATCGACTATTTTCAGCGGTGGATGGCGAGATTTCCCGACGTTCAGTCGCTTGCCGCGGCGGATGAGGAGGAGGTCCTCGAGCAGTGGTCGGGGCTCGGTTATTACCGACGGGCACGTTTTCTGCATCGGGCCGCAAAGGTCGTCGTCGATGAGCATGGCGGGGCGATTCCCTCAACGCTTGAGGGATTGCGCCGGCTTCCCGGAGTCGGGCCGTACACCGCGGGGGCGATCGCATCGATTGCGTTCGGGCTACCGGCACCGATCGTGGATGGAAATGTGATTCGCGTTTTTGCGCGTCTCTTTGCCATTGCGGGAGACCCGCGCAGCACGGCCAATCAGAAGATCTTCTGGGAGCTGGCCGAGGCGCTCGTCGATCGCAACAAGCCGGGGGACTTTAATGAGGCATTGATGGAGTTGGGGGCCCGGGTATGCGCGCCGCGCTCTCCGGCGTGCCTGCTCTGTCCGGTGAGGGAGTATTGTGCGGGCTTTGCCAGCGGTGAGCCCGAGGCCCTCCCGGAGGTTGCGCGACGAAGTGCGGTCAAGCCGATGCGGGCGCTGACGGTGGTGGTCCACCGTCGGGGCACGAGTGGGCGAGACATGCTGGTGGGGCCGCGAGAGGCCGGGGGGCTCCTGGCCGGGATGCTGGAGTTTCCCACGGTAGAGCGCGAGGGCACGCGATGGCCGGAGCTCGATGAGGTGGCGTCGTTACTGGGGATGCCGATCGTCGCAGAGGAAGTTGGCGAGGTGACGCATATCTTCTCGCACCGCCGTTTGCAGACGCGCATGTATGCGGCTGAGATCGATGCACCTGTGACGGTGGCTGAGGAGCGCTGGCGTTGGGTGCCGGAGTTGGAGCTTGGTCAGGCGGCGATTTCGGCGTTGACGCGCAAGATTTACGAGCGCTGGAAGACGTCCGAGCCCGTCTGAATGCCGGATTAGAGGTAGGGGGAGAGCAGGGCAGCGGCACCGTCGCGCAGGCGTTGCCAGCGAGGGCGCTGCTCCCAGTTCTCGCGCGTCATACGCGTGGCCTCCGCGATGCGGTCATTGAGGAGCTGGTCGAGGTGGCCGCCAAGGATGGGATCCCAGCACTCCAGATTGAACTCAAAGTTCAGGCGCAGGCTGCGCGGGTCGATGTTGGCCGAGCCCAGGGTGAACCAGGTTTGATCGACAACCATGAGCTTGGAGTGATGAAAAGGGGGCGGGCTGAAGTAGATGTTGCAGCCCCAGTCCAGGAGGCTGCGCAGATGCGCCATTGAAGCCCACTGCACGTAGACGAGGTTGTTGATCGAGGGGAGCAGGATATCGACCTGAACGCCGCGGAGCGCGGCCAGGTTGAGCGCGGTGATCAGGGAGTCGTCGGGGATAAAGTAGGGGGTCATGATGCGTACGCGATGGCGAGCCGAGGCGATGCCACCGACGATGGTCCAGCGCAGACGGTCCAGATCCTCGTCGGGGCCGTCGGAGATGCCCCGCGCAACGACCTCGCCGGTGGGTTTAAGCTCGGGAAAAAACGCCGGGCCTTCCAGGCGCTCCCCCGTGGTGAATTCCCAGTCTTCGGAGAAGACCTCTTGAAGGTGGGCGACGACCGGACCTTCGATCTGAAAGTGCAGGTCGTGGACGGGAAATTTAGGAAGGGTGTCCAGGCGATGCGCATCTCGTATGTTGATTCCGCCGGTAAAACCCAGGGTACCGTCGACGACCATGATCTTTCGGTGGTTGCGCAGGTTTACCGTCATGATATGCGGCGGGAGGATGGAGGGGAGAAAGCGTGCCGAGGGGACGCGGGCGCGTTTAAGGCGTTGGTGGATCGAAGGAAAAGAGTAGCGCAGCCCGGCGGCGTCGATGAGCACGCGGACTTCGACGCCGCGTTTGTGGGCGCGCTCCAGGGCGTCGACGAAGGTGCGACCAATCTCATCATTATCGAAGATGTAGGTGACCAGGGTGATCGACGAGCGAGCCTCGTTGATGGCCTTGAGCATGGCGGGGTAGGCATCGTCGCCGTCGAAGAGGGGGAGGACCTTGTTGCCCGCGACCAGAGGGCGGCGCACCACGCGATCGACCAGGGCGCGCAGGGGAATGAGATGCTCGACGTCGTGATGAAGACGCTCTCGGAGCTCGGCGTCGCTTAAGGTAAGTTCTTCAGTGGCGTGCCGGCGCTGGTGGTGTTCCATGCGCAGAGATTCGGCGCGGCGTTGGATGCGGTTGACGCCCAGCATCAGGTAGGCGGCCGAGCCGAGAAGGGGGGCCAGCCACACCAGAGCCATCCAGGCGATGGTGGATCCGGGTTCGCGGCGGGAGAGCAGGATGTGGCTGGAGGAGAGTAATGCGGCGGCCAACGCCAGCGCGGTGAGCGTCATCGGCAGGTAGGGACCGATGGAAGCGACAAAAAACTCAGCGATGGTATCCAACACAGCGCGCCCTGAAGGAAAGTAATGGGAAAGCAAGGAGTCCGCGGGGAGGTCTACCCTACGCTTCGAGGCCGGGTAGGCCAATGGGGGGCGGGCGCTTAGTCTTCGGGGGACAGGGGGAAGATGGGGCCTTCCACCCATTCGCATTGGGCGAGGTGACGGGCGAACTCGGCGGGGGCCAGCGCCTCGTCGAGCCAGGAGCGAAGGAGGTTGGGGGGCAGACCGTTGTAGAAGGGACCGATATCGAGGCGTCGGGCCAGGCGCTCGCTCTCGCGGGCGATGAAGGCGCGGGCGTCACGCTCAAGCCGCTCGGCGTCATCGAAGCCATCTTTGAGTTCAGGGTCGCGTTTAAGGATGTGAAAAAAAGCGTTTCCGGGGCGAGTAGCCAGCCCGCGCTCGCGCAGGATGCCATCGAGAAGAAGTCCCCATCGGGTACCCAGGAAGTGGCCAAGGCGCGCGCCTTTGGTCCAGCGCTCGACGCGGAGTTCATGGTGGCCGATGCCCAGAAAGGCTGCCAGGTCGCGAGCCAGCCCAAAGGCATAACGAGGAGACTGGCGCGCGAAGAAGGCGCTGGGGGCCTCGCCCTGGGCGCTGTCGACGAAGACTTGATCCTGGGTGATGCGGACCACTTCGCGACGGCGGCCGGCCAGCGAGAGGCCGAGTTCCTGACCATCGCCCAGCGACTCGCGTTGTTTTCGGCTCAGCGCGACGCGCCCGAGAAGTTCGCCGGTGGTCTCATCGAAGACCTCGATCTCGGGGGTATCGTCGATGTTCGCGTGCATCAGACCGTGCTCGTACATCTTCTGAGCGCGATCGCCGGCGGCAAAGCGCTGACCGTTGAGGGGGGTGAGGTAGCCGGCGGTACACATCGCCTGGAGAAGATCGAGAAGGTCGTGTGGCGAGTAGGTCGACTGAATCGTTTCGGGCAGGCGCTGGTGAAGAACCTCAGCGCCGATCCATTTGTTGCGGCTTTGAAAGAGCAACGAAATCGCCTGCTGCGCGAGCACTGAGGGGCGAAAGGGGACCGGATCTTCGAAGAGACGGCCCTCGTCGGCGCAGACGAGAAGATGCTCCAGACGCAACGCCTCGAAGTCATCGGAGGCCAGACAGGTTACATGGGCCACGGACCCGCGGCGATTGGCACGGCCGACGCGTTGCACCAACGCTCCGACGTTGGGAGGCGGTCCGACCAGCACCACCCGGTCGACGTCTCCGATGTCGATGCCCAGCTCCAGGGTCATCGTCGCGACGCAGATGGCTGCCGGCGCGTCGAGGAAGCGACGTTCGGTGCGCAGGCGCACCGAACGGGAGAGCGAGCCGTGGTGGGCGAAGATGCGCCCGGCCAGTCGCGGATGGGCTGAGAGGCAGGCCACCAGCGCCTCGACTTGAGCGCGGGCGTTGGCGAAGACGAGGATCTTGCGCGACTCCCCCGAGAGGAAGGTCTCGGCGATGTCGGTGGACGCATCGGCAAGCTCCGGGGTGTGCACAAGACGCGCGTCCAGGCCTCGACCCGCGCCGCCGACAAGAATCAGCTCGGGGGCGCGGAGGTAACGTCGGGCGATCTCATCGGCGTGAGGAAGTGTCGCCGACGCCGCGCAGCGCTGGGGGCGGGTGTGGCAGATGCGTTCGAGACGCTCCAGAAGCACGCGAAGTTGATCGCCGCGGGCGCTGCCGTCGAGGAGGTGAATTTCATCGAGGAGAAGGGCCTCGACCGAGCGCAACGCGGCGGGCCAGCGCGAGAGCATCGAGTCGAGAGATTCAGGGGTGGTGATCACCACCGGTGGGGCGTCGCGGGTGATGTTGAGGCTGTGGTCACCGGTGCGCACGCCGACCTTCAACTTGCACTGGCGAAGCGGAGGTTCGATGCGTCGATGAAGATCGTTGCAGAGCGCGCGGGTGGGGCTGATGACAAGCAGGCGGGCCTGGCCTGCAGGGGCGTCGCGACGGCTCAGAAGTCGCTGCGCCAGGGGGGCCATCAGAGCTTCGGTTTTTCCCGAGGCGGTCGGGGCTCCGACCAGCGTGTCGTGCCCGGCGAGCACCGGAGCGACGGCCAGGCGTTGGGCTTCGCGCAGGTTTCCAAAGCGTGCGTAGAAGGCATGCCAGGTGTGGCGCAGCGCCTCGCGAACTGCGCGAAGCTCGTCAAACGTGTCGGTGGGTGAGGTCATGGGCCTTAGAGGTCGAAGTGACTGACGCGTGCGAGGTTGTCGACGACGCCATCGGCGCGCTCGGGGAAGTGGCGGTGGACGTCGAGGAGCTCAACGAGGGTCTTCATGACCTGCCGCATGGAGCCCAGGGTGCCGCGGGCGCTGAGGCGTTCGATGGTCTGGGCGATGGCGTCGATTTGTTGGGGGCGTAGCGGCAGACCGTTTCGGGCTTCGGCGTAGAAGGCGCTGACGCGTCGGGCCAGCTCGGCGTAGTCGGAGGGAAGCGGGCGTGTGAGCTCGATGCGGGCTTCGGGCGGAAAGAGGCCCTGCAGCAGAGGATCGTCGTCATAGCTGGGGGTGAGGGCCATGACCACACCCAGGCCCGAGGCGGGCTCAAAGCGGCAGGGGAGTTCGCGCAGTCTTCCGACTCCACCCAACTCCAGGGTGGCGTCGGAAGGGTGAGGTGGGAGCGCATCGCCAAGGGCCGCGCTGCTCAGGGCGCGCAGGGTGGCTGCGGCGTGTTCGCGGTTCTCGCGCGAGAGAAGCGCGAATCGCTCCGCTTCATCGACCATCACCATCAGACCGCTGTAGCCGCACTCGCGGGCCAGGGTTGCCAGGCCGCTTAAAATGAAGGCGTAGATGCGCGCCCAGGGGCGGTAGTCTTTGAGGCTGTAGAGCCAGGGGTGGGAGCCGGGCACGGCGCCGAGCTCGTTGTTGAGTCCGAGGTTGGATTGGGTGCGGTGGCCCTCAAGCCAGTCGAGCACGGCGCGACGCCAGGTTTCGAGGTCAGATTCACCGGCAAGTTGCGGAGCGTTGAGGGCGTCGAGCCAGTTGAGCGCCGCGCTCAGATAGAGGTGCGTACCGTGGCCGCGCTCCCCGACAGCGAAGATCTCGCGGGCGCCATCGGAGATCAGCGCGCGATCGATCAGCGGGGCAAGTCCCAGCCCGACCTCATCGGGGCGGTCGGGGTAGCGAAGGGTGTGCATCATCGCCCGGTAGACGCGCTGAGGGTGCGCCGGAGACGTCTCATCGGCGTCAAGGGTGACGCGGGCGGTGATGTAGTTTTCGGAGATCGCGCGGGTGCCAAACCATTCAAGCATATGGGTCTTGCCGGCACCGTAGTCGCCCTCAATAACGCGCAGCGCCCCGTGCTGGGAGGCTTGCTCCAGGGCGACGTTGAGACTGGCGAAGGCAGCATCGCGAGCGACGGTAAACGCCTCAATGCCCTGGGCGGGCACCACGCCCAGACGCATCGCCTCAAGGGCCATATCGGCCTGGGTGGGCTCCAGGGCGTAGCGCCGCAACGTCGTCGGTGCCTTCGGATGATCATTCCGCAGGTCAACGTCCTGGGCCGGGGATGGCGGTTGCTCAGGAGTGCGTGGTGGCGTGCTCGCGCCCGGGCGCCGCAGCTCGCGGGTGGGTACGAGCGTAGGAAGGGGCAAGGTCTTAAAGTGGACCAGCGCCAGCCGTCCGTTTCGTCGCAAGCCGACCAGCCGGCCGCTTCCGTGGACCGGGTGTTCGACTTCTTCTGCTTCAGCGATCATGGCGTCACCTGTGGAGACAGCGCAATGGAGTTAGAAGTCGGAGAAGTCGTCCTGGGTCGGGGTCTGGGCGAGCGCGTCGTAGCCGGAGAGTACGAGATCGGTGGCGGCGTTGGCGTTGAGTTCCAGCTCACCGTCGACGAGCTGGCGATGCAGAAAGTCGACCCAGGTTTTGACGAAGAGGCGGCGGTGATTGACTTCGAAGTAGCTGTAGACGCAGGCGTTTGCCAGGGCGCGGGCGTTGGCGGATTGAAGAGTGCGATCGAAGGTGCAGTCACGCGCAGACTCAAATACACCGACCAGCTTGTCTCCGAGGGTTGAGAGGAGCTCAGCCGGTTCCAGATCCAGGCGCTCCAGATCAATAAGCACTGCCTGGGGGCTACGCACGCTGAGTGGTACCGGGCTCTTTAAGCGCTGGTAGAGCGCGGGGTAATCCGGCACCACATTGCGCATAAACTCCGGGGGGACCGCATACATAAAGAGGGTGTTGGGGAGTTGGTGGCGGCCGCAGAGGTCAATAACCTGGCGGAGGTTGTCGCCAATGATCTGGCTGCGTTTGACGCTCACCGAGAGGTTGCGGTCGACCTCATCGAAGAGGAGCACGGTGCCGGGAAGTTCCAGGCCCACGACCATCTGAGTAAGGCAGCGCAACATGATAAAACCGTTGCTCTTACCGATATCCTCATAGACGCCCAGCTCCCGCAGCTCGCTGGCCGGGATCGACTCGCCGGTGAGCCAGGCTTCCAGGCGTTGCTCGTCCTCAAAACGTCCTTCGAGGAAGGCGGCGGCGAACTCCACAATCGCGCGGCGGTAGGAGTGGCTCTCGCAGGCGGCGCGCGCCACCGTGGTGCGCAGCCAGGTCAGAACCGCCTCTCGGGCCGCGTCGACGTCGGGCACCGAGGGCGTCTGCAGCGCGGCGTCGACGCGATCATCCATCAGGTTACGCAGAAGGTCGGGCAGGCCGTAACTCGGCGATCCCAGTGCAGTACGCGGCCGTTGCCCGATGCGGCGCACCACGGCCTGGTAGACCTTGAAGCTGTCGTCGTAGGGGCATTCGTTGGGTGAGAGCTCGACCACTGCAGTAGCAAAACCGCGATCCCAGGCCAGCTCACGTACGCAGTAGAGAAAGTGGGTTTTGCCGCCGCCGAAATAGCCCTGCACCAGCTTAAAACTCGCGCCAAAGCGCAGGTGGTAGTCAAAATACTCGTGTTCGAGCACCTTCAGGTAGCTCTCATTGCCCACATTAATGCGGCGCACGCCGTGTTGAGGCGGCTGACCACCTTCTCCGAGACGTTGAAGAATGTGGCGAGCCACCAGGGCGTCGTCGATGGCGGCGTTGGGTTGGGAAGGTCTCATGGGTCGATCCGTGGGGTGCTTTACACGCGTACATCACGCGGGAGTCGGTCAGGCGCACACGAGCGCATCTGTCAAAATCCGGGGCGCACGTGTGCGTGAGTGCGCGCCCGACGTCGACATCAGCTGCCAGGAGTTCCCGGTACGGATTGGAAACGGAGCGATAAGTAATACTGCCCATCTGTGCCGGGTCCAGGGACAAAAAGCACATCCCGCTTATTTTTTGTGGATCCGCCCGTGGCCGTGCCCAGATCGAGGCGACGTCCCTGGCGCTCGAGCAGCCCGTCGCGCCGCAACCGTTGCAGCTGATAGGCCAGCAGGTAGCGCGGCCAGGGCTTGAGCGCGTCGAGGCCTTTTTTGCGTCGCGCGCTGCTGTCGGCATCGACGAGAGAGAGAGGGACAAGCAGGTCCACCAGATCGACGCGCTCGCCATCGGGGAGCCCCGCCATGGCCAGCTGAACGCGGTAGGCACGCTCCAGTTGCTCAAAGAAGGTCTCGCTCTCCAGCGCCCGCTCTTGAATGGAGGCGCGCACCCTGGTGAGGGCGCTGAGGAGGGTCGGGGCGTCGGCGTCGACTGTGGCAATGTCTTCGCGGGCGTAGCTCAGGGTCGCGCGTCTGGCGAGCAGATCGATGGTCACTGTCAGCGGCCCGACGCCCAGGGTCAGGGGCTGGTCCCCCAGGTGTTCCAGGCGGCCTCCCTCGGTGCGCAGCGCCCGATCAAGCTCACCTAAAAGCTGCATACGAGCGCGGGTTTTTTCGCGTTCAAAATACGCGTCAAGCTCGCCGACCAGCGCCGCGCGCTCATCTTCGAGCCCCAGCGCGTCGAGGGAGGAGCGGCGCAGGTCCCGCAGGGCGTCGGCGACCTTTGCGGCGTCGGAGGCGAAGGTGCCCGCGCGGGTCATCGATTCCAGCGCGCTGCGCGCGCGGTTGAGATCGCGCATCGCCCCCTGAACTTCCTTTTTGAGGGCGTCAACGCGGGCGGCCAGCTCCCGCTCGGGGCTGGATACTTCGGCAGGCTTGGTCATGGTGGTGTCGGGGGCTGAGGAAATGTGCAGTCCGAGAGGAGGTTTAGAAGATGGAAGCGCGCCACGTCAACGTCCCGCAAGCGGGTCGGAAGAACCTGGCACCAAGAGCCATTGTTTCAACGCGGTGGCAGTACTATGTTTGCCCGGCCAATCGTCCTTTGCTGAAACGACGCTCAAAAGAAGCGCGTCGACTCGGTGTTTTCATTCAAGATGTCGCTGAAGAGGAGCCCCCATGTCGCGTCCCTTTCCAACCACCGACCCCACCTGGGATATGGAGAGCGTGTTCTCCGGCGGACCCACGTCGAAGAGCTTTCAGGAGGAGTTGCGCTGGCTTCAGAGCCGTGTGACGGAATTGGAGTCGACGCTCGACGCGCTGGTGCTCCCCGACAGTGCTCCGCTGGACGACGAGGTTTTGGTCGGGTGGCGCGCGTTCTTCAACGGGCTCTTCGAGATGCACGATCGGCTCTCCCAGGCTTTTTGTTTCTCCAGCGGGATGGCGTCGGCCCACGCCGATGACCCGGTCGCGCTCCGCCTGCCTGCCAATCTTACAGGTGTGAGCACGGCCCATGGGAAGTTGTCGGTCGCGCTGAAGAGCAAGTTCCGCGGATTGAGCGACGAGGTCTTTGAAGGCCTGCTCAAGGACGCTCGTTTTGGAGATATGCAGCTCTATCTCAACGAGCTTCGCCGCGATGCCGATATGGCGCTCGACCCCGAGCTTGAAGACCTTGCCGTGGAGCTTAACCGCGACGGTCTGCACGCCTGGGGGATGCTCTACCGGCAGGTCAGTGCCCGCCAGACGGTTGAGGTTGAGCGCGATGGTGAGGTGGAGGTGATGTCGGTCGGGCAGGCCAAGAACCTTCTCGACCATCATGATCGGGAGATTCGACGCGCGGCGCACGAAGGGCTGAGCAAAGCCTGGGGTGAGCTTGCGCCGGTCTGCGCTGCGACACTCAGCTCGATCATCGGGGCGGAGCAGACGCTCTATACCCGGCGCGGTCAGGATTGTTTGACCTTCTCGCTCAACGCAAATCGCGTGGAGCGCGCCACGATCGAGGCCATGTTTGAGGCCGCCCGCGGCGCACAGCCCCTGTTGCATCGCTACCTCAAGGCCAAGCAGCGTCTGCTCGGTGTTGATGCGATGCAGTGGTATGACCTGATGGCGCCGGTGGGTGGCGAGGCACCGAGCTTCACCTACCCGGAGGCTCAGACCTTCATCGTCGACCAGGTGGGAGGCTTCGCCGAACGCATCGCCGAGTTCTGTAAGATGGCGTTGCGCGATCAGTGGGTTGAAGTCGAAGATCGCCCCGGAAAGGCGCAGGGTGGCTACTGCTCGGGGCTGCCGGTGAGCGGTCAGACGCGCATCTTTATGACCTTCGGCGGTTCGACCACCGGTGTCACCACGCTGGCCCATGAGCTGGGGCATGCCTACCACGGTTGGGTCATGCGCGATCTGCCCTCCAGCGAGCGCGACCTGGGGATGGGGGTGGCCGAGACGGCCAGCACCTTGTTGGAGGTCATCGTGGAGCAGGGCGCGCTGGCGCGGGCCGATGCCTCCCAACGCCTGGGCTTGCTCGATCAGCGCCTGGGGCGAGGGGTGGCGTTTTTGATGGACATCCCGGCGCGTTATGATCTGGAGCTGGCGCTGCATGAGGTGCGCGCAGAGGGGCCGCTTAACGAAGAGCAACTCAGCGAGATGACCGAGACGATCTTCGCGAAGCATTTTGGTCAGAGCTTGAGCTCGGTCGACCCGCTCTTCTGGGCCTCGAAGTTGCACTTCTATCTGACGGGGCTTCCTTTCTACAACTTCCCCTACACCTTCGGGTTCCTTTTCTCGCGGGCGGTGTATGCGCGCGCGAAGCAGGAGGGCGAAGGCTTCATCGAACAGATCGACAACCTGCTGCTGGATTCCGGGCGGATGACCTCCGAGGAACTCGCCGAGCGTTACCTCGGTGGCGATCTTCGCGATGCGAAGTTCTGGCAGGCCGCGATCGCCGATCTTGAAAGCGACGTGGCGGAGTATGAGGAGCTGGCCGAGGCCGCGCTCCAGGCGTAAGGACACGAGACTATGACGACGAAATCAACGCATACCGTTGCGATGATCGGCGCTGGCCCGGCCAGCATCTATGCGGCGGAAGTGCTGGCCAAGGCAGGCCATCAGGTGGTGATGCTCAACCGGGATATCAAGCCGGGTGGGCTGGCCGAGTTCGGGATTTATCCGACCAAGTACAAGATGAAGCGCGGCCTTCGCCGCTACTTCGATCGGGTGCTCTCCCATGAGAACATCGATTACGTGGGCAATGTGAGCGTGGGCGAAAACGCCGATGTCTCGCTCGACGAGCTCCGCGAGCTGGGGTTTGACGCGCTGGTGGTCGCGGTTGGGGCCCAGGGCACCAAGTGGCTCGGGCTCACCGGTGAAGATGCCGAGGCCTGCTTCCACGCCAAAGATCTGGTGTACCACTACAACGGGCTCCCGCCTTTCAGTGAGCGGGAGTTTCCGGTCGGTGAGGACGTGGTGGTGGTGGGCATGGGCAACGTCTGCCTGGACATCGTTCACTGGATGGTTTGTGAGCGGAAGGTGCGCTCGGTCACCGCGGTGGCACGACGGGGACCGGCCGAGCGGGCGTTCACCGACAAGGAGTTCAAGCTCGTCAGTGAGGCCCTCGACCAGGATGCGCTGCGCGCGGAGTTCGACCAGATCGCGCCGGTACTCACCGAGGTGGGCCAGGATCCGGAGGCGCTCTTTGAGGAGTACGTGCGCTTTGTAGATGAGCCGCTGGAGCACCCCAGTGAGACCTCGTTGCAGATGCGTTTTCTGCGTTCGCCGGCCCGCGTGGAGGTCGATGAGGCGGGCCGGGTCAGCGGGCTCATCTGCGAGAAAACGCGTCTCAAGGCAGCGGGCCCCGACGGTCGCGTGGGCGTGGAGCGCACCGGGGAGTTTGAGACCCTGGCCTGCGACACCATCGTATTTGCTATCGGCGATGCGATTGAGCCTTCGCTCGGGTTGCCGCTCTCACCGGCGTGGTCCGGCGAGTTTGCGACGGTGCAGGAGCCCTGGGAGACGCATCCGGAGCGGCCGCGCTACATGGTCTACGATCCGGTCGCTGAGACACCGATCTGGGACACCTTCGTGGTGGGCTGGGCGCGAAAGGCCTCCGATGGTCTTGTGGGTAAAGCCCGCGCCGATGCGGTCCAGGGGGGCGATGAGATTCTCGCCTACCTCGATGGTGCGTTTCGGGTGCGACCGGCCGGAGCGCGCGGCTATGAGGATGTTCGTCAGGGGCTTTCTGCTCTTCTCGACGAGCGCGAGGTTCGGGTCGTGGACTATGAAGGCGTCAAGCATCTCGATCGGCTCGCTGCGAAAGAGGCGGAGGCGCGGGGGCTTGTGGAGTTTAAGTACGCCACGCGCGCCGAGATGTTTGAAAAACTCAATGAGGAGCGCCGATGAAGAGCGAAGTGCAGAGGTTGGGGGGCTGGCTGGTGGCCCTGGCGTTGGTCGCGCTGAGTGCGGGGTGTGCGAGCGCCCCCGATCAGCGGCGGGCAGCCGAGCGGGGGCCAGAGCAGAATGTAGGTGCGCCCCCTTCGGGCGATGAGGCGGCGGTTGCGCCGCTGCCCGATAACCCCGCCTCCTCGCCGGCACGGCGCGTCGAGCTCCGAGAGCCCATGGTCGGACCCGATGGTGCCTCGTTGATCTCCCGCGGTGAGGTTGACGCGCTTTTGGAGCGCGGCCCGGCGGTGGTCTTTCAGCATGTCGACACCGAGCCTCACCACGAAGAGGGCGTATTTGTCGGCTTTTTGATCGTCGATATCTCCACCCAGGCACATAGCTTTGTGGCGCCGCAACTTCGTGTTGGCGATGTGGTCACCCACGTGAACCTGGTGAAATTGGAGCGACCGGATCATTATCTCAACGCCTGGTCGACGCTGGCCGAGGCCGATGAGATTCGTGTGGACTTTCGCCGCGACGGACAACCGGCGCATGCCATCTGGCGGGTGGAGTGAGCCCGGGCACACGTGAACACCGACAGGGCGGCAGGGATGGTTGAAAGTTCCAGGCGCGACGATCAGGGGCATGAGACATCGCGTGTGCGAGGCTCGGTGTGGCGCACGATGCTGCTGGCGTTTCTGGCGCTGACCCTCTGGGGTCAATGGCTCGGGACGGGGCTTGCCGCCGAGGTCCTCAGCGCCGACGGATCCGGGTTACGCGTGATAGCCCTGCTCACGCCTCTCTTTTTCGGAGCACTGGCGATTGCGCGCGCCAACCCCGCGCTGCGCCTGATGGTCTTTCCGGTGAGTTTCCTGCCGGCGATGGCGCTTTTGACCGAGCGTGAATGGGCGGCGATGGCCGAGCCGGTCGCACTGCTTGCGAGCGCGGCGACCTTTGTGAGTTATCTGGTTGTCGCGGCGATCGGTGACGATCTGCGCGAGACGCCGGGCCAGATGCCCACCGAGGTTCATGCCACGGATAGCCTGGCCTCGCGTTATCGCGTGTTCGTGCGCACGCGCGCCCTGGTGGTGATAGGGGTGCTCGCGGTCCTGGTCTGGATGATCTTTGTCGACCCGAACATCGGTCGCACGCTTGTGGAGAAGGCCGGGGAGCGCGCGACCTTGCACCTGACCTTTATCTCGGTCGTGATGCTCTTTGCGTGGGTTGTGATGGCGTATATGGCGGCGGTACTGCCGTCACTAAACTGGGAATATGAGCGGCGGCAACCGGTGCTGACTCGCGGGCAGTCGCGTCTTCTGGAATCCCCGGGCGTCTTGAAGCGTCGGGTTGTTGGTTGGGTGGTTGCGACGGCGATGATGGTCGTGTTGGGCATGCAGATGGTCGTAACTTTGCCATGACGCCAGGTGGCTCCATTGTGGCCGGCCACACAGCAGAGGTGAGGCGAGATGCGCGCGACGATGTACGACATCCTTGGGATCGGGTTTATTGCCGGAAGCGCCTATTTCTTCGTGCGCACGGTGAACTTCCTCGCCGAGGCCGATTATGTGGCGGCGCTTATTGCGCTGGCGGTGGCGTTTGCGGTGGTGCGCGCCGGCGTCGATCTCAGCCGTCTGGCGGTGGCGGCGAGCCGGGAGGACTGATGCGAAGCTGGCAACAAAGAGGATGGGGAGTCGTCGTACTCGCGCTGCTGATGGGGTGCGCTGAGGAGCAGGCCGGGGTGGCGCACCCTCCGGCGGAAAAAGCGATGGAGCGCGTGCTGGCCGCATCGCCTCAGCCGGAGCTCGCGCGCGTCGGAGAGGTCAGCCTGGGCGTGCGTGAGCTGGAAATCTTCTGGGAGGCCCACCCGGAGCTGGGTCGTCAGGAGGCCATGCGCGCCCTGATCGAAGAGACGATGCTCTGGCAGGAGGCCTACAAACTCGGGCTGCACGCGAGGCCCGAGGCTGGCTTTGCGCGCAAGCAGGGGTTGGTGAACGCCTTCCTCGACGAAGAGGTTGAGGCGGAGCATCGGGTCGACGCGCCCTCCGAAGACTTTGTGGCGATCTTGCAAAAGAACGCCGACTTTCCCCGGGGGTATCGCTCCAGCCATCTGGTGATTGTGGTCCCGGGGACGATGCCCGGCGATGAGAAGTTCGGCGCGGATCGCCGCCGCGAACTTCGCGAAGAGCGCTTTGAGCGCGCTCAGGCCTGGATCGAAGCCAGCGCGGAATCGCTCGAAGCGAAGCCCACGCTCGACGCGCTGCTCGCCGAGGCGCAGCGCCTCAACCGGGAGGTGTTACCCGCCGAGTATCAGGCCGTGGTCAACGCACATATGCGTTTTGCCCGGCCTGCCGAGGGCGATGTCAGTCAGCGTCTGCCCGACGGATGGATTCAGGTGGTGCCGGAGTTTTCCCGCGCCGCCGATCTGCTCGCCAGCGAACACGAACTCGGCACGTTGAGTGAGCCGGTGCGCTCCCCGGTCGGGTGGCACCTTCTTAAGGTCGACGAGAAGTTGGAAAGCCAGCCCGCCGACCCGCGGGAGGTGGAGCGCTTTGCGGCCGCTGCGCTGACGCGTGAAGATCGGGCTCAGGCTTACACCGCGCGGCTCAGCGCGCTGCTCGAAGGGGCGCGGGTGGAGATGCGCCCGGAGCGTCTTCAGGACGAGGTCCCCGGCTCATGAGGCCGGGGTAGGGCGTCAGGCGGTGGTGCGTATCACCTCGGCCAGCGGCGTGCGCGGCGGGTCGGGCACGACGTCGGCGAAGCCCACCCAGACAAAGCCCACGATCTCCTCCATGCTCGGGTCAATGCCGAGCACGTTGTAGGTTTCGGGGGAGTTGGTCACGCCGCCGCTGCTCCATTTGGAGCCGATGCCCTCACTCCACAACGAGAGCTGGATGTTCTGGATGGCGCAGGCCACCGCGGCATAGTCTTCGCGCCGGCGGTGCGGATCGGCGTCGATGACCTGGCTGACTGCGACGAGCTCCGGGGGGCGCGAAAACTTTGTGCGGATGGAGGCTTCCGCAGTATCGTTTAACTCGCCGCGTTTCTTGCGCTTTTCGGCCACGCCGATCTCGGTGATGCGGGCGCGCGTCTGCGGACCCATCAGGGTGAAGCGCCAGGGGTTGGTCAGTTTGTGATTGGGCGCGCGAGTGGCGGCCTGCAGCGCGCGCTCCAGCACTCCTTCGGGGAGGGGGTCGCTTTTGTAGTCGTGAATGGTGCGCCGCGTCATCAAAGTCTGGTGGGTATTCATGGAGGGAGTCCTGGTGTGGGAGAGTCTCAACGCGTTGAAAAACGATCCGCGCTCGGGGGCATTCCTAGTGGCCGAAGGCATCTTTCGCAACGGGCGCAAGTGTCGGCCTGTGCTGTCGTTGTGCCATCGACAATCATGGGTGTGGCCGGATTGCAGGGATAAGGCGTGCTCGTTATAGTCTCGGTATCGAAAACGAGACGAGCGAGATCCGACCGTGTCAACGCAGGACACCACCGGGAGAAGAACCGTGAAAATTGGGGTTCCGAAAGAGATCAAGAATAACGAGTATCGCGTAGGGCTGATCCCAGCGAGTGTGGCTGAGTACGTGCGTCAGGGCCATGAGGTGGTGGTCCAGACCGGTGCTGGCGAAGGGAGCGCCATCCCGGATGAGCGCTATGTGGAAGCCGGGGCCACGATGGTGTCCAGCGCGGAAGCGGTCTGGGAATCATCGGATATGATCGTGAAGGTCAAAGAGCCGATGGCCCCGGAGTACGGTCTGATGCAGAGAGGCCAGATCGTCTACACGTATCTTCACCTGGCAGCGGTGCCGGAGCTGGCCGAGGTTCTGCTGGAGCGTCAGGTGCGTGCGGTGGCCTATGAGACGATTCAGCTCCCCGACGGGCGACTGCCGCTCCTGGAGCCGATGAGTGAGGTGGCCGGTCGTATGGCCATTCAGGTAGGGGCGCGTTGCCTGGAGCGCGAGCACGGAGGCAAGGGGGTTCTGCTGGGCGGTGTGCCCGGCGTGGCCCGCGCTAAAGTTGTGATCCTGGGCGGCGGCGTCGTGGGCACCAACGCCGCGAAGATGGCCGTGGGCATGGGCGCGCAGGTCACGATTGTCGATTTGAATCTCAACCGTCTGCGCTATCTCGATGATATCTTCGGCAGCCGGGTTCAGACGATGCACTCCAACGTCGCCACGATTGCCGAGCAGGTGCTCAACGCCGATCTCGTGGTGGGTGCCGTGCTCATTCCCGGCGCGAAGGCGCCGCATCTTGTGACCCGCGATCATATCAGCCAGATGCAGGAGGGCAGCGTCGTCGTCGATGTCTCGGTCGATCAGGGCGGCTGCATCGCCACCTGTCACCCGACCACCCATGAGGACCCGACCTATGTTGTGGACGGTGTGGTGCACTACTGTGTGGCGAATATGCCCGGGGCCGTAGCACGCACCTCGACCTTTGCACTCAACAACACCACGCTGGGCTACGGCCTGGCGCTGGCCAGCAAGGGCTTTGAGCAGGCCGTCAAAGACGATCCTGCGCTGGCTCTGGGGGTCAACATCTACAGGGGGCAGTGTGTGTATAAGGCCGTGGCCGAGAGCCTGGATCTTGAGTACACGCCGCTGAGCGAGTTGCTCTAAACGTGCAGGGTGATACCCGTATCCCTCCGACGCCTCCGCTGCCCGCTAAGGGCTGGCCGGGGCGTCTTTGTTTTTCGGCGTCGTTCTGCGATCATGAAGGAGGATGTGGGGCGAGGCCGCGATCGGGTTGTATCTGGAAGATTGCAGGCTGAATGAAATAGAATCGTCCACGTCTGAAGTTACAACCGACGCGTTGGTCTGCGGGCCACGCGCCGCCGCCCACTCGGGGCGCAGCGATGACTTAAGAGCACGGGAAGGTGCCCATGTTTAAGAAGAACAAAGCGAAGATGGACGCAAAGGAGCGGCTGGCATTTGAGCAGGAGGCCATCCCTCATCTGGATGCCCTCTACGGCACGGCGCTGCGTCTGACCAAGAGCGAGAGCGACGCCGAGGATCTGATCCAGGAGACGATGCTCAAGGCGTACCGCTACTTCGATAAATACGAGCAGGGCACCAACTGCAAGGCATGGCTCTTTAAGATCATGACCAATACGTTCATCAACCGCTACCGCAAGCAGCAGAAGCGCCGCGAGTATCTGGTCGATGACGACTTCCGTCCCTTGCAGGAACGCGCCGAAGCGCCGGAGTTGACCCCCTTCCACGAGAGCTTTGAGACCGAGGAGCATCTGTACTTCAAGATGTTCGGCGATGAGGTCAAGCGCGCGCTGGAGCAGGTGCCGGTAGACTTTCGCATGGTCGTGCTTTTGGCGGACCTGCAGGACTTTGCCTACAAAGAGATCGCCGAGATCATGGACTGCCCGATCGGTACGGTGATGAGCCGGCTCTACCGCGGGCGGCGCATGCTCCAGGCGCAGCTCAAAGAGTACGCCCTCAACAATGGTTACATCCCCGCTCAGGATGAGGAGGAAGATGCCACGGACGCGCCTGCCGACCTGAACGCCTACCGCGAACGCAAGGCCGCTCAGGCCAGCTGATAGGTTCGGTGGTGGCGGGTTGAGTCGAACTTCCAGATGAGGTGAAGAACGTGGGACAACTGGTGCAAAATGTGGCGTTGGGCTGTGAAGACTTTGAGCCTTTCATCGATACGTATGTCGATGAGGAGTTCGACGAGCGGGAGCGCGCCGATATGGAGGCGCACCTGGCGGGCTGTGAGCGCTGCCGCGGGCGAGTGAATACCCAGCTGCGTTTTAAGGCTCAACTTCGCGAGAAACTCTCGGAGGAGCGCGCGCCACAAGCGCTGCGGGAACGCATCACTCTCGACCTCGCCACGCTGGAACTTGAGCTCGATGAGGAGCGTGTCGAAACCCGTCCGCTTTATGTGCGGGTGGGCTGGATAGCCGGACCGTTGGCGGCGATGCTCGCGCTGGTGCTTTTGATGCCGGAGATGACGATTGCGCCGGCGGCAAGCAGTCCCACGCCGGTCGTCGATCAGACGGTCGAGTGGCATAAGGGGAACTTCCCCCTGGAGATCACCACCAGCAACCCGCAGGAGGCCAGCGCCTGGTTCCAGGACAAGGTCGATTTCTCGGTGCGCCTGCCGCACTTCGACAATGCCCGGGTTAATCTTCTGGGCGGGCGCATCGCGCACGTCGAAGATCGTCGCGCAGCGCTGGTGCTCTACGAGGTTGATGGCTCGCGAATGAGCGTGCTGCTCTTTGACAGCGAGGGGCTCAAAGTGCCGCGGGAGTCGATCCGTGAGGTCGAAGATCGTGATATCGTCTGGCTCAACCAGAAGGGATACGGCGTTGCGGTCGTCCAGGACCTGGGCGTGACGTACGCGATGACCAGTGATCTCGATGAAGATCGTTTTCTGGGGCTGGTCGCCGGCACGATGAAGCGCTAAGACGGTGCCATCATTGGCGATGGCACCTCAAGGCTGAGTGAGACATGAGTCAAGCAACCTACGCCGTCCTTTCGGGCGGCTTTTTTTTGGATGATGCGCGTCGCTATTTTGGCGCCGATAAGGTGATTGCGCTGGGTGGGGATCGCGCCGAGGTTGGCGCGCAACTCCACGAATTGGCCGCCGACGGGGTGGAGTTGCTGGCGGTGTATGGCGACGACGCGCTGGTGGGGCGTGTGATCAGCGCGCTCCTGGGCGAGGTGAACCTTGTGGCCAGCGGGATGCGGGTGTGGCCCTGCGGGCCTCGGGGGACCTCGGTGGTGGGGGAGGCGCTGGCCTCAGAGATGAAACCCTCCCGGGCGGCGCGCATCATGCTGGAGGCTGCGGGCTGGCCGGTGCAGATGACGCCGACGCTCAAGGTCAGCGCGAGCACCCACAGCGGGGCGCGCTACGGGTTTAGTTTCGGGGCGGGCTGGGTGTACCGCGCGCGTCGAGCCCAGAGCGAAGCGCAGAAGGGCGCGGGAAGACTGGTCAGTGCGGTGGCGCGGCTGGCATCGGACACCCTGCGTGAGGCTCAGGCCCAGGATGTGGCCGCTCGGATGCGCGTGGCTCGTGCCATCGTGGAGATGCATCAGGGCTCGGTGGTGGCGACCTCTCTGGAGCGGACCTGGTACGGGCTTCGAAACCCCGCTGCGAAGCCCGCCCTCTGGGCGCATATCCCCACCCGCGCGCTGGTCAGCCAGGGGCTTAAACCGGAACTATTAGAGTCGGTTGGGGAGGGCGCCGGACGCGCCGCAGAGCTGGATGAGCTTGTGCTCGATGCGCCGGCCGGCTGGGTGCTTGATGGCGAGCTCTTTGAGCCTGAGGAGAGCTGTGTGCTGCGTGTGAGCCCGGGGCCGAAGGTGGCACTTGTGCGCCCTCCCGGGCGGCTCGGGGCGCTGGTCTCACGGGTGATCGACGGGCGTGGCCGCTGAGGAAGTGACGCAGGATCGAGCCGCGTTGCTTTGACGCGACATCACGTCGCGAAGTTAAAAAAGACTGCGGGCCCTGAGGCCCGCAGTCTTTTTTTTTGCCGTCGCCGATCGCACTTGGTCTCGCCGCCGGAGTTGGGCTAGTGTCGTACCTCATTCCCAAGTCGTAGAAGGGGCCTGAGTCGCAGCCGAGAGGTGTGCGGGGTGTTTGCTTGCGTCGCGTTACTCGGCGTGGGGCGGACGCGCTGCGTACGGGTGTTGCGTGCTCCGGGGTGGATCGAAGCGGCGGCGTCTGAAGCTGCCGCCGAGGTCGCTCGGAGCGCGGGGTGCGAAGTCAGGTTGGCCCGGGGAACCACCTTCAACCACCCAGACGGGAGGCGACCATGCACGAGAACACCAAAGCAGATGTGGGAGAGGTTAAGGCAGGCCGCAGCATGAAAACGATCGCGGCGTGGGGCTGCGGAGCTCTGCTCCTTGTAGGCGGCATCGCCTTCGCGCTCATCACGGCTGCAGTCGTCTTCACCGTGAAAGACACCATCGACACCGTCGACGAAGTCAGGACGTTCGCTGACGGATTCGCCGGCGAGATCAAGTCGGGGGACTATGACCGACTTCACGCTCGCCTCAGCGAGGAGCTGGGCAGCGAGATGAGTCCTGCCGATTTGAACGAGACCTTTGCGCTGATGCGGCCGGTCGTTGCGGTCGTACCTCCCACACCTTTTATCGTCGCCAAGAGCGACGATAATCCAAAACATTGGGAGGCCTTTACCACGATCGGGTCACCGGTCGCTCCGATGGCGCAAACCATCCATCTGGTGATCGCGCGCGAACCGAGCAGCTCCGGCTCGCGCTACAGTATTGTCGAGCTGAGCACGGATTTCGCACTTCGCGATCTCTCGGCGTTTCCGCAGAGTGAACGCGCGCTGGCCTTTCATCAGGCGTTGATCGACGGCGATGTCAGCCGGGCCCGCGGCATGATTGACGCGTCTTTTGAGGACGAGGCCGCGCTCAGTCTTGAGGAACAGGTGGAGGCGTTTAAGCCTATCCGCGACAAGCAAGTGGAGGTCGTAGCTTTTCTCCCGCTTGATGAGCGTCGGGTTGATGTCACCCTGGTCATTCACGAGAATCCCCAGGCGCCAACGGTGACCTACCAGGTTGATGTCAACAAGAAGGTTCATGCCATGAAGGGACCCCGGAGCATGTCGATCAATGAGCTCGATCCCTTACGCAAGGCGCCGAAGGAGATGCTCGACGAGATCGTCCGAGAGCTCTCTGCAATCCCATAAACGTATCAAAAAATTCGCCGGGGAGGACAGCGCGCGCGGATTTGCGTATGGTCCTCCCCGGTGATGAAGGGTTCTTAAAAGGTACACAGGATCTTCGGCAGGAGACGGACGGTGGATGATTTTTCGGGTGGAGAGCAGGGCGCGAGCACGGGCTCTAAAGTGTTGAAGTTCGCGGCGATAGGCTGCGCGGTGATCGTGTTGATTGGCGCGATCTTCGCCGGCTTTGGGGCGTTTAAAGTCGTGTCGTGCTGTGGGGAGTTCCAGGAACTCGCGCTGGTCGCCGAGGGTGCCCAGGAGCATGCCTACGAGTTTGTGATCGATCTTCGTCGGGAAGACTACGAGAGCGCCTACGCCGCACTCAGCGCCACCGCGCAACACGAACTTCAGGTGGAGGATGTACGTCGGGCCTTTTCTCCGCATACCGAGGATCTGAATAAGGGGATGCCCACGCCTTTCGGCGTCACTCTCCTCTCTCGCAATGATGACCAGAGTGAGGTGGTCTGGGAGATGACCACACGCGTGGCCGAGCCGAGTGCTTCGCACGCGCTGCAGCTCCGCCTGGAGGTGGGCTACGTCGGTGGCGAAGAGGCCGAGCCCGGCTACGGCGTGAGCGCCTGGGAGGTGACGCGCGTCACGCGAAGCCTGGCCGATGATCCGGCGGCCATGATGGCGCAGCGCTTTCACCGGGAAGTTGCCAACGGGAGAGTTGAGCAAGCGCGCCGCTATGTTGCGGCAGAGTCCGATATGTATGGCACATCATTGGAAGACTTTGGTGAGCGGGTCGCAGTCTTGCAAAAGCTGGGTGTCACGCCAGCCGGTGTGGTGGCGATTGCGCCGCGTGATCATCGCAGCACCGAGGTGACCCTGCGTGTGCTGCGTGGCGACGGCGCGCTTGATGTGGTCTATGAGGTCTCGAACACCGGTGACATTCTCAGTTTCAAAGCGCCAGTGGAGCGCAGCCAGGCAGATCTTTCACCGGCTGCCTCCCCATCGCCTCAGGCTGAGCCTGTAGAGAACGATGACGAGGCGGCGGTGGGGAATGAGGAGCCCTCCGATGTCGGTGTCGAGGCCGCCGAACCGGCCCCCGGGCAGGATGCGGAAGTCCGCACTGACTAAGGCGATTCAAGGGCTCGGAGATGACGGCGCGTCCTCTCCAGCGCTTGACGCTCCCCGGTGGCGCTGATAATCCGATCGCGTCCGATGAGAGTTGTGCAGCTTCGTCCTGGAGCGACAATTCGCTGCTGAAAGCCGCGTGATAGCGCGTGACTTCAGTTCTTTACCTACGTCCCAGATTAAGGTCCTGCGATGAGCAAGAAACCCGACGCACCCGACGTCGTTGAGGCGACGGCACCGGCTTCTGTCACGGCGGCCGAGACCAGCCCCGATCCTGCTGAGAGCTTCTTTGACGTTCACCTCGCCCAACTTCAGCGGGCGATGGAAGCGGCTCCGCTTGAGGACCATGTGCGTCTGATCTTGAGCCAGCCCAAGAATGAGGTCATCGTTAACTTTCCGGTGCGTATGGACGACGGAAGTTACGAACTCTTTACCGGCTACCGGATTCAGCACAACAACATCAAAGGCCCCTACAAGGGCGGGATTCGCTACCATCACGAGGTGACGCTCGAAGAGGTCAAAGCGCTGGCTGCGCTGATGACGTACAAGTGCGCGTTGCTCAATGTGCCTTTCGGTGGGGCCAAGGGGGGCATTCGTATGACCCCGGAGAGCTACAGCCAGACCGAGCTTGAGCGCATCACGCGTCGCTTTACGCACGACCTGGGCAACAATATCGGGCCGGAGTACGACATTCCGGCACCGGATGTCGGGACCAACAGCCAGACGATGGTCTGGATGATGGACACCTACATGAATACGCATAACGCCAATGATAAGAATGCCCAGCGTGGCATCGTCACCGGTAAAACGCTCAACTCCGGTGGTAGCGTCGGGCGAGAGAAGGCCACCGGACAGGGCGTGGTCTACTGCATCCAGGAGTGGGCCGACGAGCATGGGTTCCGTCTGGACGGCGCCACCTACACCCTGCAGGGTTTTGGCAATGTAGGAAGCCACACCGCGCAGATCCTCTCACGGTTGGGCGCGGTGATGGTGGCCGTCGAAGATCATACCGGAACGCTCTACAACCCCGAGGGTATCTACCCGCGTAAACTTGTGGATCACGTCGAAGTGCATGGCGGCGTGGCCGGCTACCCGGGAGCCCGGGCGATCCGCTCGGATGAGTTCTGGGAGGTGGAGTGCGATATCTGCATCCCGGCGGCGTTGGAGCTTCAGGTCACCGAAGAGGTCGCGAGCAAGCTCAAAGCTCGCGTGGTGGTCGAGGCGGCCAACGGCCCGACCACCCTGGGTGGTGAGCGCGTGCTGGCCGAGCGCGGCATCGAGGTGATCCCGGACATGATGGCCAACGCCGGCGGCGTGGTCGTCTCGTACTTCGAGTGGATTCAGAACAAGCGCTCGGAGTCCTGGCAACTTCAGGAAGTCGACAGTCGCCTGCACTTCATGATGAAGAACGCCTACCGAGAGATGCGGGCGTTTGCTCGTGCCCACGACGTCGACAACCGCACCGCTGCGCTGGCCGTGGCCATTCAGCGCATCAACGTGATGTATGTGGAGCGTGGCGTCTTCCCTTAAGTTTTTGGAACTGGAGGTAGCACCATGATCAGGCCCACAGAGGCCAGCCGCTTCGGCGTCGACACCGGTGGTACGTTTACCGATGTGGTGATGCCGGGCGGCGATGGCCGCCTCCGGGTCTATAAGTTGCTCTCGACCCCGGCCGATCCCTCGGAGGCGATCGGTGACGGGGTCGATGCGCTTCTTGGCTCTGACGAGCGGCCCTACGAGGTGGTGCACGGGACCACGGTGGCGACCAACGCGCTCCTGGAGCGTCGTGGGGCGCGTGTGGCGTTTGTGATCACAGCGGGCTTTGAGGATGTGCTCTGGCTGGGGAGGCAGGCCCGACCGGAACTTTACGCGCTGCACGTGAAGATGCCCGAGCCGGTGGTGGCGCGCGCCGACGTGGTCGGTGTACACGAGCGCCTCTCGGCCCTGGGAGAGGTGATCGAGGTGCTCAGTGAGACCGAGATCGCGCGGGTGGTGGCTGATGTCGAGGCGTTGGATGTGGACGCAGTGGCGATTTGCACGCTTCATGCCTGGGCGAATCCGGCGCATGAGGCGCGCCTTGCCCGCGCGTTTCGGCAGCATTCGGCCGGCTGGCATGTCAGTGTAAGTCACGAGATCAGCGGGGCGTTTCGAGAGTTTGAGCGGGCGAGTACGGCGAGCGTCAACGCGTATGTCGGCCCGCTGATGGCGCGGTATCTGCGGCGACTTCAGGGGCGTTTAAAGGGGGCGCGTGGCGTGGAGGTTCTGCTCTCGCACGGAGGTCGGGCGGAGGTGGCCTTTGCTGCTGAGCAGCCTGTGCACACGGTCCTCTCCGGGCCGGCCGGAGGTGTGGTCGGGGCGCTGCAGGCCGCCCGGGAGGTAGGCCTTGAGAAGATCATTACTCTGGATATGGGCGGCACCTCCACCGATGTGAGCCTGGTCGATGGTGAGCTGGAGGTTCGGGAAGACGCAGAGATCGATGGGCTTTCGATGGTGGTTCCCGTCATCGACATCGTGACCGTGGGGGCCGGTGGGGGATCGATTGCCTACCGTGATGCGGGCGGTGCATTGCGTGTAGGGCCGCGCAGTGCGGGCGCAAGCCCGGGGCCGGCGTGCTATGGGCGGGGCGGGCAGGAGCTGACCGTAACCGATGCGCATCTGGCACTGGGAACGCTGCGCTCCGGCCGCTTCTTAGGTGGTGAGATGACCCTCGACGCTCCGGCCGCCCTCCGAGCGCTTGGGCGGCTGGCCGATGCGCTTGAGACGCCCGCCGAGGAGGTTGCCCGCGGCGTGCTGGCCATTGCCGATGCTGCCATGGCCCGGGCACTCAAGGTGGTGAGTCTGGAGCGCGGACGCGATCCCCGCGACTTTACCCTGGTGGGATTCGGCGGGGCCGGTGGCCTGCACGCCTGCCGCCTGGCCGAAGCGCTTTCGATGCGGCGTGTGCTCATCCCGCAGAATCCGGGTTTGCTCTCGGCTCGCGGCATGTTGGGGGCCAGGCGTCGGCGCTACTACCGTCGTACGGTGCTGCGCCCGCTCACCGAGGTGTTGGCGGAAGATGGCTCGCTGCGTGAACTTCTCCGGGAGAGCGAGCTCAGCGCCGTCGATGCGCTCGGCGCAGAGTCAGGCGCTGAGCTTGAGCTTCGCTGGGAGGTGGGGCTTCGCTACCAGGGGCAGAGCTTCGAGGTGGTGGTCCCCGTGGACTGGAGTGCCGAGCTCGAAGGGCTTCGTGATCCGAGCGAGCGTTTTGAGGCGGAGCACGAGCGTCTTTATGGCTACCGGGCAGCCCGCGAGGTGGAGCTTGTGGGGCTGCGACTTAGCGCGAGTCTCAGCGACGCTCCAGCGCTCGATGCACTCGCGCCTGAGGGCGACGCGCGGGCGCTTGCCGATGCCGAGGAGGTGATGCTCGATATGGGGAAAGGCGCTGTGGCTGCCCGGGTGATCGAGCGGGCCTGGCTGGCCGAGGGCCAGCGCATCAAAGGGCCGGTGATTCTCACCGAGTACAGTGCCACCACGGTGGTGCTTCCGGGCTGGGAGGTGGTTGTGAGCCGGGGACATCTGATTCTGGAGCGGGAGTCCTGATGGATGCGATCACCCTGGAGTTGGAGCGGCATCGTTTTGCCTCGATCGCCGAGGAGATGGGCGTGGTGCTGATGCGCTCGGCCTTCTCGCCAAACATCAAAGAGCGGCGCGACTACTCCTGTGCGATCTTCGATGCGGATGGCGAGATGGTGGCGCAGGCGGCGCATATCCCGGTGCATCTGGGGTCGGCACCGATGAGCGTGGCCGCCGCACTGGAAGCGGGGCCGATGAAGGCGGGGCAGCACATCATCCTCAACGACCCCTACGCCGGCGGCACGCACCTGCCCGACATCACGCTGGTCTCACCGGTCTTTGACGCCGCCGGCGAGCTGGCTTTTGTGGTGGCCAACCGCGCGCATCATGCCGATGTCGGGGGCCTTTGGCCGGGCAGTATGGGGCTATCCGAGCATATCGACGAGGAGGGGATCTGCCTGGGGCCGACGGTGTTCGATGAGGTGGTGATGGAGGCGATCACCTCGGCCAGCCGCACTCCGCAGGAGCGTCGCGGCGATCTGCAGGCCCAGCTTGCCGCGAACCTCCGTGGAGTGGCCAGGCTCCAGGCGGAGCTGGAGGGGCGCGGTCCGGCGGTGCTCGAGGCCTGCCGGGCGCTTCAGACCCACAGCGAGCGCTTTATGCGTGAGGTCCTGCGGGGGGTCGGCGACGGGCGCTGGTCGTTTGAAGATGCCCTGGATGATGACGGCCTGGGCAGCGGTGCGATTCGCATCCATTGCGACCTGCGCATTGAGGATGGGCGCGCCACTGTGGATCTTCGGGGCAGCGCGCCTGCGGTGCGCGGCCCGCTCAATGTGCCGCGGGCGGTGGCGGTGTCGGCGGCGCTCTATTGTTTCCGCTGTCTGGCTCCCGCCGAACTTCCTTCCAACGGCGGGTATATGCGGTGTGTGGAGGTGTTGACGGAGCCGGGCACGGTGGTCGACGCGTCCCACCCGGCAGCGGTGGCGCTGGGGAATGTGGAGACGAGCCAGCGCATCGTCGATGTGATCTTCGGCGCGCTGGCCCGGGCATTGCCCGGGCGCATTCCGGCGGCCTCCTGCGGATCGATGAATAACCTGACGATCGGTGGTCATGATCCGCGCCACGCAGGCCGGCCCTTTGCCTATTACGAGACGATCGCCGGCGGGGCCGGGGCAGGGCCCGGGTGGGCGGGGCAGTCGGCGGTACACACACATATGACCAACACCCTCAATACGCCGGTGGAGGCGCTGGAGCATGCGTATCCGATTCGCATGGTCCGTTATGCCAGGCGTGAGGCCTCCGGCGGTGCGGGGCGGTACCGCGGCGGAGATGGGGTCGTACGGGAGATGATCTTTGAGGCGGCTGCCACGGTCAGCGTGATGGCCGAGCGGCGCGCCTTTGCGCCCTATGGGCTTCATGGCGGCGGCCCCGGAGCGTGCGGAAGCACGCGCCTGATTCGCGCGCGTACCGGGCGCGAAGAGGTGCTCAAGGGCAAAGTCAGCGTGGAGGTGGAGGCCGGCGACCGCCTGATTCTGGAGACGCCGGGAGGCGGCGGCTACGGGGGGAATGAGGACAGTGGTGTTAGGTCTTAGAAGCGCACGCGCACGCCCGCGTAGTTTGCCCCCAGCTCCGGTTGCACACGCACGCCTGCCTGCGATTCGGCTCCAGGCTCACCTCCCGGGCTGGCGAGGCGGTTGGCGCTGAAGTAGAGGACCACGCCGGTGATCATGCCTGCGGCACCGGCCACCGTGGCGGCGGTGCCCCAGGTGCGCAGGTTGTCGGAGCGTTCCAGAAGCACCGCACGCCGCTGCTCCGCCTCGTCCGAATCCTCGTACAGGGTGTCAGCGTTGCGGGCCGCCTCGCTGTCCTGTGCGCTGAGTATGAGCATCGCCGTGCCGGCAGCGGCCACCGGCGTGCTGGCCACGAGCGTCCAGAGTGCGCCGCGCCGCCAGCTCGCTGCGCTCACATCGAAGGCGGCGGCATCGGCGACCAGGGTGGGTTCCACCACGGCCTGCGTGTTGGAATGAACCCGGGTACGGACCCGCTGTGTCCGGTAGCCTTCTCGCGTCAGCGCTACCTCATAACGTCCCTCGCGCACCCGGGCGGTCACCGGGGTCGTTCCCAGCTCAAACCACTCTCCGCTCTCGAACACCAGATGCGCGCGTGCGCCGGGTGGCGAGCTGCGAACTTCCAGCGCGGCGGCGTCTTCGGCCAGCGTCGCGTCGAGCTGCTCGATGCGCTCGCGGATGCGCTGCGCACCGGAGGTGTCGGCTGCCGGGCTGTCGAGGTAGTCCTGATAATACTGACGAGCTGGCCCGTAGATGCCCAGCTCATGCAGCGAGCGACCGATGGCCCCCCGCAAGAGCGGCCCGGGGCTGCGGGCGTAGGCACGCAGGTAATAGTGAAGCGCCCGCTCAAAGTCGCCGGCTTCAAAACAGGAGACCCCGTGCAGGGTCAACACTCGCGCATCCTCGCGGTGATCCGGACTGACGTAGTCGGGGCACTGATGAGGGGCTGGCGCCGGCGTCTGCGCGTGTGCCAGGAGGGGCGACGAGAGGCTCATGGCTGCCATGGTCAGCGCGCCCAGGCTCAGGCGGCTTCCCTCGGAAGCAAGACGGCGGAATGATGGCAGCATCAACGTTCGTTCAACCACAGCAGTCAGAGTTAGAAAGTACGCAGAAAAGCTGGCCGAACTCTACGAGGTGCCAGGCGATCTGACAACCGCGCCTGCACCGTGTGATGCCTCAAGGGTGATTGCTCCCCGGGGGGCCTTCTCCTATATTGCCCCGATGACGTGCTCCGAATCTCGGAGCCACCGCGCGGCCCTCGCGTGGGACCCCGCATAAGCCTACCTGAGACGTGTGTGGCTTCTACCAACGAACACGACCCGACAAGCTCTCCGCGTGAGAAGGTCTGCTGGCAATGTGGCCGCACCTTCAGCACCGCGCTGGAGATGTGCCCCGATGACGGCGCGCGCCTGATTGAGACGGGGCTCGAAGATCTCGAAGATCCGCTGATAGGCTCGATCTTCGACGGGCGTTTTCAGATCTACAAAAAGCTCGGAGAGGGCGGGATGGGCGCGGTCTACAGCGCGCGCCGCCTCGACTTTGAGACGGATGTGGCGCTCAAGCTGCTTAAAGTCGACTTTGCCCGCGATGAGGGGATCCGAAAGCGCTTTATGTACGAGGCCCGGGTCATCTCCAACCTCAAGCATCCGCACGCGGTGCGTCTTTTTGACTTCGGGCAGACCTCTGACGGCCACTTCTACATGGTCATGGAGCTGCTCCATGGCGAGAGTCTGGCCGATCGCCTCGCCTACCGTTTTGTGACGTATCGGGAGGTCTTCGACATCATTCCCCCGATCTGCGGGGTGCTCGGCGAGGCGCACGCTCAGGATGTGATTCACCGTGACCTGAAACCCGAGAATATCTACCTGCTCAAAGTCGAGGAGAACCATGAGTTTCCTAAACTTCTCGACTTCGGTATCGCCAAACACAACCGTGCCGAGACGATGACGCAGTCGGGCACCCTGTGGGGAACGCCGGCGTACATGAGTCCGGAGCAGGCCCGCGGCGATGTGGTCGGGGCGGCGGCCGATATCTACGGTATCGGGATTATGGTCTACGAGCTGATCAGCGGAAATCTGCCCTTTCATGCCTCGACGCAGATGGGCTTCGCGGTCAAGCACCTCAATGAGCCGGCGCGCCCGCTCTCCTCAATTCCGGGGCTCAACAGTGTGCCCGCGGCGCTCGATGAGCTTGTGTTGAGCATGCTGGCCAAGCGCCCCGAAGATCGCCCCGGCTCGATGGAGGAAGTTGTGGCGCGCCTGGAAGTGATCCGCGCGCAGGACTTTAGTCCCGAGCTTCTGGCACGAGTGCCCGCAGAGGAAGTCGACCCGATCGCGCTTCAGGCCTGGATGCGTGACGCGCCGGATATCTCGCAGAACCAGGACGCACGGGCGAGCTCGGAGGCATCGAGCTCCCAGGAGGGGAGGGCTCGCGAGATTGATGCGTTCGGCCAGACCGATGTGGCCAACGCCCTTCCTGCGTTTCCGTTGAGCAGCGCGCGGGATGTTCTGGACACACTGCCCGCGCCGGGTACATCGGCGATGGCATCGTCCTCGGTGTCCGAAGACGTCCGCGTGGAACGGGAGGCGGCGAGCGCCTCGGCGGAGTTCAGCGCGGTGCTGGATGCCGCACCAGTCCGCGAGGAACGCCGACGCACGGTGATGGTCGTGGGCGCCGGTGCGGTGTTAGTAGTGCTTATGATCGCAGCGCTGATGTTTGGCGGTGATACCCTCAACGGGCTCACCCCGGCAGATCAGGCCGCCGCCGATGTTGAGGCCCCGCAGCTTCCGACAACGCCGCTGGATATGGGCAACGTGGTGAGCGCCGCAGCGATGCACGGCGCTTACGTCTCCTTTGAAGCGCGTGAGCTGGCCCGGCACCTGGCCGAAGCCGAGCGCCTGGGACAGCTGCAGGACTTTGAGTTCGTCAATGAAGAGGTCGAGGCATCGGAAGAGGGCAGCGGCAAGGAGCGCGAAACGACCCCGGCGGTTGACGATCGCACACTGCGCAAGGCTCTGGAGAGCACCTTTTAACAGGACACGCCCGGCTCGATACTCTGACACACGCCCCTCGCTGACCCGATGAATGGGGTGGGCGATGTGGCGTTGTTGCGTCCCGGGCATCAGGCAGGTTGAGGTACGAAGATGGCGAAGGCTCGTTATCAGGCGCTGAAAGTGCGAGAGATCGCTCAGGGGGGAGATGGTGTCGCGGAGCTTCCCGATGGCCGGATCTGTTTTGTTCCCGGTGCGCTGCCGGGAGATAGGGTCGACGTGGAACTCACGCGGGACAAAAAGCGCTGGGCGCGCGCCCGAGTGCTCTCGATTGCGGAGCCCTCGGTGTATCGCGTTGAGCCTGAATGTTCTTATGTCTCAAAGGGTTGCGGTGGTTGTCAGTTCTGGCATGTGAGTCCGGAACAGGAGCTTGCCTGGAAAGCGAAGGCCGCTTTTGAGGCCATGCAGCGCATTGCCGGGGTGGTGTTGCCCGAGCCCGTCTTGCATCACTCGCCGCAGATCAAAGGCTACCGCTCACGGGTGCGTTTGCATCAAGGTGAGGATGGGGTCGGGCTTGGGTTTTACAGCGCGGAGGGCAAGCGGCTTATCAAGGTGGGAGGGGGCTGTGAGGTGGCGATGCCTCTTGTGCGTGCGGTCGCATCGGATTGGCAAGCGCGCCTGGGAGCGTTGGGCGCGGCCGAGGTGCTGATCGAGACGGCGAGCTGCGATGAAGTCGTGATCACGGTGATGCTGGAGCGCGAGGGGCTGCCGGGGCAGACCGCGCTCGACGCGTTGCGCCGGGATGTGGATGCAGACGCTGCGGTTCGGGGTATGCGGGTTCGAGATGAGGGCGGAGCATCGGTTGAGCTGGGGCGTGTGGAGGTGGACGCAGGTGAGGTGCTGGCGAGCGTTCCCGAGTCCGAAGAAAGAACATACACGCTCGACGCCGGGCAATTTCGCCAGAGTAACCCGAAGGTCAACGCGCTGCTTGTGGAACGCGTTGCGGCCTTGCTCTCGGAGCTGGGAGGTCGGCGCGTGCTCGAACTCTTCTGCGGCGCCGGAAACTTCTCGTTTGCACTCGCCCGGCAACTCGACGCGCTCTACGGACTGGAAGGTAGCTTCGAGACCGTGCGCGCAGCAAAGATGATGGCTGCCGGTGCCAACCTGGGACATCTGGGTTTTGCACGGGCGGACCTCTTCGAGGCGAAGAGTTATGAGGCGGTGGTCGCGGCGGACTTCGATACAGTGCTGCTCGACCCGCCCCGGGATGGTGCGCAGGAGGCGGCGCGCTGGTTGGCCTCAGCCGAGAATCCTATCTCCAACGTGGTTTACATCGCCTGCGATCCGGGATGCATGGCCCGAGATCTCGGTGTGTTGAGCGAAGGAGGCTGGCGCGTGGAGGGGCTGGAGTTTTTCGATATGTTCCCGCGCACACGCCATATTGAGACGCTGGCGTGGCTTCGCAGGCCTTGAATCGCTGCGAAGAAGGGAGGCCGGAGCTGCCGGTCTACTCGTCGAAGGTGAAGGTCGACTCGTCGATGTCATCGGCGCGCTCAATGGCCTGTTGAACCTGTTCGGCGGCCTCATCGAGGGCTTCGGTGACCGCACCATCGAGCGCGGCGCGCTCCTCGTTAAGCGCCTGCTGCCCGGTGCGCATGCGCACCTCAATCGCGTCGCGATCGACCTCGGGCAAAGGCTTCGCCTCGCAACCAGCCAGGCAGAGCGCGCCGAGAAGAAGCCCCCGGAAGATGGTGTGGGAAATGCGTCTCACGCGCTGGCGGCCTGAAGATCGTCCAGGTCGATCTCGCCCTCGCTGACCCGGTCGATGATGCGGCAGATGCGCCAGGTCAGAGTGCGCAACACGGGGAACTCGTCAAAATCGCCGCTCCAGAACTGTACCCCTTTGTACGTGGCCACGGTCTGATCGCAGATGCGAAAATGAACGTTGGTCTCTTCGTCGCGGCGCGGGCGCCGGGCCGGACTTGCCGTCCAGAAGGGATGCTCCAGAAGCATGGCGATAAAGCGGCGAGTATCGTCTTCGGAGAGGGTCAGGCTCCACAGATCGGGGCTCTCGTCGTCGAGGCGCCAGCTGAGCAGAAGACGCCCGGCACCCGAGATCTGAAGGGTGACGATACCCAGATCGTCGTAATTCCCACCAATCTGACAGAAGAAGTGGAGACCGGTGGTGTCCTGCTCACGATCGAGGACCGCCTTGAGCCGACGCTCCAGGATCTCGATGGGATCTGACAAGGATAAACCTCCGCACAGGACTGAACGACGACAGCTTGTCAAGTTTTAGCTGTAGATTACGCGCAGCGTCAAGCGCGGCGTTGGTTCTGAGGTCAGGGCCGTCGATTCGCCTCACCAGTAGCGCCAGCCCAGCGAGAAGTTGGTGATCCACTGGCCATCGCGGGGGAGGCGAGGAGCGCCGATATTGATCGGTTTGGCAAAGTGCAGGCGAAACACCAGGGGTCCCAGTCCGAAGTTCAGACCTGCCACGGGCGAGAAGGCCCGCCATTGCCAGAGGTCTTCGAGATTTTGACCGGTACCGCCGAAGTCCGCGCCCACCAGCCCTTCGATGTCGAGCAGTGGCACGCGCAAGAGGAAGTTGAGCGGGAAACGAAGCTCGGTTTTCACGAAGCCAAAGGTGCTGCCCAGCAGATAGTCGATGTCACCGAACTCCACCCCGCGCAGAGTGTCGAAGCTGGAGAGGTAGAATTGCCTGGCGAGCTGTCCGCCGTAGGTTGTGCCAGCGGCGGCGCGCAGTGAGAGGTTGATGCGCCCATAGATCGGGAAGTAGCGCTCGGCGTCAACGCGCACCGAGCCATGGACCTCGTCCCGGAAGGGCTGAACATCCAGCGTCGTCTCCGCCAGGATCGAGCCCCCCGAGAGAGGACCGGTGCCCGGGTGGTAGCGGATGGTGTTGTAGCCGAGGCTCAGCGATGGCGAGGTTTGAAAACGCGGCCCTTCGTAGCGACCGGCCCAGCGCTCCAGACGGCCGACGTCAGGTGTGGCCAGATCTTCGTTGAGCAGCAGGTTCTGGGAGCCCTCGGTCAAAAAGTAGGAGACGCCGCCCACGGCTAACTCGCCCTGCACAAAGGCGAAGCGGTTGATCGGGAAACGCAGCGTCGCTCGCCCTCCGTAGAAGCGCTCCCCGGAGAGAAAGCGCGGGGTGTCGGGCAGGGTGTCTTCGACGCGGTAACGCACGTCCTGGAAGATACCCGCTCCCCAGATCAGGCGGCGCTCCTGGTTGAGGTAGGTCAGATCCGCCAGGGTGTTGTTGAGATCGCCAAAGGCCAGCACGTTGACGAAGATCGCATGGTTACGAAGTCGGTCGTTGGTCAGAAGCATCAACTGACCATAGAGCCCCGAGCTGCTGGCGCCGAGAAGGCCAAACACGTTGGCGAGCTCCCAGTTTTTGAAGCTCGCTGCGCTGTAGCGCTCCGCGCCTTCGATGGGGCGGCTGGGGATGGCAGGGGCTTCGGAAGTCTCCGAGGGGTTTTCTGACGCGAGGAGGCTGACGTCGAGCAGGCGCTTCTCCTGGATGCGCGCAGGGCGGCGCTGGCCCCGATGGTAAAAGACTGCCCACAGGGTGTTTCCGGGGCCGGGAGCCAGATCGAAGAGGCCGGTGACAATGTCGGTGCGGCGAGTCAGGCCCGCTTCGGCGACCTGGTAGAGGTTGGCGCGGCCAGCGTCATAGGCGGTAAAGAAGATGCGACCGTCGGCCAATGCGCGCGGGGCGATGTGGTCGCGGGCCTCTCGGGTCAGGCGTCGGGGGTGGGCACCGGGGGTGGGAGCGATCTCAAAGAGGTTGTAGTAGCGATGTTCGGTACCATCGCCGGTGTAAACGATGCCGGAGGGGCCCCAGCTTACGCCGCGCTCGGCGTAGAGATCGTCGGTGAGACGGCGCAGCGTAAAGTCGTCACCATCGAGAGGTTCAAAGAGGTAGAGGTCTTTCTGGCCGTCTTCATCGAGTCCGATGAACGCCACTCTCCGGCCGTCGGGGGAGAAGGAGGGGGATTCGGCAGCGAGTAGCCCTTCGCGACCCAGCTCGAAGCCTCGGCGTTTGCCCAGGCCCAGGTCCACCTTCCAGCCGGTGCTTTCGCCCTCGGCGTTTTGCGTACGCTCGACCGTCGTCTCGAGCTCCTGGATGTAGAGGACGTCGCGGCCGTTGGCGCGGGCCACGAAGACCAGGGTGTCGTCACGTACATCAAAGGTGCGCGGCCCGACCGGGTGGAGTGACTCCACGCCCGGGGTGCCGTCGGCGGCCACCCGAATATGCTGCTCGGGGTCGCGTACATCGTTGAGATACAGGCGCACCTGACCGGTATCGGTGGCGATGGCGCGGTAGAGCATCAAAAAGCCGTCGGGTGAGGTGGTCATCGTCTGCATGACCCCTTCGGTTTCGGTGTAGATGCTCAGGTCGGGGGCGTCCTGACCGCTGTTCAAGAAGCTTGTGTAAGAGCGCTCTTTGAGCCAGCTCTCAAAACGCGCGGAGATGGTGCGTGCGTCGTCGCCGGTGACCTCGGCCAGGAGTCCGCGAAAGGAGATAGGCTCCACCTCGGTGTTGCGTCCGCCCAGAAGTTTGTGGGAGGCCTCCAGAATCTCCTGGAGGGTGCCCTCGCCATAGGTCTCTTCCAGAAATGCCACGCGGGTCTGACCGATTTTATAGGTCCACAGACCGCTGTAGGGGCGGTCTTCGAAGAAGTCGAGCATCACGTAGCCGCGCTCGGGATCGGGGTTAAGCAGAAGATCCCTGGCGATCATCTCGGTCTCCGGGTCAAGCCCTTCAAGCGAGTAGAACTCGGCGATTCCTTCGATGTACCACAGGGGCATGCGGTCGAGGGGATCGCCGCTGACGCCTGCGTTTTTTGCCACATCCTGGGCTTTCTGGATGGTGAACTGGTGGACCATCTCGTGGGAGGAGACGTGCTCGAAGAGGCGGTGGTCACCGAAGTAGGGGAGCACGAGCTTGAGGTCGCCTCGGCGGCTGGTCACCCCGAGCACGCCTTCCTGAAGGGGGAAAATGTTGGTTTGCAAAAACTCCTGATAGGAGTTGTAGAGGATGTAGGGAAGCGTGCGCGTGGGCACGTAGTTGAAGTCGCGGGCAAGCCGGCGGTAGCTGCGCTCAATGTAGGCGGCGGCGCGTTGGGCTACCTCGCGCTCACGTTCGTAGAAATAGAGGCGAACCCCCCCGGAACGCTCATCGAGGGTGGAGGCGGGAAACTCCGGAGACGGCGTGTTCTTGCGCTTCTCTCGGGCTTCTCTCTCGGCCGGAAGCTCGACTTCGGGAGGCTCTGTGGCGGTGTCCGTGGCCGGATCTGGGAAGTCGTCGGCGGGCGTCAGCGGACCGTCATCACTGGCCAGCGTTGAGCGGGGAGCAGCGTCGAGTCCGGAGCGTTCAACACCGAGCTCCGGGGCCTCATCGGTGGCCGATGGGCCCAGCTGAAGTGGGCCGTCGTGGGGGCCGCGTGGGGAGTCGATGCGGTCGGCATCGGAGGTATCGGCTTCCGGTCCCACTAAGATGTCGACGTGGTACCACTCGAAATCAAAGTAGCGCACGTTGGACTGGTTGGGGCGTCGCGGCACCACGTAGATCTGCGCTTCGGCCGCCGGCGGCAGAGCGCCCAGCGTGAGTACAAGACCGGCCGCAAAGAGGAGCGCGGAGGGCAGCAGTCGCCGGATTGTCGCGTCATTCATCAGGTATCCATCGTGGGGAGCGCGCCCCCAAAGGTTGGTGCGAGGGTTCGGGCATGACATGAACAGCGGCCTACATCGGTCGACCTTCCACAAAGATGGTCTGGGGGCGGCCGCTGGCAAGTTCTGTGCTCACTATAGTGGTTTGAAGGCGTGAACACAGCATCGAAGGCCGGTGGCGATTAAGGGTTGGGTGACGCTTCTTGTGGTGTTAAAGTCGCCGACGGTTTTGCCCGTAGAAGTCTCAACGATGTGGGAGCCTCTTTGCGAGAGCTCCCTTGCTTCGACGGGTGTGCGCGGCGTTGCGTTGCGTGCTCCCGGGGAGAGCTCAGACCGATGAATGCCCTGATTGTTGCAGCGCCTTCCGATCGCCCCCTGGCCGAACAGGTCGCCGCGCACCTGAACGGGGAGCTGGCCCGCGTGGAGGTTCGCGCGTTTCCCGATGAGGAAACCTATGTGCGTATCGACTCGGAGGTCGCCGACCGCCACGTGGTGATTGTGGCCAACCTGGTGCGCCCCAACGCGCGCGTCCTCCCGGCGCTCTTTTTAGCCGAGACCGCCCGCGAGCTCTCGCCAGCTTCGGTTGGCCTGGCCACGCCCTACCTTCCCTATATGCGGCAGGACGCGCGTTTTGAGCCCGGTGAGGGCTTGACCAGTCAATACTTCGGGGCGCTGATCTCGCGCAGCTTTGACTGGCTGGTGACCATCGACCCGCACCTGCACCGCTATCAGAGTCTGGACGAATGCTACGCGATCCCCAGCAAGGTCGCCGAGAGCGCCGCTCCGATTGCACGTTGGATCGCCGAGAATGTGGAGCGACCGCTGGTGGTGGGGCCCGATGAAGAGAGCTTTCAGTGGGTCAGCGCGGTGGCGCAGCGCGCCGGGTTGCCTTCGGTGATCATGGATAAGATCCGCCACGGCGACCGCGAGGTGAAGGTTACCGGCGCGGGCCTTCCGCCCTGGACCGACCAGACACCGGTGATTCTCGACGACATCATCTCGACCGGACGCACCATGGTCGAGACGGTGCGCCTTTTGCGTGAGGCGGGCCTCAAACCTCCGGTTTGCGTGGGCGTTCACGCGCTCTTTGTGGGGGATGCCTACCAGATCCTGCGCGGTGCCGGCGTCGATCGGGTGGTCACATGCAACACCGTCAGCCACCTCTCCAATGCGATCGATGTGATCGGGGAGCTGGCCCGGGGGATTGAGTCGTTCGTCTCAGGCTGAACCGGCGAGTAGATCTGGCCTGGGGTGGACCTTAGAGCTCGCCCAGGGCGTTTTGGGCCAGGGTGAGGAGCGTGAGCCCGGCGGTTTCCGCGCGAAGCACGCGCGGGCCCAGGGTGATTGGGGCGCCGCCGGCGTTCAAGATGGCGTCGACCTCGGCTTCTTCGAACCCGCCCTCGGGCCCCACCCACAAGCCGGCCCGAGCGATGGCGTCGCCCTCGGATGCGCGCCGCTCCAGAGCGTCGTGCACCGCGGTCATGCCGTGGCCCAGATGCGCCACCAGGTGGGTGTCGCAGGGATGCGACTCAAGCGCGCGCTCCGGAGGAAGCGGGGCATGCAGGCTGGGGATCTTTGCGCGACGGCACTGGCGAGCGGCACCGGCGATGATCTTCTCCCAGCGTGCGCGCTTCTTCTCAAAACGATCGTCGGAGAGCTGCACCACGCCGCGGCGAGTGGCCAGAGGGACGATGGCGTCGACACCGAGCTCGGTTGCTTTTTCGAGCAACCACTCCCAGCGGTCGCCCTTGGGGATGGCCTGAAAGAGCACCCACTGCACCGAGGACTCCCCGCGCTCACTGATGCGCGGGGCGTCCACCTGCGCGATAACCTGATCGGCGTCACATTCAACAAGTGTGGCGCGGGCCAGGCGCCCGCTGCCATCGAAGAGTTCGACGGGCGCGCCGGGAGGCAGGCGCAGCACGGTGCGCACGTAGTGGGAGGCCTGCTCGGGGAGCACAAAACGCTCGCGATGGGCGGCGTCGCTCAGGAAATCGAATATCTCAGGAGTCAGGGGGACGCGTCGCATCACCCCTCCCGGCGCAGATGCAGCGCGACCCACTCGCCGCGCTGGCGATGCTCGATGAGCGTGAAGCCCGGCTCGGTGAACGCCTCGGTGAGTCGGTCTTTCTCAAAGTCCGGGATGCCGCTGAGCAGCAGGTCGCCGCCGGGGGCGACGTGGCTCAAGAGGTCGTCGCGCAGCCCCAGCAGAATGTGCGCGAGGATGTTGGCCACGACCACATCGAAGTCGCCTTCGACCCGGGCCAGCGGGGTGGTCGAGAGGGCGATGTGTTCTTCGCTAAACCCGTTGGCCCGCAGGTTGTCCTTTGCGACCTCGACGGCGGTGGCGTCCACATCGACGCCGACCACGTGGTCGGCACCCAGGCCGCTGGCCAACATCGCGAGGATCGCCGAGCCACAGCCCACATCGAGCACAGTTGGGGCGGTGCGGGCGTCGAGGAGCTCATCGAGCATCGCCGCGCAGAGCTGGGTGGTCTCGTGGGTGCCGGTACCAAAGGCCATGCCCGGCTCAATGGTGATGGTCATGCCGTCGTCAGGCGTCTCAAGCTCTTCCCAGGGTGGGCCGGCGACCACGCGGCGCGAGAGGCGTACCGGGCGAAAGAAACGCATCCAGGCCGTCTCCCAGCTTCGGTCGTTGTAGGGGGCGATGGCCACGATCTGCGCGCCAGTAAGGCGGTTAACGATCGTCTGAGCCAGCGCCTCGACGGCCTCTTCACCCTGGTCGAAGAAGGCGATGAGGCGGTTCATTCCGTCGGGAAGGGGCGCGAAGGGCGCGTCTTCCATGAAGGTGTCGCGGTCCTGGACTTCGACGCCCAGGGCGCCAAGCTCCCAGAGCACATGGGAATCGGTCTGGGCGATGGGGACCAGCATCTCGGCGCGGATCCAGGCGGTGTCGTCCATGATCTTTCCGTGGGGGCAAGAGGTTGAGGTCTGGCGAGGCTTGGAGGCGATCGCTGCAGGTGGCACCCTGCGACGCGGTGAGCAAACGTTGACGTCATGCCTGCTGCATGGAGAGCATCCTGAGCTGCGTTGCAACGAAAGCAACGCCCAGCGTCTTGTGCCCTGCTCAGGTCTCTCGCAATGGCGCATCCAAAAGCGTCAACATGGCCTCACGGCGTTATAATGCTCTGAGCGTAAATGAGAAGTTAAAAGCAGAGCTGGCATACGGAAGGAGGCAAAGATGGCCAAAGCGCAGAACGATGTGAAGATCGAGGTCGGGCAGGTCGCGCGCCTGACGATCTGCCGACAGGCCCGGCGCAACGCGCTGAGCGCCGGGGTGATCGAGGGGCTCATCGACGGGTTGAAGATGCTCGGAGACAACACCGAGGTGCGCGCAATTGTGCTTACCGGAGAGGGGGAGCGTGCGTTTTGCGCCGGCGGTGACCTGGGCGACCAGCTCCCGGAAGAAGGCATGCTGGGGATGCACCGGGTGCGGGGGCAATTCGCCGAGCTGATTCTGTCGATGCGACGCTCGCCAAAGCCACTGATTGCCAGGGTCAACGGGCATGCGTTGGGAGGCGGGTTCGGGCTTGTGCTGGCCTGCGATCTGGCGGTGGCCGCCGATCATGCGAGCTTCGGCACGCCGGAGGTCAAGGTGGGGCTCTTTCCGATGATGATCTCGGCGCTGATTCAGCGCTCGATCTCGCAGAAGCACGCCATGGAGTTGATGCTCACCGGCGATCGCATCGATGCTGCGCGGGCGTTGGAGGTGGGGGTGGTCAATCAGGTGGTCGCTGCCGCCGAACTGGACGATGCCGTCGGTGCTCTGGCGGAGCGCGTGGCGGCGCACTCCCCGGCGGTGGTGGGGTTGGGGAGGCAGGCTTACTACGCCACCGAAGATATGAGTTTGGAGCAGGCGCTGCGCATGCTGCACAGCCAGCTGACCATCAACACTCTGGCTGAGGACGCGGCGGAAGGAATCAGCGCGTTTCTGGAGAAGCGCGACCCGCAGTGGAAGGGGCAATAAGAGGTCGCGCTGGATGAGCGTCGCTTAAGCGTCGCCGAAGAGAAGATCCCGCATCTGGTAGCGCCCGGCGGGTTTTCCGGCAAGCCAGCGCGCGGCGCGAAGCGCGCCGCGCGCGAAGATCGCGCGGTCGGTGGCGCGATGGGTGAGTTCCAGCCGTTCGCCAGCGGCACACAGGTAGACGGTGTGTTCACCTACGATGTCGGCGCCGCGCAGCACCTGAAAACCGATCTCATCGTTATCACGAGGGCCGGTGTGCCCCTCGCGCGCCCAGGTGGCGACGTCTTCTAAGTTCCAGTCGCGGCCGCGGGCTGCAGCTCGTCCCAGCATCAACGCTGTGCCCGAGGGGGCGTCGACCTTGCGGCGGTGGTGGGCCTCAAAGATCTCGATGTCGGCATCCTCGCCGAAGCCGCGGCTGGCAAGCTCAACGAGATGCTCCAGCAGGTTGACTCCGACTGAGAAGTTCGCCGCCAGGAGCAGGGGAATGGAGCGAGCGGCCTGGTCGAGCGCCCGATGCTGCTCGGCGTTCAAACCCGTGGTGCCGCTGACCATCGCCACGCCGGCACCCGCGGCGAGTTCGGCCACCCGGGCGCAGGCGTCTGGTGATGAGAAGTCGATGACCACGTCCACCGTCGCGATGGCGTCGAGGTCGTCGGTGGCGATGATCCCCTCTGGCCCCAGCGCCTGGCCGATATGCGCGCTCTGCGGCGCGACAATCGCTGCGCTGATCTTCAGCGTATCAAGGCTCGCTGCTTCCTGAAGAAGTTGCGTGCCCATGCGCCCGGCAGCCCCGACGATGGCGATCTCAATGGCGTGCGCGCTCATGCCAATCCGAAGTCGTTGAGGGCCTGACGAAGTCGGGTCACAAACGCCTCATCGGGCGCATAGAGCGGGCCGCGCATGGCAGGTGAACACCACCCGAGTGCGGCCGCAGCGGCTTTGACAGGGATGGGGTTGCTGCGCTCAAAGAGGATGCGCGCCAGGGGCTGGATCTTACGGTGCAGCGTGAGCGCTTCTTCAAAGTTGCCCGCGGCGGCAGCTTTGCAGAGCGTGCTCATCGTCTCAGGGCTCAAGTTGGAGACGACCGAGATGCAGCCGTGGCCACCGATGGTCATCAGGGGGAAGGTCGTAAAGTCATCGCCCGAGAGGAGCGCGAAGTCCGGCGCAACGCGCGCAGCGATTTCGGTGTCCAGCACAAGGTCGGCGCTGGCCTCTTTGACGCCGATGATGTTGGCGTGGTTGGAGAGCGTGACGATGGTATCGGCGCTCATCGAGACGCCGGTACGACCGGGCACATTGTAGAGAAGCACGGGCAGGCCGCCCTCGTTGGCAACCGCCTCAAAGTGGCGGATCATATCGGCCTGACCCGGCTTGTTGTAGTAGGGCGTCACGACCAGGGCGGCGGCGATCTTGCCCGGGTTCTCCTCGGCGATGCGGCGCGTAAAGGCGATGGTCGAGGCGGTGCAGTTGGAGCCGGTGCCAGCAACGACCGGGACGCGACCATCGACGTGCTCCACCACGGCCTTGATGACCTGGCTGCACTCATCGTCGCTCATCGTGGCGGCCTCACCTGTGGTGCCGCAGGGGACAAGGCCGTTGATGCCACCTTCGATCTGGCGGTCGACCAGGGCGCGCAGCGCGTCGAAATCAACCTCGCCAGTGTCGCTAAATGGCGTGATAAGGGCGGTCAGGGCGCCGGAGAGCAGAGGTGCGTTGGCCATGGGAGTCTCACAGGTCAGGGGTTTACAGAGAGCGCGATGCGGCGGAGTGCACGGGGTTGCGTCGACTCAGAGTGCGCACCGATTTCGGCGCGACGAATGGAGCTAAAGTGTCGCGGCGCGCCGCGAGGTGTCAAGGTGGCGAGGTTGTGGAGGGCTCAGGCCTCGATCTTCCAGTCTTCCCAGGGGAGCGGGCGTTGCTCGACGTAGGACTCATCACGCAGCTCCTGCACAAAGGGCGACTCGCGTAGCACCACCGGGGTGCGGTCGCGGGTGGTCTTAATGAGGGGATGGCAGAGATGAAGATCACGTTTGGCGCGGGTGGTGGCCACATAAAAGAGGCGCCGCTCTTCTTCCATCTGCTCCTGATCCTGGGAGGCGCTCTGATGGGGAAACTCCCCGTCGCTTAAGCTGAGGATGAATACCGCGTCCCACTCCAGGCCCTTGGCCTGGTGCACGGAACTTAAGCAGACGAACTGATCGTCGAAGGCTTCGCCCACGCCGATCTCCTGACCGGAGATGCCCGAGAGCAGGCTGATCTCACCGAGGAGATGATCGAGCGATTCGTACTGGGCAGCGTAGTTGGCGAGCTGCTCCAGGTCAGCGATGCGGTTGTCGGCCTGGTCGTAGCTGCTCTGGATATGATCTTTGAAGTCGCTCCGAAGCAGGGTGGTCAGGAGTTGGTCGGGGCCGGTGGCCAGACGCTCGGAGCGAAGCTGGGTGAGCAGCGTTGAGGCGCGTTCCCACGAGGACTTCGCCCGTCCGCCCAGGCTTTCGAGAAGCGCCGGATCGTCGAGGGCGGCCAGGGCGTCGGGCTGCGAGCTTAAGAAGAGCCAGATGTCCTGGGCGCGTTTGTTGCCGATGCCGTACCACTGGCGCACCAGACGAAGAAACGCCAGCTCGTCGCGGGGGTTAAACAAAAAGCGCAGGTAGCTGAGCGCATCTTTGATGTGAGCCTGCTCGAAGAAGCGCAGCCCGGAGCGCACCACAAAGGGGATCTCGCAGCGGGTCATCTCCAGCTGAAGCTCCAGCGAGTGGTGGTGGGAGCGGTAGAGCACGGCGATGTTACTCAGTTCGGTGCCCTCATCGACGAGCTCCAGGATGCGCTGGCAGACAAAGGCCGCCTGCTGATTGGGGTCGCGCACGTGAATGTGCGCCGGCAGAGGCCCCCCGGGCCGGTCGGCGCGCAGCGTTTTCTGGAACTGGTGGATGTTGTAGCGGATCGAGCGGTTGGCCAGCTCCAGAATCTGCGGGGTGGAGCGGTAGTTGATCTCCAGACGGTACTGGCGGGCGTCGGGGTAGCGCTCGGGAAACTCCAGGATGTTGCGATAGTCCGCGCCGCGAAAGGCGTAGATCGACTGGCAGTCGTCGCCCACGACCATGAGGTTGCCGTGCACCGAAGCCATCAGATCGACGATGGCGCCCTGGAGCTGGTTGGTATCCTGGTACTCGTCGACCAGAATGTGTTCGAAACGCGTGGCGTAGTGGCGGCGTACTTCCGGATGCTCGGTCAGCAGGCGATGCCAGCTCACGAGAAGATCGTCAAAATCCATCAGTCCCATCTCGTGTTTACGGATCTGATAGAGGCGGAGGATCTTCTCGATCGGCGTGACCAGGTGCGCGAAGTAGGGGTAGCGCTCGAAGAGGGCATCGGAGAGGGAGACGCCGGTGTTGAGCGTGGTGCTCAACAGTCGCGTGAGCATGCTGGCGCGGGGGAGCTTACGATCGAGATGACCGACGCCGGCCTCAGCGATGCAGGACTTCATCAGGGTCTGGGCGTCTTCGCCGTCGATGATCGTGTAATCTCTGGGGTAGCCCAAAAGCGGAGCGTGCTCGCGCAGGATGCGGTTGGCCACGGAGTGAAAGGTGCCGCTCCACTGGCGAGTCACGTCGGTGGTGATCAGGGCACTGGCGCGGCTGGTCATCGCTCGGGCGGCGCGGTTGGTGAAGGTTAAGAGAAGGATGTTCTCCGGCGGCACGCCCTTTGAAACCAGGTAGGCCACCCGATAGGTCAGGGTGTGGGTCTTTCCGGTGCCCGCCCCGGCGATGACCAGAAGGGGCCCGGAGCCAGCGGTGACCACCTGGCGCTGCTCGTCGTTTAAGTCGCGCTCAAAGTCCAGGCCGGAGGCCGAGCCGGGGGTGGGGTTGAGTTTGTAGGTCTTCACGGTGGTGGCTCCGGGCCTGGGGGATCTGCGGGAGGCGACGCGCCACTAAGTCATAAAGCGCTGCGCGTCCGTTGGCCAGTGCGGGGCGGTGTGAAGCCGCGTGATTAAAAAAGTTTGGGGTTGGACGCAAAACCTCTCCGAAGCGCTCGACAATAGAGGGGAGAGCATCACGAGGCGATGTTCACGACGTATTCTTCATAACCTGGCAACCCTACTTCACGTCGAGGTCAGCATGACGAGCATCAGCAGTGGCGGCATCAACCAGCAGAGCCCTATCGATTACGAGCCCATTGACATGGCGCTCGTGAAGCCGGAGGTCGCCTCAAAGGTAGCTGAGGTAGAGAGCGATTTTCTCGCGCGTATTGATGATCTCAAAGCGCAGATTGCCGAGGACCCCCGCAGTGCTCGTGCGCTTGAGCTTAAAGGGGAGGTCACTCGTCTGGAGAATGCGTTTCGGGACTTTAGCGAGAGCGTCACCTCCTTTGTCACAACAACGGATGAAGGAGTGCCCTGGATTCATGAGGACACCCACCTTCTACCGCGGGAAATGCTTCAGGGATTTGTGCGCGAGATGCAGGTCGAGTTGGGGGCAAGCTATGAAACTTATGGAACGGCCGTCGGCGGGGGAGGAGTAACGACGGCCAGCGAACTTACCATGAGCAGCATGGAACTGAGGGCGCCGAAGTTGAGCAATTTGCAGGTCTCAAAGCATCACGTGTCGGAGGCTGGCAAGGCTTTGCTCAGGCGGATGGAGACGAATGAAGGGGTTGAAAAGGGAGGCAACACGCAAGGTTCGGGCGCGACCGATTCCCCGGGCGCGAGTTCGGAGACGAAGGAGGGGGGGAAAACCGCTGCGGATTTTGAGGTCGCCGAGATGGTCAATCTGCTCTCCAGCGATCCCGACGCGTTTATGCAGGAACTCAGCGCGATCGTGGATCCTCAGGAGCGGGCGGCGTTGATGACGCTGGTTCAGAGCAAACTTCAGCAGATCAACCAGCTCTTCTCGATGGTCTCGCAGTTCTCGCAGGCGATGCATGACACCTCGAAGGCGATCATCAGCAATCTGCGTGTGTGAAGTCAGTGAGGCAGGCGAACTTCGGGCGCTTCGCGCTGGCGAGCGCCTGATAACCACCAGGGAGAACAGGCCATGAGCGAGCAAAAGCAGGGCAGGTATACCGAAGAAATTAAGACGCTCCATAAGGTCGCCGAGCGCGTGGCGGCGGGGGAGTCGATGGCAAGCATCCTTCAACTTACGCCGGGCGATATGGCGTTTTTCGAGAGTCGCGCCTACGAGTTTCATCGTCAGGGGCAACTGGAGAAGGCCGAGGAGGTGGCGCTGGGGATTCTGGCGCTTGATGAAAAGCGCGTGTACCCGCTTCTGGTTCTGGGCGATGTGGCGCTCAGGCGTCGCGACGTCGAGCAGGCAGTGATGTGGCTGGAGCGCGCTGCCGAAGAGGAAGCGGAGGATGTCGACGTGTTGATTCGGCTGGGGGAGGCGCTTTTGCGCGCAGGAAGTCTGGAGCGTGCGCATCAGGTACTTGACTGCGTGATTGCCGCTGGTGGCGCTGGTGATGAGGTTTACGCGCGTCGCGCCCGGGCGCTCAAGGGCGTGGTCCGGGGGCGTCAGCGTGAGTCTATGTCAGCCTCAAGTCCCCAGCCAGCTGGTTGACCGGCTGACCGGCTGGACGCGCGTCTTTTGCTGCATCGCGGCGATCGTGTGGGGTGGAGGCCCGGCATTCCAATAGGGGACGGGTTTCGCTATGGTGTCGGCACACACACGATCGCCGCATATCTGTGGCGCTTCAAAGAACGTAACCTCTGGTCGGTGAGACGTATGCAAAGCCTCTGGCAGTCGGGATTTCGAACGAGCGGTGTGGTGCTGCTCTGGATGGTGTTGGCGTCGATGGCGCTTGTTGCCTGCGGCGATCGCGACGGCATCGGTGAAACCGGCGCTGGCGTTATTGAGGTAAGGCCGACTCAGATTGGTTTTGCCCAGGTCGATCTTGGAGACTCGAACACCGAGTTTCTGACGATCCGGAACAACTCCGATGAGCGACTTCAGATCTTTGAACTGGAGATGGAAGCAACCGGTGGTGGAAGCGCCGCCGGGTTGAGCCTGGGCTCGGTGCCAGGGCTTCCCTTCGCGCTGGAAGCCCAACAGGAGCAGGTCATTGAGGTGACCTACGCCCCGGAGCCCGGAGAGGCCGCGCGAGGGCGCGTTCGAATTCTTTCGAGTGATCCGCGCTACTCGGCGGAGTCGCCTCTCTACGTCGAAATCACCACCCTGGGGAATTCGCCGGAGATTCTCGTGGACCCACCCATCGTGCGCTTCGCGCGTGCGGGCACCGGCGCCTTCGATGAGCGCCAGACTCGCCTCATCAACGTGGGTACCGCGCCGCTCATCATTTATGAGGCGCCGGAGTATGGCGGGGGGGATGACTTCAGCATCGCGCTACCCGAGCGAAGCTACCCGCTGGAGATTTTGCCCTACGATTCCGAGGCGGTTGAAGCGGGCGCTGAGAACTATGAGCTTGTGATCGATGTGCTCTACCAACCTACCGGGCAGGGGCAGGATACCGGCGAGATCTCGGTGGTGACCAACGACGTGCGGGATCCGGCGCCCGGTCGTGAAGATCGCGGACTGACGCGTATTGATGTGCGCGCCGACGCGGATGCCGCCTGCATCGAAGTTGACAGTCGAAACCGCAACTTCGGTCAGGTGCCCATCGGAAGTTCCAGCAACGACCAGGTTGAGGTCACCAACTGCGGTACCCGCGTGTTGCAGATCGACAACGTCGTGGTCGCTCAGGCTGGCAACGTCTTCGAGCTGGACCTTGGGAGTTGGGACCGCAGCGGCAATGGCGCGATCGACGATCCGGTATCGGTGGCGCCGGGAATGAGCGTGAACTTCGGCATCAAGTTCATTCCCTTTGAGGAGGGGACTGAGCGCGCGGAAGTGATCATCGTTAACAACGACCCGATTCAGCCCGAGCTGGTCATTGATGTGGTCGGCCGCGGGGCCGACGGGGAGTGCCCGATTGCCACGGCGCTCGGTAGGGTGCGCGGGGTCAGCGGGATGGGCCGGCCCTCGCTCACTGCGATTCCCCTGCAGTACGTGATCCTCGATGGTAGCCAGAGCGAGGACCCGGATGGGCAGGTTGTCGACTATCAGTGGGAGGTGCTCCAGGGCCCCCCGGGAACGCTCGTGCAGCTGGGGCCGACGCAGGATGACCCCCTGGGCAACGACTCTTCTCGGCGCGAGTTTCGCCTGCTCACTGCGGGCACCTACCGTATCGGCCTTAACGTGATCGACAACGACGGGTTCCGCTCCTGCGAGGGGGCCGAAGTCGAGATTCGCGCGGTGCCCGACCAGGACATCCATATCGAGCTGACATGGACAAACCCCAGCGATCCCGATGAGGGAGACGGTGAGGGAAGTGATGTGGATCTGCACCTGACCAAAATGGGGCCGGGAAACTGGGCGGAGGAACCCTACAGCGTGTACTTCCAGTTCCCCAACCGATCCCAGGAGTCGATCTGGAGTCCGGAAGACCCCAGCCTGGACATCGACGTGCGCGATGGGGCGGGCCCGGAGAACATCACGATGCGAAACCCGGCCAACTGCGAATGGTATGCTATCGGTGTGCACTATTACCGGCAGCTCTTTGGTACTGCCTATGCCACCGTGCGCATCTACATTCAGGGACAGCTGCGCTACGAATCGGCGCTTGAGCCCCTGGAGCGCACCGGCGAGTTCTGGGATGTGGCGCGAATTCACTGGGATAGCGGCCAGGCGACGATCGTCGATGTCGATGCACGCTATCCGGCACTTCCCCAGGGGCAGCCGCCGGAGGTAGGCAACGCCATGGTGGAGACCGCCACCGAGCTCGGGTTGTGCAGCGCGCAACAACTCTATTGAAGCTTCATTCAGGGGGGGATTGAGGCCGGCTTGGAGCTTGCTGCATGCGCACAGGGTGTGGCAGGCTGCGCGCCGAGACGACGAGCTGCCGGCGTAAATGTCCAGGACGAATGGTATGCCCCTGAGTGAAACGGTCTGCCCCGAATGCGGAGAGCCGACCCGTGACGATGATAGCTGCCCGATTTGCGATCGGGCCACCGGTGAGATGGCGGCTTTTAGCGCGCAATTTGCCTCTCCCGGGCAAACCCTCGACATCGTGGTAGCGGGGCGTCATTACGGTCGCCAGGAACTCGCCGAGGTCACCCTTGTGGTTCGTGTCGACGAGGTGCTCGAAGAGTTTGATGGTCGGCGAGTGTTGGTGGCGAGCGCGGTGAGCGCGTCGGTGTCGGGTGTGGACCTGGAAGGCGATGATGCGCTGGCTTTTGTGCATCCGACCTACCTGATCGAGGAAACCACGCGACCACGGCCACGGCATGACTCCTGGCCTGAAGAGGTGCGTCGGCTGGTGCGTGCACCGGTCTTCCTGGAGCAGCAGGGCAATCATACCCGCTCGGTCTTTGTGGATAATGTGGGTGTCTCGGTCGGTGACCTGGTTGATCTGGTGCGCGGAGAGCTCGAGTACGAGCAGGTCAAAGCGATCTTCGTTTCGGTCGCCGAGCTGTTTCGGAAGTTGCATCGCGCCGGCTGGGTGCATCTGGGGCTGACCCCCTGGAATGTGCGCGTTTTTGATCGTGGAAGCGAAGACGGGTTTCCTCGCATCTTTATCTCGCAGTCGCTCGGTCAGGTCTTTGAAGCTCCCGCCCCCGTTGAGGGCGGTCAGCTTGAACCGAACAATCCCTTTGAAGATCGGGGCGCGACCGTCGTGGAGCTAATGCCGCTTGCCTTCTCCGCGGAGGAGATCGAGCGCGCCGCAGCGCTGCGCAAGAACGACGGTGCGGCTGACGACGATAGCGCTTTCTATGAGCCGGCGTACGACTCGTCCTCCGTCTCGGAGGCGATCGAGGAGGATGAGCCGGAAGTTGGCACCGAAGGTCTGGAGATCGACGCGGTACTCGACGGCATCGACCGGCTCTTTGAGAAGGGCAAGATCGACGACGAGATCGCGGTGACGCCAGGCTTCTCTGCGCCGGAGCTGCTCAGTGGCCTTGGGAGCCACGATGGCGAGTCGGCGGATGTCTTCGCGCTGGGGATGCTGCTTTATTTTCTGGTCTCAGGCATGGTGCCGCCGGCTTCGGTGTACACGCGCTACGCGCCGGCGATTCCTGCGCGGAACTTCCGCCCGGGCTTTCTTCCGGGGCTTCAGCCCGTGATTTCGCGGGCGACCCGACCGCATGCCGCCGACCGTTACGACAGCGTCGAGTCGATGCTGGAGGCCTTCTACGAGGCGTGTGAGGCCATGGAGCGGCGCGTGCGCTCTCGCGAGTATGCGCCGCCGGTGATTCGCCTTGCGAGTGATACGCACATCGGCATCGCCAAGCGTCGTCGCAATCCGACCAATCAGGACAGCGTCTTCTCGGCCGCCTCCGAAGACGGTCGTTTCGCGCTTATCGTCGTTGCCGACGGGGTATCGACCGCGAGTTACGGCTCCGGGGACCTTGCCAGTCGGGCGTTGGCCGAGGAGGCGGCGCGCGTCTGGGAAGATGCTCTGCCGACCTATTTGCTCGAAAGCCGGGTCGACGAGACGCGCATCATTCGTCAGATTCTGGGACGCGCGAATCATCGGATTGTCGATTACGTCAACCGCACCTATTCGCCCTTTCGGGGGAGTCCGCACGAGGTGATGGGCTCGACAGCGCTGGTGGCGGTGGTGCTCGATGGGGTGGTGACGCTGGCTGCGCTGGGCGATAGCCGCGTTTATTTGCAGCGGGGCGCGGGGCTGGAACAGATGACCGTCGATCACAACCTGTGGACGCTCTCGATCAAAGAAGGCGTCGCTGCCGATACTGCGCTGGCGATGCCGCACGGCGAAGCGCTGGCACGGTGCATGGGCACCTTTGTGATCGAGGAGGCAAAGCTCGTGGCGGTGGAGCCCCAGCCGGATCTTTTCCGTTTCCGCGTGATCGAGGGCGACTCCATGCTGCTTACCACCGACGGCCTGACGGACTTCGGTGGTCCAAACTTGCTGGCAGCTGAGGATAATATCCTGGCGATCATGCTGGCGGAGCCGGACCCGGCGCTGGCCTGCCTGGAGCTTATTTTGCTGGCAAACCGCGGCGGCGGGGGCGACAACATCGGACTGTCGATCGCCCGATTCTACTAAAACTCGCCGTACCCTGATCGGGGCGTGGTATGTAGAGACAAAGAAGCGCGCCTTTCATGATGAAGGCGCGCTTCTTTTTTGAAGCACCGATAGGTTGACGAAGCCTGCGTGAGCTCTCGTTCAGTTCTCGACGCCGGCCCGCTGACGCAGCTCCCGGGCATACTCCACCGTCTCCGAGGGTACCCACTCGGCAGGCGGCTCCTCTCGGTGCGAGGCGGTGCCGGCGAAGTCGGGGTGATGCTCGCGAATCCACTGCACCGTATCGCGCAGGGTCAGCGTGAGAGGGCGCGGCTCAAAGCCCAGCTCTTTTTTGGCGCGGCTGCTGTCGATGTACCAGAAGTGACGGGCCATCTCTAAGCTGGCCGCGTCCAGGTCGCCGGAGGGCGCGCCGGCTTCTTGCAGCGCACCGAGGAGCTTGCCGCCGAGCTTAGCGAGCTTGCCCGGCACAGGAAGGCGAGGTGCGCTCAGCCCGGTGATGTCGGCCAGGTGCTCGAAAAACGCCGCAAGCGTCAGGTTGCCCGCGCCCAGCAGGTAGCTTGAGCCGGGCTCAGCGCGCTCCATCGCCGCGATAAACGCCGCAGCCACGTCGCGCACATCAACCGCCGAGAGCCCGCCGGGCATCACGCCGGGGACTTTGCGTTTCATGAAGAGCACGACGTCGCCCGTCGAGCTCTCCCGCCAGTCGCCTGGGCCCAGAAGAAGCGTGGGGCGCATCAAGACCACCGGAAGGTCATGGCGCTTCTGGTAATCGACACACACCCGTTCCTGGTAGATTTTGGAGAGGTAATAAGGCCAGTCCCGTACCAGGTTCTCGGCATAAGGGCTGGTGTCGTCGGCGACAAACGAGGCCTCGCGGCTTACGCCGACGGTGCCGCTGGTCGAGGCCACGACGATTTTCTCAAGGTCTGTGTCGCTGGCGATGAGCGCGTCAAAGAGCCGCCGGGTGCCCTCGACGTGAAGAGCGTACATGCGGTGGGCCTGGCTGCGGTCGCGTTCCACAAGACCGGCAAGGTGGTAGACCCGACCTACGCCCTGGACCGCCGCTTTGAGGGCGTCGGCGTCGTCGAGGCCGCCCTCGATTTGCTCCACGCCCAGCGCTTCGATCTCGGCGTTGTGGCGACGCGTGAGCACGCGCAGGTCATGCTGACCCGTAGCCAGAAGCTGGTCGATAAGGTGTCGGCCCAGAAAGCCGGTTCCGCCGGTGATGAGTGTGGTCATGGTGGCTCTATCGTATTGATTTTGTTGGAAAATCAAGAAGGCGCGGCCGCAGGTGGCGGCCGCGCCCTGATGCGGCGGTGGTGCTCGATTCAGAGGCGGAAGACCGCCGAGAAGCGCATCAGAAGATCGGGATCGTTGGTCTTGATGACCCCGTTCATGAACTCCTCCATCGAGGGGACATAGCTCTCCTGGACGATCTTGCGGAAGATCTCCGGGGAGGTTTTGACCACGCAGTCGGCGTGCCCCGAGGGTTTGGTGTTCTGGATGTTGCAGGTCTTCGGGTCGACGGTGATCGTCCACTTATGGGAGTCGAAGTTGCCCAGGCTGAAGTAGAAGCTCACGGGGCTATCGACCTGGTTCTCGGCGAACTTGTGGTTGAGTTCGTGGAAGATGGGCGAGAGCTGGTCGGCTTGAGCTTTGGCCTTCTCGGCGTTTCCGCCGCCGCGCGCGGCGAGCCCCAGCTGCGCGACCGCATCGTGGGTGCGCTGGCTGATGGCGTCGAAGCGGGCGGTGGGCGAATCGGCATCCATGTTGGCGCGAAGCTCCGAGGCTTTGAGCACCGGTCCGATCGTGACCTTCAGCTTGCGCGAGGTCGGGGAGGGAAGCGCCTGACCTTTAGGAAGGGCGCGATGGGTACCCTCGATCCACAGGGGCAACACGTCGATCTGGTGGGTGTCGACCAGGTAGCCCAGCCCGCGGCGGAAGGCCTGCAACTTCCCATCGCGGGAGCGCGTGCCCTCCGGGAACATCAACAACATCTCGCCGCGGCGCAACGCCTCCGACGCGCGGCCCAGGGAGCTCTCCAGGGTGCCGGAGCGCTCCACGGGAAGCAGGTTGGTGAAGTTGCCGAAGTAGGTTTTGCGTGCGGTGTTTTTGAAGAAGTAATCGGCGGCGGCCAGCGCGCGAATATCCTGTCCGAACTCGCCCAGGGCGTATTTCACAAGGCCCATATCCAGGTGGCTGGAGTGGTTGGCCACCACGATGACGTTGGGATTGTGGTAGGGGATGTGCGCACGGCCGAAGACCTCCACGTCGAAGAGACGTTCGTAGGCGTTCATCTGGCCGTTGTAGAGCAAGTCTTTGACCATGCGCTGCACCGCCGGGGGCACATCGTAGGAGTCCACGCGCTCAAGCACCGATTTGGGTTGGACAACCAACTCGGTGGAGCTTGCCCCGCCGTCGAGGAGCTCCTGGAGCTCGCCGACGGTCTGGATGGTGGCGAGTGTTTCGGCGCTGACGTGGTGGTCGCGGGCCTCCAGAATCGAGGCCAGCTCGACGAACATCAGGCTGTCAAAGCCCAGGTCGTCGAGCAGGTGGGTGTTGTTGTGGATATGCGCCGCGTTGTAGTCGGCGAGCGTGGCCAGCACCTTGTCGAGCCAGCTCCAGGTGGTGTCTTCAACTTCGCCGCGGTCCACCGCTTCGAGCTCGGCGGCCATGAGGCGTTCCAGGATCTTGACGACATCTTTGCGTTTGATCTTGCGCGTGGCGGTGCGGGGGAACTCGTCGTTCCAGAAGCGCAACACCTGCACGCGGGAGTGGGAGGGCACGCGGGCACCCTCGACGCGAATCCACTCGCGGATGGCCGACTGCATCGTGGCAATCTGCTCGGCGGTGGCGTTCTCGGGAAGATCGGGGCGCACCAGGCAGGCTACGCGCTCAGAGCCCTTGCCGTCGGGCAGTCCGACGATGGAGAGATCCAGGGCGTCGGGGCATTTGGAGTAGATGTCTTCGAGCTCGTCCGGGTAGCAGTTTTTGCCGCCGGCGGTGACGATGACTTCTTTCTCGCGTCCGACGATGGTGAGGTTGCCGCGGCGGTCGAACTTGCCCAGGTCGCCGGTGTGCAGCCAGCCATCTTGCAGGGCGGCGGCGGTTTCTTCGTCGCGGCCCAGGTAGCCGCGCATGACGTTGGGGCCGCGGGCGACGACTTCGCCGACGCCCTCATCGTTGGGGTCTTTGATGTCGACCTCAATGCCTTCGAGAGCGCGACCCACGGTGCCCGGCGCAAGCCCGCGCTCGGGGCTGTTGACGGTGAGCACCGGGGCGGCTTCGGTCAGGCCGTAGCCTTCATAGAGGCTGAAGCCCAGGCCGTAGAAGGTCTCAAGGATGTTGACCGGGAGCGCTGCGGCGCCGCTGATCATGTAGCGCAGACGTCCGCCGAAGGCCGCGTGCACCGGCGCAAAGAAGGTCGAGCCAAGGTTAACCCCCCACTTCTCGCGCAGGGTGGTGTTGGCCGTGAGCATCGACTCGAGCGCAAAGCGAAGCGCCGGCGGGGCGTCGCTGATGCGCTGGTCGATGCGGCGGTGAAGAAGTTGCCAGAGGGCCGGAACCCCGATGAGCGCGGTGATGCGGTTATGCGTCATCGCCGTGGTGAGCTCGTCGGCGTTGACCTCCTCCAGGTAGGTGATGGAGGCGCCGCGGGATAGGGGCATCAAAAAGCCGCAGGCGAACTCAAAGGTGTGGTGCAGCGGAAGCACGCTCAAGAAGCCGTCTCGCTCGGTGATCTGGAAGGTCTTCTGCAGGCTGTTGAGCAGGTGTGCGAAGTTCTGGTGGGTGAGCATCACACCCTTGGGAGCTCCGGTTGTCCCCGAGGTGAAGATCAGGCTCGCCAGGGGCTGGCCGTCCTGCTCAGCGCGCATCAGCTCGGCCAGAAGCGGGTCATCACCCTCGGCGGGCAAAAGCTCGACGGAGGCGGCGTCGCTCGAAGGCGCTTCGGCGACCTCGCTGAGCTGCGCCTGGTCGGGAAGCCCCAGGCTGTAGAGCTGCGCGAAGGTCAGCGTGCGCGCCGGGATGCTCTCTTTGAGGAGGGTCTCTCGGAGCTCGGCGCCCAGGCGCTCGTCAACGGCCTGGCTGAGCACAATCGCCCGTGCACGGGCCGAGCGCGCGATGTTGAGGATCTGCTCGGTGGTGCTCGCCGAATCCACCGGTACGGCGATGCCGCCGGTCTTCAGGATGCCGAAGTAGGTCATGCCCCACTGCGGGCGGTTCTCCGAGATGAGCAGGCAGGTGGTGCCCGGGCCCACGCCCACGCCGCTCAACACGCTGCAGGCGCGCTCGGCGCGCTCTTTGAGCTCCCCGTAGGTGTAACGCTCCACGATGGAGCCCGACTGATGCTGCAGCGCCACCCGTTTCTGGAAGTTTGTGGTCGATGCGTCGAAGAGCTCCACCAGGTCGTCGTAGGTGTAGACCTCGCGGTTGCGCTCTTTGAGCTTGGCCTCCAGCGCCGGGTAGCTGTGGCGAGCGAGCCCGGGGATATGCGTCTGAATCCAGTACTCGCGCCAGTCCAGATCCTGGATGCGGCTGCCGTACACAGGCCGCTCCGCCGGGCCGAGTTTTGCGGAGAGCTCCACGATGTTGCCCGACTTAAAGGTCAGGCGGTTGTCGTAGATGAAGGGGAAGAAGAGCTCAAAGATCTTCTCGGTCGTCGTGGCCATCGCCTCGACGCTCTTGAGCGACTTCTCGACGCCTTCGATGGCTTTGCCTACGCCGCCGAGCTCTCTGGTCGGGAGTTTTTTGAGGAGTTTGCGCATGCCACTGACAGTGCGCTTGAGCCCCGGAGCTGACTGGCGCTCAAACTCTTTGCGCTCGACGACCACCGAGTCCATCGACTTGAGCACGAGCTTCTTCCAGCCCGGGGTCTTGACCTCGCGGTCGATGACCCGGCGGTTGCCCAGGGTGGAGAGCTCGACCAGGCGAGCCACCGAGATGGGGTTCAAGTCGGAGGAGCCCAGGTGGTAGACATCGTGATGCTGGTCGGTGAGCAGGGCGGCGGTGACAGCGAGCATCGCGCCGGAGACGTAATCGACCGGGATGACGTCGAGGTTGATGCCCTCCCGGGTGGGCACAAAGCGGTGCCCCTTGTACATCATAAAGCAGATCGGGGCGGTGGTGTTGATGCCCTCATTCCAGCCCTGCTGGGGGAAGCTCTCCGCGCTCTCGATGATGGCCGGGCGCACGATGGTGACCTTGACGCCACGGGCTGCGGCATCGGCCAGAATGCGTTCACCCAGACTCTTGGTGTAGGTGTAGATGTTGGGCCAACCCCAGAACGCGGCGCGTTTGCGGCCTTCCAGTGAAAGGGTGCGATCGACCCATTTCACGCGCTCGCGCTCGCAGGCGGAGTCCAGAGCGCCCCGGTCGGCGGGGTTGAGATTATGTTTTTTGAGGAACTCGCGCGCTTGCTGCACAAAGCGCACCTGATGTTCCTGGTCGCGGGAGATGTCCTCAAAATGCTCGATGAGCTTGAGGCAGTCGTCGATCTCGCGGGTGTGGTCGTAGTCCAGTCCCAGCTCTTCGACTCTGGGGTAGACCCGCGGTCCGGGGAAAATTTCGGGGCTGGGCTTCTCGCTGTTGCCGGCCACAAAGCAGGTGGACACGTGCATCAGACGAGCGTGATTGTCGCCGAGCTCCAGGAAGTCGAGCGTGAGGCGCTGGGAGAGGGTGTTGATCTCCAGCGCGTTCTTGAGGTTGGGGTTGAAGTTGGTCAGGCCAGCCGAGTTGATGAAGACGTCGAGCTGCGAGGAGAGCGCGCGGGCTTCGTCGTCTGGAAGGCCGAGGTTCGGGCGGCAGATGTCGCCGTCGATCACGCTGACCTTCTCGTTGAGAAACTCCAGGTAGCCTTCGTCCCCGTAGACCTCACGCAGCGGGTCGAGCGCGCCGGAGGGCACCACCTCGTCAAAGAAGCGTTCGGTGGCGCTCTGGGTGCGGCGGCTGCGCACGAGCACGTAGAGCTGCTCGATGTCGGGATGGTTGCGCAAGAGCATCACCATCACGACCTTGCCCAGAAACCCCGTGGTGCCCGTCAGAAGGATGCGCTTGCCCCGCAGGGACTCGCCGACGTTGAGCGTGCCCTCCAGGGTGGGCTCATCAAGGGTGGCGGGCAGCGCGTAGCCGTTGGCGCCGTTGGCGTGACCGTTTGTTGGAGCGCCATCTTGGATGGCAGGGGTGTCGTTGGTATGCGTCATGGCAAAAACCTGGGTCGACAAAGGCTGGCGTGCTCGGAGGCGCACGACTTCCAGAACGATGGAACGCGTTTAGCGAAAGACGGCGAACATCAAGCGAGACTTGAAACCATCAAACGTGATTAGCGGACGTCGGCGATCACAAAGGGCGGGTGGTGCATCACCGTCAGGTCGTGGTCGGGGCCGTGGTGTTCGGCGGCCATCTCCAGGGCCTCGTCCATGGTTTTGGCGCTGAGCCAGCCCATACGCGCCGGGACGTGGTCGTTTTCGGCACCGACCACAATGACGCGGCCGACGTGATGCTGCCCGTTTTCGGCCCAGTACCACATGTAGAAGGGGTGCACGCCGTGGTAGGCGTTGCCGCGCCGGAACATCTCAATGTAGTTGGGGTTCTCGGCGAACTCTTTTTCCCAGCGCTTGCCCAGGGTCTTGGAGCAGCGGGTCTCGGGCAGGCAGCGGTTGAAGAACTCGATGTAGCTGGGGTGGTGATCCGGGTCGAACTGGTCGTAGCAGGGGTGGGTGATGATGAGCGTGCCGCCCTTCTTCACGATGGGTTTGCCCCGGTACATGTTGAAGAAGTAGCCCAGCGCCATCACGCGAACCAGAAGGGGGTTCATGATGGAGTTGACGTTGTAGGGGCTCTCAAAGGGGATGCCCCAGACGACCACGTCGGATTGGCCTTCGACGGGCACGGCGTGCTGCTGCCAGCACTTCTCCAGGGTCTTCTCGTGGACGGCTTCGGTGGCGCCGGCGAACACGCCGACGAGGCCGTAGTCGGCGGGCACCTTGTGGAAGAAGTTGCGCTTGGCCGCGCGCGGCAGCTTTTTGAGCGTCCACTGCATCGACTTAAACTTGAGCTCATCGGCCGAGGACCAGTCGTCTTCCGGATCGGCCAGAAACTGAAGCTGGTCGTCGTACATCTTGTTGTTGAGCGCGGTCTCGATGTGGAAGACGTTGAGCTTCTCGTTGATCATCCGCCCCATGCGCTCGTTGCTGCTGTAGAGCGCGCTGTTCTTGGGGTCCATGTAGGAGTCAGACTTCAGAATCGTCTGGGGGTTGTGGTGGTACTGAATCGACTGGTAGCCCGACAAACCGGTGCCGATCGATTTAAAGCCCCCGTTCATCGGGACGTAGTTGACGTTGACGTAGATCAACAGGTCGCTCTCGGCGGCGCGGCGCACGATCTGGACCTTCTCGCCATGGTCGGTTTCGCCGAGGAAGACCATGTTGTCTTCGTCCTCGGCGTCCATGTTGTAGAGGCGCTCGGGGTAGTACTCGTTGAAGATCTCGGGGCCGACCATGCGCTTGATTTCGCTTCCGGTCATGCGGCGATGCAGGGCCAGGGCGACGACCATCTCGACGTCTTCCACGCCGTGGTCGGCGAGCATCTGCAGGACGATCTCGAGGACCTTCTGGCGGATGTCGGGGGTCTTCATCGGGGGCAGGGGCACCGAGATATCGTCGATGGCGATGGTGACCTTCATGCCCGGTTTGAGTTGAGCGTAGAGGGGCTTGACGTCCCCCTCGGGGTGGTTGAGTGCGTAGCGGATGGCCGCGCCCTGGTTGTCGATGGGCTTCATCGGCTTGTTCGCATAGACCACGCGCGTGCCGGCGGGGAACTTATGGGTCAAAAAGTCTTCGCCGTAGTGCAGGTAGAGGGGGCGCGAGTCTTCGGTGAGGTAGCGAACCGGATTGTAAGGCTTCGAGCTGTCGGACATGCCAGGACCTTCCGCAATAAAGATGTATGAGGAGCGCTGCCTGTCAGGGGATGACGCGGCGGGCGTTTTTTATCGAAATCAGTCGAGGTTGAGCACCGGCCAGTCGTACGCGCGGGCGGTGGTGCGCATCTTGAAATCGGGGTTGATGGCGCAGGGGTTGCCCACCACCGAGAGCAGCGGGATGTCGGAGCCGCTGTCGGCGTAGGCAAAGGAGCGGTCAAGGTCGTAGCCGTGCTCCTCGGCGTAGCGGCGCACCCAGAGGGCCTTGTTGGCGCCGGCGATCATGGGCTTGAGCAGCCGGCCGGTCGCCTTGCCATCTTTGATCTCCAGGCGGTTGGCCACGAAGTCCTTGCAGCCCAGAAAGTCGGCCAGAGGTTTGGTGATCACGTCGAGCGCGCCGGTGACCAGGATCTGGTCGTGGCCCTGGCGCTTGCTGCGATCGACCAGGCTGTGTGCACCCTTGAAAATGTTGGGCTTGATGACCTTCTCAAAAATCTCTTCGCCGATGAGGACCAGGCGGTCTTCGGTGAACCCGGCGTAGTTTTTGTAGAAGGCCTCGTTGAACACGCGGCGGTCGAATTTATCGGCGATCCAGTAGAGGGGCAGGCTGGCGAGGAGGCCGGCGGTTTTGCCGATCTTATCGCCCATCGCCGGGCTGTTGATCGCGTAGTAGGCGTAGGCGTGCACGACGTTGGTGCGGATGAGCGTGCCGTCGACGTCGTAGAACGCGGCGGTGCGGCGAGTGTCGCTATGGGGTTCCATCTACAGCCACCTGGCTTCGGGTCCAACCTGGATTGAAGTGACCGGCTTCCGAGCGGTTCGGGCACACTGCCGGTTATCGGGAGGTGGGCTTTATGGGGAGGTGTGAGCGATGTCAAGACGGCCTTTGGCATGACTGGTGAGTCACGCGGAGGATCGCGCGAAATGACGCGCTGCGGCGAGGATCGGGCGTGTCGGCGAGAGGGTTTTACAGGCCGGCAATCGGGGCTTCGGCGCTCAGCAGGGCCTGGTAGATGGTCGGGGCATCGGGGGCGTGCAGGAGGGTGTCGACGAGCTCGGCGTTGGCCAGCATCTGCACCTGGCGGGCGAGCCAGGGAAGGTGAAGCTCTTCGTAGCGAAGGCCCAGCACGAAGAAGAGGTGGGTGGGCTGGCCATCGAGGGCATCGAAGTCGACTCCGGCCCGGGAGCGTCCCACCACCATGAAGGGGCGCGTGATTTGCTCGGGGTGGCGTCGCAGGGTGTGCGGGAAGGCCAGCCCCTGGCCGATGGCGCTGGGCATGACGTTTTCGCGCTTGATCAGTGCGCCGACAAACCAGGTGTCATCGCGCACCAGGCCCAGCCCGGCGGCAAAGGCGGCGAGCTCGCTGATCACGCCGGTTTTGGTGGTGGCGACCAGGTCGGCCAGTACGTGGGAAGGCTCAAAACAGCTCCGAAGCGCCAGCATTTTTCGGGGGGCCGGGTGAGGGGTGGGTTCGACCACGCGCGGGGTCAGCCCGAGCATCTGGTCGTCGAGCCAGGTGTCGATCATGGCCTTTCGAAAACGCCACTGGTTGCCGACTTTGACGCCGGGCAGCGCGCCCTCCTGGACGAGATTAAGAACGGTGCGCTCGCTGACGTTGAGGTAGCTGGCGAGCTGGCGGGCGGTCATGAGGCGGTCTTCCATGGGCAGGCCTGAGCGGGGGGAGGGGGTGATTGACCGGTTGCGTTGTTTTACGTAGGAATGCGTTAATTGACAACGGATGGCGTTTTTTGCGTTCGTTGGTCGCATGTTGATGCGGGTCATGGCGAGGCGGCGACGATGGGACGCACGCGTTATACAGCAGGCCAGATGACGAGCAGGTTGACCGAGCTTCCCGGGGCAGCGCTGCGTGCGGTCTGGCGAGAGGGGTATCGGGGGGAGGACTTTCGTGCCGATGTGATGGCGGGGCTCGTAGTCGGGGTGGTGGCGCTTCCGCTGGCGATGGCGCTGGCCATCGGGGTCGGGGTGCCTCCGCAGTACGGGCTTTACACGTCGATTGTCGCCGGGTTTTTCATCGCGCTGCTTGGGGGATCCCGCACGCAGGTGAGTGGTCCGACGGCGGCCTTTATTGTGATTCTGGCACCGATCTATGCCTCGTACGGGCTGGCCGGGTTGCTGGTGTCGGGCTTGATGGGCGGGGTGATCCTCATTGCGATGGGACTCTTGCGGCTGGGGGGGCTGACGCGTTTTATCCCACATCCAGTCACAACGGGTTTCACCGCGGGGATTGCCACTGTGATCGCCGCGATGCAGATCAAAGACTTGCTGGGGCTTGAGCTCGATGGTGCTCCGGCACATTTCTTCGAGCGGCTGGTCGCGATGTGGGAGGCGCGCGCGACGGCTTCGCTGGATGAGCTGGGGATCGGCGCGCTGACTCTGGCCATCCTTGTGCTGACGCCGCGGCTTACGCGTCGTTTTCCGGCACCGCTGATCGCGCTTCCAGCCGCGGCGTGTGTTGCGCTGGGGGGCTCGATGGTCTGGGAGGGGTTTGAGGTGGCGACGATCGCCAGCAGCTTCGAGACGAGGGTTGGCCAGGAGCTCTACGCGGGGATTCCGCCTTTGCCGCCTTTGCCGATGTGGCCCTGGGAGGCCGGTGGGCCGGGAGGGGCGAGTTTTGAGCTGAGTTTTGGCATGGTGCGTGCCCTGCTGGGCGGGGCGCTGGCCATTGCGATGCTCGGGGCGATTGAGTCGCTGCTCTCGGCGGTAGTGGCCGATGGCATGGCGCGCACGCGTCATGATCCCGACGCCGAACTCATCGCCCAGGGGGTGGGCAATGTGGTGGCGCCTTTCTTTGGCGGAATTCCGGCGACCGGGGCGATTGCCCGCACGGCGACCAACATCAAGTCCGGTGCGTGCTCACCAGTGGCGGCGATCGTCCACGCGCTGACCATCCTGGGGGCCGTGGTCGTGGCCGCGCCGCTCCTGGGGTATCTGCCGATGGCTTCGCTTGCCGCGCTGCTGGTGCTGGTGGCCTGGAATATGTCGGAGGCCCGGCATTTTGCCCACATCGTGCGCGTGGCACCGCGCAGTGACGTGGCCGTGCTCTTGACCTGTTTCGGGCTGACTGTGGCCGTTGATATGGTGGTGGGCGTAGGCGTGGGGGTGGTACTGGCGGCGTTCATCTTTATGCGCCGGATGTCGGAGGTGACCGAGGGGCGGCTCAGAGAGGAGGAGCCTGCGGCCGGCCAGCCGGCTCTTGCGCCCGGGGTGATGGTGTATGCGATCAGCGGGCCGCTTTTCTTCGGGGCGGCACAGAAGGCGATGGCCGCGCTGGAGATCGTCAGCGGCGAGATGCGGGCGGTGATTCTGGAGTTGGATCAGGTTCCGGCGATGGATGCCACCGGGCTTGTCGCGCTGGAGAGCGCGGTGGAGACACTCCGCGAACATCAGTGTCAGGTGGCGCTTGTGGGATGCCAGAAGCAGACCCGTGAGCTGCTGGAGCGCGCGGCCATCGCCGAGCGCGATGGCGTGGTCATCGCCGAGACGAGCGCGGAGGCGCTGGCGTTTTTCAACGCGTCTGACTCGTGGTCGGCCGCCTGAAGGTGTTCGTCACGGCTCCGTGGCTCCAATTTGCGTTGTTTTCAGGATAAACGCCCCGCTCACCTGTCGATGAGCGGGGCGTTTGTGCGTCAGGCGGGTTGTAAACGCCGAAAAACGCTCATTCCTTACGCGAGCCTTCTTCGTCGCCCACGTAGGTGATCTGCTGCGTCGGCGCCGAGCCCAGCGCGCGTGGCGAGACGTGGTGCAGGGCGCGGCCGGCCGAGGGCAGGGCGGAGCCGCGGCCGCTGGAGATATCGACGCCGGGATCGGCGATGATCTGAGGCTCAAAGTCCGGAGCGGCCGCACGGCTGAGGAGCTCGCCATACTCACTGAGGCGCTGCGTCATCTGGAACCCCCAGGAGTCTCGGACCTGACGGCATTGGTTCAAGTCGATCTCGCTGACGATCAGACCGTCGCGGGTGCGCGAGAGCCCGGGCGTGCGGCTGCCATCGGGAGCGGCCACATAACTCGACCCATAGAAGTGCCCGAAGTCGTGGTGTGCCGCTCGCCCGTCGCCCGAGGTAAAGGCGTTGGGGAAGTGCTCGGTGCCCACGCGGTTGATCGCGACGCTGAAGTAGCTGTTGGCGATGGCTGCGCACCGGGCCTCAATGGGCCAGAGCGGCTCGGAGAGGGCGCCGACGGTGGCCGAGGGGTTAAATACAATCTCCGCCCCGTTGAGCCCGAACATCAACCAGTTCAGCGGATGGTGGCGCCCGTAGCAGATGTTGATGCCGATCTTACCAAACTCGGTGGCAAACACCGGGTGCCCGGTGTTGCCCTCCATGTAGTAGGTCGACTCGTTGAAGTCGCCGACGCGCGGGATGTGGTTTTTCCGGTGGCTGCCAATGATGTTGCCGCGGTTGCCGATGACCACCGTGGTGTTGTGCAGGGTGTCGCCGTGACGCTCATCGCGCTCGAGAATCGAGGAGAGGATGACCATGTTGTGGCGCCGCGCCAGCTCGGCGAGAAAGCGGGTGGTCGGGCCGTCGACCGGCTCGGCAAACTCCACCCAGGGCTGCTTCTCGCGGGTGCAGAAGGCAAAGGGCATCGTCCAGGCCTCCTGGGTGCAGAGCACGTTGGTGCCCATGGCGGCGGCCGCTTCAATGATCGTCGCGACCCGGTCACGGATGGCCAGATACTGCGCTTCGATCGGCGCGTCGGTCGGCTCGATGATGCGCGTCTGAATGGCCCCGACGCGCACGCGACGCGGTGCCCGGCGCTGCTCGGGCGCGCACGCAAAGGCGTAGGCGGCAACATCAAAGTCGTGCTGCTCGGCCAGAGAGGCCGCGGCCTCGGTAAGCTCGATAGGCGCAGGCACGTTGCCGTAAAGGATGCGGAAGGCCTCGGCCTGATCCTCGACCGGGAGTTTACGAAGGATGCCTTCCAGACTGTCGATTTCGGGATGGTCACTCATACAATCACCTCAGCTCAGGGGAACGCGGGTGGATAGAAGGCGCCCGGTACGGTCGGGGCGCATGCTCAGGACGGATGTGCGGCGCGTGGGCACAAAAAGCCGACTCAACAGGCGCGCGGCTCCACTACCCTAGCGCATGGCGCGCTGGATGCTAAGGGCGCGTTGGGATTTGAGAAGTTCCGCTCGTAAGCCGGGCTGTGGCACCCCTCATCGCCCCGGGGAAAGGGGGCGTCTGATGCGTGCGCCTTGAGCTACGGGTGCTGCCGCGTTGGTCTGCGCTGGTAACAGCGCTGTGAGCCGGCGTTGACGCCATGTCTGCTGCATCGAGCGCGCCCCGAGCGTGTTGGAGAGCCTCGACGAGGCGAACGCAGACTCTCAGGTTTTGCGCCGTGCCGCCCTTCACGTCGCAGCGATCGGCATCAGCGTTTGCGTGTGACGTCGTCATAAAAAAGGCCGTCGCCCCAAAGGGCGACGGCCTTCAACGTGACCATGGTCGTGATACAGATGCCGGGATTAGAGCTTCATCGCGCTCTCGGCTTCGCTCAGGGTAAAGCGGGCCATCGCCAGGTTGGCGCGGCTGCGATCGACGGCCAGGTAGAGAAAGATCTCCGGGTGGCTCTTGAGCGGGCGGATCAGGTGGTACTGATCGGTGAGCGTAATGAGAATGTCCTCGATTCCACCGCTGAGCTTTAGCGCTTTCATCGCCCGATTTTTGGCTTTGACGACCTCGGTGTTGGCGGCGACGGCGACCTCCACGTTGAACTTGTCGGAGCCTCCCTGGGAGCCCATGACCATTCCGCTGGCGCTGTTGCCGATGGCTCCAGCGATGAATCCGTCGACGCTGGCAAGTTGTTCGAGAGCGTTGTTGACCGGGTTTGACATCGTTACTTCCTCTGGGTCAGGGGCGACCGGAGAGTCGCCCGGGGTGGTGAGGGCCGCCGACCATCCCCGTACCGGGGTCTGGTGTGGGAGCCGGAGTGCGCTCTGGCGAGCGTGTCGGTGCGGCTTCGGACGAAGGCGCACAGTGGGGAATGGGGCGTGACGAAGTTCATCCTGTTCCGGGGTGGGGGGAATGACCCCGGCCTCCCCGCGGGAGGGACAGTGCTCCGTTTCAACGGAAGGGGTGATAGCTTGAATGCCAGGTTCGGCTTCGTCTGGTGATGAACTCATGGCACCCGGCCCTCCCGGACTCATACAACACGAGATAAGGGGGCTTCCCGAATTCATGTTTCGTATGAACAGGGCGTCTCCCCACATTGCTCAGGGTAGGCTCAAAGAGGATTCCTCCTGTCAGGGAGCGAAAGTAACCTCGCTTGAGTCGGTGCGGTTGTAACGCCCCGATGCGCGTAGCTCAAGCTTAGCCGGGGGTTTTTGTCGTTGGTGTGACTCATCGGTCATCATGGGCGACGCTCCCGCGAATAAGGTAAAAGTCCGGTTGGGGCGCATGAAAAGGTGAGGAGCGCGACGAAGCCTGGCAGGAGCGATGAGGGGAAACATTCCTGCGGCCATTCGCGCTCAGAAGGGTCGCGCCGGAATGAGGTGATGTGCATTTATTGAATTCTGTGAATTCTACTGAGGAAGGGGCGCTTGAGATGAGATCGCCCGGCGCAAATCTGGCGTTTTTCCTGCACATCAGCCTCGTGAGAGCCTCTCAGAGTTTGAGGATGCTCTCGGCTTCGCCCAGGGCGAAGCGCGCCATGCCCAGGTTGGCCTGGCTGCGATCGACGGCCAGGTAGAGGAAGATTTCCGGGCGTTCGGTGAGCGGACGGATCAGGTGGTACTGGTTGGAGAGGGTGATGAGGATGTCTTCCACGCTTCCCTTCAACTCCAGGGAGGCCATCGCGCGCTGCTTGGCTTTGACCACCTCGGTGTTGGCGGCCACGGCCAGCTCCACGTTGAAGTCGTCGGAGCCGCCCAGCGAGCCCATGACCATGCCGCTGGTGCTGTTGCCGACGGCTCCGGCGATGAAGCCGGCGGTGGTCGCGAGTTGTTCGAGGGCGGTGGTCAGGATGCTGCTCATGATGGGTTCCTTGGATGGGGTTTGAACGGGTTTTGAAGTAGTTGCAGGGGCCGGAAGCGCCGGGATGGCGTCGACCGGGGTCAGGGCCCGGGACCACCCCGAAGTAGGGGTGTTCAGGCGCCGGCGCCTGAAGCGGGTGGCCTGCGGTTGAACAGGGCTTTGAAGTCGGGGCACCGGCGCGTCGGCCTCCGTGTCACCCCTGACTCCGGGAATGCCTTCGAGGGTGGAGGAGGGGGCCGGCGGGGCCGGAATTATCAGTGTTTCCAGGCTAATATCGGCCCGCACAGGGGCCACTTTGCGGCGGGAAGGCAGGGGCGGCGGAGAGGGGGTGTCAGGGGTGCGCTTCATGGCGAGGTCCTGGTGTGATCGGGCGATCGGGGGGGATGCCGGCGGGGGGAGGCGGCAGGAGGGGAGAGGGCGCAGCGGGGATGGCGAGTCTCAGAGCGCTGCGGCGACCCTGTGTAGCGACTTGTTTGTTTTTGTACAAGGGTGGAGCTATCTGGCTGAAGTTAAAGCGAAAGTAGGGCGTTGTGAAAGGAGGCCGAACGCCAGGAGGGCAGCCCGGGCTGAAGAGAGTTGTAAGCACCTGTTCAGAACGAGTCCAGTAGTTTTGAACACCTTTTGAATGGTTTTTGCCCAGCCCGTATTCCGAAGGGCGCAGGGAGCAGTACGGTGCCCTGATGTGGCGCCGCGATCGTGCGCGGGGATCGCCAGCGCCCGGACCGTACAAAAAAAAGCCCCCCGGGGTGCGACCCCGGGAGGAGGTCGCACCCCGGGGGGCGCGCGCAGTCGGGCAGCCTCGGCTGCGCCCCTCAGGGGAGCGTCACGCTCATCGGGGTGGCCGTCGCGGTGGTGGTGCCGATGCCGAGCTGCCCACCGGCGTTGGCTCCCCAGCAACGGAGGATCTGATCCGAGGTGATCGAGCAGGTGTGGTAGCCCCCGGTGTCAAAGACGAGGGTCCCGGAGCTATGGCCGGGAACGTCCCGGGGCCTGAAGGTTCGGGGTTCGGTGTCGGCGGTCTGTCCTTCCGAGTTACTGCCCCAGCATCTCAGCCCCCCGGTGTCCATGCGGGCGCAGGTGTGGTTCTCTCCGGCCCGCACCTCCTCCACGCCAGCCAGAAGGGTGACTTCGGTGGGCGGGTCGATGGTCGCGGAGCCCGAGCGGTTACCCAGCTGTCCGGAGCCGTTGTGGCCCCAGCAGATGACCTGGCCGCTGCCGTCCATCGAGCAGGTATGCAGTCCCCCGGCTGCCAGGCCAGCGGACTCCACGTTGCGCGAGAGCTCCGTCAGGGTGTGGCGCGTGGTCTGAGTGCCATCGCCGAGCTGGCCGACGGAGTTGTTACCCACGCACAGGGTCTTCGTCGTTGCCGTGTCGTCGATCACCACACAGGTGTGGGCGGTGCCGGCGGCGATGTTCACCACGTCCCCGTTCGGGACGTTGAGCATCGGGGTGGGGGTGGCCCGGTGGGTGGTGGTGCCATCGCCCAGCTGGCCCTCAGCGTTGCGGCCCCAGCAATGAGGAGTCCCCCCGGCGGTGATCGCGCAGGTATGGTCACCCCGCGCCCCGATCGCCAGGGAGAGCACCGGCTCGCTCAGACCGGTGACCGGGGTGGGGACCAGGCGGTCCACAGTCGTTCCGTCGCCGAGCTGGCCCTCAGCGTTGCCTCCCCAGCAGTACACCTGACCGGCGTCGCTGAGCCCGCAGGTATGACTGCTCCCGGCGTAGAGCGCGTTCAGGACGATGCCCTCCAGTCCCTGGACCGCCACCGGTACCAGGCGGCGCTCGGTCGTGCCGTCGCCCAGCCGACCGTCGGGGTTGCTTCCCCAGCAATACGCTCGTCCCTCGGCGTTCAGCGCGCAGGTATGGCCCGAACCCAGGGCCAGGCGTCGAGCATCGCGGCACCCGTCGGCGGCGGGCTGGCTGCTCGCCAGGCACACGTAGTTGCAGGTGCCTTCGATGCACGCCGTGAGCTCGGCGTCGCTCCCATAGGCGGCGCAGCTTCCACACTGGAGCGTCTGGCCGCAGCCGTCATCGACCGGACCGCATTGCGCCGCCAGATCGGCACAGCTCAGCGGGATGCACGTTTCAGCGGCATCGGAGAGGCCTGTGTCCCCGGTTCCCGCATCGTCGGCATCGGGGATGTCAGTGTCGCCCGTAGCGTCCGGAGCGCCCGTGTCGTCTGGAGCGCCCGTGTCGTCTGGAGTGCCCGTATCGTCAGCGTCGGAGATGTCCCCGGCGCCGGCGTCGATCGTGGCATGGCCCGCAGTGTCGGAGCAGGCCGTCAGCAGGGCCAGGCTGGCGAGCAGCACGATGAGGTGGCGAGCCCTGCGGGATAGGGAGGGGGGCAAGTGCATGGCGTGTCCTTGTCTGGCGAGTAAGGAGTCAGGAGCGGCATCCCTTCGGCGCGGGGGGGCGGTGCCCCCCCTGAGACGCCCATCAGGTAAGCAAGCGGCGGCAGGGGGGAACCCGAGGTGGCCCGTCATGCCTATGCATCGACGGGCCGGCCAGCATGCGACGCTCAGGGGAGCGTCACCTCCACCGGGGTGGCCGTCGCGGTGGTGCTGCCGTTGCCGAGCTGTCCCGAGCCGTTGCTTCCCCAGCAGCGCACGATCTGATCCGACTGGATCGAGCAGGTGTGGTTGGCGCCCGTGTCAAAGTAGAGGGTCCCAAAGGTATGGCCCGCGACGTCCCGGGGCGTATCGGTGCTGGGCCGGGCGTCGGTGGTCTGTCCGGAGGTGTTTTTGCCCCAGCATGTCAGGCCGCCGTTATCCATCTGCGCGCAGGTGTGGGCCTCTCCGGCCCGTACCCGCACCGCGCCGGCCGGGATGGTCCGCTCGGTGGGCGGATTGAAATACACGTCGCCCGAGACGTTGCCGAGCTGACGTGTATCGTTGCGGCCCCAGCAGATGACACGGCCGTCGTAGGCGTTGAGCGAGCAGGTGTGGTGGCCCCCGGCCCCCAGATCAAAGGAGCGCACGTTGCGCGAGGTCTCCGTCAGGGAGTGGCGCGTGGTCTGGGTCCCATCGCCCAGCTGGCCGATGGCGTTGTCGCCCACACAGAAGGTCTTCGTCATCCAGGTGTCGCTGTGCCCCAGGCAGGTGTGGGCGGTGCCGGCGGCGATAGCGACCACGCCTTCGCTCGGAGCGTTGAGCAGGGTGGTGGGCGTGGCCCGGTGGGCGGTGGTGCCGTCGCCCAGCTGGCCCTTATCGTTGCGGCCCCAGCAGCGGGGGGCGCCCCCGGCGGTGATCGCGCAGGTATGGTCTCCCCGCGCCCCGATCGCCAGAGAGAGCACCGGCTCGCTCAGACCGGTGAGCGCGGTGGGAACCAGGCGGTCCACGGCCGTACCGTCGCCGAGCTGGCCGTACGCGTTAGCTCCCCAGCAGTACACCTGACCGGCGTCGCTGAGCCCGCAGGTATGGCTCTCCCCGGCGTAGATCGCGCTCAGGACGATGCCCTCCAGCCCCTGGACCGCCACCGGCACCAGGCTGCGCTCGGTGGTGCCGTCGCCCAGCTGACCCTGAGCGTTCGCCCCCCAACAGTAGGCTTGCCCCTGAGCATCCAGCGCACAGCTGTGGGTGCTTCCGGCGGCCACGCGCAGGTGATCACGACACCCCTCGGCGCTCGCCAGGCTGCCCGGGCGGCAGGCGTATTCACAGGTGCCCTCGATGCATCCGGTGAGCCCGGCGTTGGTCTGATAGGCGGCGCAGCTTCCACACTGGAGAGGCTCTCCGCAGCCGTTGTCGACCGGACCGCATTGGGCCCCCAGATCGGCACAGGTCAGCGGGATGCAGGTCGCATCGGCATCGTCGGTATCGGAGATGTCCGTATCGTCGGTATCGGAGATGTCGGTGTCGTCGGTGTCGGAGATGTCCGTGTCGTCGGTGTCGGAGATGTCCGTGTCGTCGGTATCGGTATCATCGGCGTCGGGGACCTCTGCATCGCCGGCGTCGTCGGTATCGGAGATGTCCGTATCGCCGGCGTCGATATCCTCCAGCGGCTGCACGCAGACGCCTTGCTCGCTGCAGATGTAGGGCTCGTCGCAGGTGTCGTTGGGGTAGCAGGCCTCGGCAAGTCCGCCGGCCGCACGGGTGGGATCGCTGTCGATGTCGGAGCAGGCCGTCAGCAGGGCCAGACTGGTGAGCAGCGCTGCGAGGTCGCGAGCCCGACGAGGTAGAGAAGAGCGCAGGTCCATGGCGTGTCCTTGTAGGGTGTGAAAGGAGCCCGGAGCGGCATCCCCTCAAAGTGGCGTCTCGCTGCCCCCTTAAGACGCCGGAAAGGAGGGCGGCGGCAGGAAAGAGACGGAGATAATGAGTTCGGTGTAGAAAAGCGTTGACCGGAGGGTTAGTCAAGTGCAGGGCGTATGGCCTGAAACAAGCGCCCGCGCTCAGGTTTTCCCCCGGATAGAGGGGCTTTCCGGGGGCGCGGAGCACGCGTCTGGCGAGCGGAAAACAGGCGTTTTCCGAGGAGATATCCGCGGCACCTTGCCTCCCCGGGGGGGCTCTCCGGAGCCGATGAGAAGCCTCGGAGGGCAAGCATTCATGCGCCTGATCGACCTTTGGCGTGCTCGCTCTTCGCCGCCTGCGAGGCCGGCGAGTAGGCCTGAGCAGACCACGAGCGCGGGCTCGGTCCCTGGGGGGGCTATGGCGAGTAGACGAGGGGCGCTCCGGCCGACATGATGGGCGACGATGCCCGCTAAAAGGGGGAAATTTTAAGACAAAATAAGATGGCGCACCCGGCGGTCCACGCGTTATCCGAGCGAGGCCTTTGTGCGGGTGCCCAATCCCTTTCCTCCCCTACCGACCGAGTCCCCCCTATGACATCCGAGTTAAGACGCCTGGCTCTGGCCCATCAGGGGCTGACCTCGCCAGGGACGTTTGGCACTGGCGAGTCGGGAGTGCTGCGCGCCATGGAGCATCTGGGCTACGTGCAAATCGATACGCTCGCTGTGGTCGAGCGGGCCCATCACCACGTGCTGTGGAGCCGGGTGCCGGGCTACGAGCAGGACCACCTGAACCAGCTGGTGAGCAAAGGGCAGATCTTTGACTACTGGTTTCATGCCGCGTCCTACCTGCCGATGCGCGACTACCGCTTTGCGCTTCGCCGCATGACGACGATTCGTCAGGGGGAGAATCGCTACTACAAAAACCTCGATACCCCGCTGATGCGCGAGATTCTGGCGCGGGTGCGCGCCGAGGGCCCCACCCGCGCGCGGGACTTCGAGCGCCGGGCCGCGAGCTCCGGCAAGGCCTGGGGCGGCCGCCCGGTGCGCGCCGCGCTGGATACGCTCTTTATGATGGGCGAGCTGATGATCTGCCGCCGCGATGGCATGGAAAAGGTGTACGAGCTGAGCGAGCGCGTGCTGCCCGAGGGCCTCGACCTGAGCATACCCACCTTGCCCGACGTCGCCGCCTACCTCTTCAAAACCACTCGCCGCGCCCATGGCGTGTTCACCTGGAAGCAGCTCCTGCACCTGCAAAAGGGCAAGGCGATGCGCGAGGCCATGCGCGCGATTCTCGACGCACATCTCGACGCGGGGGAGGTGGAGGAGGTTGTCCTCGGCGATGGGTCGAGCGTTTACGTCGACCTCAAGGCGCAGGAGCGCGCGCGTTCGCTGGAGTCCGCGTTTAAACCCGAGCCGGCGCTCCAGATCCTCTCGCCATTCGACAACGCCGTGATTCACCGCGACCGTCTGAGCTCGCTCTTCGGGTTCGACTACCGGCTGGAGAGTTATGTCACGGCGTCCAAACGGCACTTTGGTTACTTCTGCCTGCCCGTTCTCTTTGGCGACGCCTTTGTGGCGCGCATCGACGCGAAGGCGCATCGGGCCGAGGGGCGGCTGGAGGTGTTGAGCGTGCACCTGGAAGATGTCGCCTTTGAGAGGGAGCGCTTCTTCGTTGCGTTAAACGATGAGCTTCGGCGATTCGCGACGTTCAACGGGTGTTCAACGCTCGATGTCCGGGTGGTGGAAGAGGCCCGTCGAGGGTGATGCCCGCAACGGGGGGCCTTGATCTCTCCGTGGTGAAGGGCCAGAGTCAGTCCCATGCGAAGCATGGCTTTGAACCCACCCGAACGAGGGGGCTTTAATGAATGTTTGGATGCAGCGCGCGGTGATGGTCGGACTGGTCGCCCTGAGCCTTCAGCTTGGCTCCTGTTCTTTTGGCGACGCCCCCCTGGAGGGGGATCTCTGCACAAACACCTGCCCCTATGCGGGCGACGGGGAGTGCGATGACGGCGGTGAGGGGGCGTTGTATGGCATCTGCGCGCTGGGAACCGACTGCCGCGACTGTGGCACCCGGCATTCAGAGGGGGAGCCGGACCCGGGGCCTTTCCCGACGCCGAATCCCCTTCCAGAGCCCGAACCCGAGCCCTGGCAGCCGCCCCAGCTTGAGCCCGGGGAGATCTGCACCAACACCTGTCGCTACGCCGGCGATGGCCAATGCGATGACGGTGGCCCGGCCTCGCAGTTCAGCCTGTGCGAGTTGGGCACCGACTGTGAGGACTGCGGGATTCGGGTCGAGGGTGGCGACACGGTGTGCGTGCCCCGCTGTCCGGAGGGGTTTTGTGGCGCCGACGGCTGCGGGCAGACGTGCCCGGCGTGCGACGAACCGGTGTTCGGCGAGGACGAGGCGCGCCTGCGCCTTATCGTCGGCGATCACCGGGGGCGAAGCTCGACGCGCAAGGTGTGCTTGTATCGCGCGGGCGACTCGCAGCCCTTTAAGGTGCTGACCCGCGCGGCGGTGACCGAAAGCCGCATCGCGATGGTGTATGCCGAGTACGTCGCCGTGCCGGCGATCGCGGATCTCCAGGTGGCGCACCTGGCCTGGGATGATGCCTATGACGAGAGCATCGAAGGCTGCGACGCGTCGCAGGCCCGGCCCCTGGGGGACGAGGGGCTGGTGGCTGGCGAGTATCACACACTGGTCATCGCGGCGTATGAGCAGGACGCACGTGGGAGCTGTGCCGCCCATGCGGAGGTGGAAGGGTGCGGGTTCTATCCGGCCAGAAGTGAGACGTCGGGGAGCGCCGCGGCGTGTCCGGCACCGGCGGCGATGCTCGTGCGCGACGGGCAGCGCGTCGACGGCAGCTATCAGGCCGGCTGGCGCGTGGTGAACGTCACCGCCAACGCCGAGATCATCGCCGCGAGTGGCGAGGACAACCTCTGGAACCGGCACGCCAGTCTTTTCAGCGCTCAGGGCGCGGCCGAGGCGCAGTTCTACAACACGCTGGCGTTCACAAGCACGGTGCGGGTCTGCCCGGCCTATCTGCTCTGTGAGCCGGGCGTGGACGAGGAGGCGCAGAGAGCGGCCGTAGCCGCCTGCACCCGTGGCGAGGCGTCGTGGTTGCTGGCCGAGCTCAACCACGCCCGACTCAGCGCCCCCGACCAGGCCACTACGGTCTATGCCTTTGGCCTCGCCGGGCACCTCAACGCGACGGGCGACGGCATCATCGGGCAGGAGATCAGCCTGGTGGTGGCCCATGATGTGAGTGATGGAGAGCTGCCTTGAGGGTGGTGGGGGAGGCTTGAGATAACGGTTTTTCATGAAAGGGCCGATTTCTAAGCGTTTTTCACGGGCCCTAAGTGTTTTTCGTGAAAAGGTCGCTTTCTAAGCGTTTTGCACGGGGCATGCGCGCCTGTCGCAAACACACCGCTCGCATGCGCTCGCCGGCCCCCAGGTCCGATCGCAGGCCAGCGCTGAGGCCCCCCAACCCACCCCCGGGCGAGTCGGAAGCGATGCCGGATGCCGCGCGCTCCGCTAAAACCGGAGCCAAACGCGTCGACTATGACAACCTGGCACGCTGATCCGCCGGCCGGACAAAAAACATGGGATCGGGGTGTCGACCCCGGGAGCAGGTGCCCCGGGGGGAGGGCGGCGAGGTGTTGAGGGCGGCGCGAAGGTCGCGGCGCTGAGAGCTCGCGGTGTCGAGGCCGGGCTTCGGTGCCCGGGGGGGTAACGTGCCGGGGGTGTCGAGGCCGGTAGGGGGACCGGGCCGGGTGTCGCCGGGTGGTGTCGAGGGCGTCGCGGGGTGCCCGGGGGGCATGGAGGCCGGGTGTCGACCCCGGGAGCCGGTGCCCGGGGGGAGGGCGGCGCGGTGTCGAGGGCACCCTCTCAGGTGGTCGGGGTATCGCCGGGTGGTGTCGAGGGCGGCGCGGAGGTCGCTGCGCCACAGGGTCGCGGTGTCGATGGCGAGTTTCGGTGCCCGGAGGGTAGCGTGGAGGGGTGTCGAGGGCCGGTCGGGATGCCCGAAGGGTAGGGTGGTGGGGTGTCGAGGGTAGGTCGAGATGGCCGGGGTGGCCGGAGCGTGGGGTGTCGAGGGCGGCGAAACATGGTGGGAGGGGATAAGGACGTAACACCGAGGGTGCGGGAGGCCCGGAACGTCGTGCAGCCAGGGAGCGAGCACGTGCGAGTCTCTGGCTCATGAATCTGCGTGATCAGGAAGGTTAGGAAGAAGGCCAATGGGGGCGATGGCTGCCGATAACCCGGGGGGCTGGCGGTCAGCCGCCCTGGACGCCGGGAATCTGAACACGCGCCGTGTGTCTTTTCTTGAAGAGAGCGCTACGCTGTCAGTGGCACTTCGTTCCCGAAAACCCGGAAGAACCATGACGTCTCAAGAACATCCCTCCAATACTCGACGCCCTTCCATTCTGAGTTATGCGATGCAGATGGCAGAGGCGCATGTAGACGATGAGGAGGGTGACATCTCCGTTTATTTGTCTTGGGAAGGTGGAGAGGTGCGCCTTATCGAAGTGGTCGAGCATGCCCCGATAAGTGAGGAGCCTTTGCCGTTTCGTTTCGCAGCGCAACCGGAGCGTAAGTTGTATTATCCCGTGGTTGTTTTGTTAGTGAACGCTGACGCGTGGAATGACAGTGTTGATAAGAGCGAGCTATTGCCCGACGGGTGGCGCATGCAGGAGTTTTCTCCCTTCGTAAAAGTAACTAAGTCGTGACTGTAACACGAGACCAGCGCGAAGCGTGGGCAAGCGCTTATGTGGATCAGGCGCGGGAAGATCTGCGTGTCGCGCAGATGCTGCAAGGACGGCATCCCTCTGTACTGGCTATGCTCTTACAGATGGTCTTTGAAAAACTGGCCAAAGCCGCGCTGCTCTACAGTAAGAAAATCGACGTCGAGGATGCGCAACGGACCCATAAAGCCGCAGAATCCTTGATGGCTATTTTTCGCACCCATCCCCGATTTCTGGGGGTGTTTCCGGGAACATCTCAACGTCGTTGGTTGCCAACGGCTAAACTCGTCGCTGAGCTTACGCGCTTGCATCCCCAGATCGCCCGCGGCGGGCCTCATCTTGAGTATCCCTGGGAACGAGAGGACGGCACGATCGGGGTGCCTGCGCGGGACCTCGAGCCACTCCTGGAAAGTCTCTGGGGTTCCCCGCAGGGCCAGCTCAAACGCCTCAGCGACCTGTTTACGTTCGCGCGTATATTGGCCGACAACGCCGAGAAGGTCTTCGGGTAAGCGTGTCTGACACGCGCCGTTGGCCGTTCGCGCGGCGCGCAAGCCTACTTCCGCTTGCGACGTTTTTTCTTACTCTTCGTCGCCTTGCAGCTCACGCTTCCCATCGCCGCAAAACCCGTCAGGCGCACCACGGGCGCGCCGGACTTCACGTCGCGATCCTTGCCGTAGAAGGAAGCCAGGATGGGCACGCCCGCCGTCTCCACCGCCACGCCCTGCGGCACGTACACCTTCAACTCACCGAACGCGACGTTGCAGCGAATCTCCAGCACGCCGGAGTCGAAGTCGGCCCCGCTGAGGTCGATCCTGGCCTCGCCAAAGAGCACCGTGGCCTCAATGCGGGAGGGGGCCGGACCGTCGATCGTGCGCTTTGTCTCCGAAAACACACACATCACCCGCATGGCCGCCCCGGCCTGAACCAGCTCGCTGCCAGCCTCGTAGGGCACGAGCTCGTCGGAGGCCTCGTCGGGCAGATCGTCGACAAGCACCAGGAGGTGCTCGCGCTTCTCGGCCCGGCTGGCGAGCTCCAGACGCTCGTCGAGCTCGTCCAGCGTGAGCAGGTCGTCGGCGTAGGCCTGCTGCAGGCGCTCGATGGTCTCTTCGCGAGCCGGCCCGAGCTGGCCGCTGCGGGCGCGGGGGACGCGGTCGGGGGGGAGGTTTTTGGGCATGGGGGGGCCGGGCGTGGGGTAGCACGGTGGTGGAAGCGAAAACAGTGGGTCGAAGACGTAGGACGAAGTGGGGTGGGTGGCAAGGAGTTTGGAGGGGCCATCCCGATTCTGTTCGTGAGAGGACACCTGACACATGGAGAATCCATGGATCGTGATGCACAGAAAAGTCGGGGTGCGCCTGGAAGGTATGTCTTTTAGACTTGGGTCAGGTCAACACATCACAGGCGGGGACTTATGTTGTGGTTTAACCTCGCTAAAACCGTACGTATGGATGGCGTGAGATATGACAAAGCCCCCGAATACACCGCCGACGCTTTCCCACGGTTTGATGATCCCCTGGGACGCTGAGGAGCTCCACGTAGCCTCTGACTCTGCGCGCACGGCGACCTACCGAAGGCTGCAATCGCACTATCGTGAGCATGTGCTGGGCGTTGGCGTGGGGTGCGACTCGAAGGAGATCCCTCGGCCAAACCTTCTGCCTCGTAAGGCGGTGGAGGAGAACCCGGGGCTCAATTTCCTGAGCCCGGAGATCACCGAATACGCCCGGGCGCGCTTAAGGTATGTCGTCTGCCATGGCGGCACGCTTGAGGAAGACCGGCTCTACCGGAACATGCTCTCGAGCATGCCGATGTGTTTCAATATTTTCGGGTACTGGCGCCAATACCCCATCTCGGCCGCACAACTGCTCGGCGAGCTGCTCGACCTGGATATTGCTGCGATTACGGCGATGGAGGTGGAGTGGATTCCCCGCGGCGCGCACCCTCTCGGCGATAAGACGGCGTTTGATGCCTACGTCGAGTACCTGACGCACGATAACGAGGTGGGGTTTCTGGGCATTGAGACGAAGTACACCGAGCCCTTCAGTGCGAAGGAGTACGACCGGGAGAACTACCGAACGCTGACGACGAAGGCCCACGGGTTTGTTGAGGGTGCGGCGGATGTGTTGGTAAAGCGGGCGACCAACCAACTCTGGCGGAACCTGCTATTGGTGAAAGCGGTGCAGGAGGCTGAGGGGTTCAAGCATGGCCACGTGGTGGTGCTGGCGTTGGAAGGGGATAAGGGCGCGGCACGGGCTGTGGCGGGAGTGCGGGGGCAGTTGGAGGCGCCGGAGAGTTGCGTGCGGGTGGTGTCGTTGGAGAGGTTGGTGGCGGGTGCGGTGGGGCTTGGTGGGGAGGGGTATGAGGCGTGGGGGAGGGCGTTTGATGCGCGGTATTTGGAGGTGGGGGGTGGGTGTGATAACTCAATGAATTCCCGCAGTTTCTCGATGCCTTACTGGGACAACCTCATCGTAAATGACTGGCGACGGTAGGGCCCGATTCAGAGATCGCTTTCCTACATGCGCCCGAGCAGGTCGAGAAAGGACCGAAATGCTATACTTGTGAAGAGCGTGCTTTGTAAACTCTAACTGAGTTTGACGTTTTGATCGACAAGTACACCGACCAAGGGTAGTACATGTTAAAGGTCCTAGGGGCGCCACCGTACTTTTTGTTGACGAGATTTGAATTTTGAAGGAGAACGTCAAGTGGTTCGGCGGTGTGCGAAGATGCGTGAAGTTACCCTATGATTGGATTAGAGGAGCTAGGCGGTCTTAAAAAAAATAATATTGTTCGTATCAGGGATGGTGTCGATGTAATAAAGTAGGTTTGTGTTTGAGTGTTTTGTTTTTGTGGTTTTGTTAGTGAGTATATGTTGTTTTGTAGGGTTGTGTTTGGTCTAAGGGGGGGGTAATTGTTCTTCTTTTTGAATTGTTGCGTAAAAAGTTCGATGCTAAAAAAAACCACGTTAAATGCCTTCGTTGGCCTTGCCGTTCACGGGTTGCCTATATGACGATCACTGTCCCCGAACTCAATGCACGTATCGATTATTCAGGAGCGCAAGGTTGCACCGTTTGGGTTGGATATGTGGTAGAGGATAAATCCGCATTTCGACAATTTTTGGCCGGGCCTGTCCATGAGCGAGGAGCTGATGCGGAGTTCAATAACGCTTGGGAGAAAGAGATTAAGGCATTGGATTCGACCGGTATGAGCTCGACCTTTCTCGAAGATTTTCTCGGCGCGTCGGTTGAAGAGAAGAGCTGGGAGATCGGCGAAGCGCTTGCTGAGACAGTGTTGGCGACCGACGCCGAGCGGACAGTGGTTTGGCCATGGAACGAGGCGCGGGATCGCAAGACCCCTCGAGCGAGTCTTCCAGGAGCGGACCTCGTAGGATTTGTCGAAGACCACCTCGGGGTTAAGCTCATCCTCGGAGAAGTTAAAACTTCTTATGATGCGAAGACGCCTCCGAGCGTGATGAGTGGGAGGACCGGGATGGGCTGGCAACTTGCAGATACCGCAGCATCATTAACGATTCTTAAAACGCTCTTTAAATGGCTCCGCGCGCGCTGCTTGAGTGACGTACTTCTTGTTATGTATCACCAAGCCTTAAAGCGTTTTCTTACTTCCGACGGTAAAGATCTAGCGATTGTTGGTGTTCTTTTGAGAGATACAGTTCCTGATGAGCGAGATATCAAAGGCCGAGCTACGTTCCTGGCAGGAATGCTGGCGACACCGACCCAAGTTGAACTTTCCGCTTGGTACTTGCCGGAGAAGATCGTCGATTGGCCTGAGATCTCAAGAGGTATGTTATGACCTCATGGCTTATAGACGCGATGGGGAATGACCGCTTTAAGCGAGCTGAAGAAGAGGCGAGCCGTCGGCGAATTGGTGGGGCCCTTGGTCTGGAGCCAACGTTTCAGGTTAATGACGTTGAGTTGCGTCAGGTTGTTTCGCTGCTGGAACTCGAAGTGTTCGATAAGCTCTGCGGAACGAACGCTGATGAGCTACGGCAAGTCTGTGGTAAGGCTTTCCAGATATCCCGAGTCTTGCCCCTGGACGACGAACGTCAATCACGCGGGGAGCAACTGCTCAGACTCGCATGTTTGGCTATGTTGGGCGATCGCGGCGCGGATATTCGCCGTATTTTAGCCGATGAATCCTTTGACGGGCTAATTCTCAACGAAGAAGATTGGGGCGCTAGGGTCTGGTCTTTGACACTCGACACTTGGCTGCGACTGATTCGAAAAGCAGGTTGGAGCGATTTAGATCGGGTTCAGGAGAATGTGGCTTGTCTCCGACAAGAACAGGGCGATGGAGAGCCATCATACTTAAATGGCCTAAAGTCTCGAGGTCCGGCCTGGCAACTAGTTGCTGAATACCACCTCGCAAAAGTTGCGGAAGTGCTCGCCGTCTTTCTCGGCCAGGGAGAGACCCCGACGGGCACATTCGACGTGCGAGAACAACTCGAGCCTCATTTTGAGCGAGCTCTTGCGGCTTGCAGCCGTGGCCACCTTATGGAGCTTGAGTTGCTCGTGAGGCTCCTTGAACGCACAGCGTATGTGTTGGTGGAGAATAGTATTTGGACCGTGACCCGCGCCGTGAATAGCCGAGTCACGAAGTTCGTCCGTCATTTGGTCGCTAAAACCCAGGCTCGCCCGCTCTTCGAAATGCTGCCACCTCAAAGACGAACATTGCGCGAGCAAGGTCTTCTAGGTTCCGGGTACCGTTCCGTGGTGGTTAGCCTGCCCACGTCAAGCGGAAAGACTTTGATCGCGGCATTTCGCATTCTACAAGCCTTGAATCAATTCGATCATGAGCGGGGTTGGGTAGCTTACCTCGCTCCAACGCGCACCCTCGTCCGGCAAGTAGCGGTGCGCTTAAGGCGTGATTTCGCACAGATTGGTATCACGGTCGAGCAAGTCAGTCCGGCCCTCGAGGTCGATGGTATCGAAGCCATTATGCTCACGGATGCAGATCGGGATCGGCAGTTTCGCGTACTCGTGACGACTCCTGAGAAGCTCGATTTGATGCTTCGCGGTGGTTGGGAGGAGAAGATCGGACGCCCGCTGACGTTGGTCGTTGTCGATGAGGCCCACAACTTGGCCGATCCCCATCGCGGCATTAAGTTAGAGCTCCTTCTCGCTACAATTAATCGTGAGTGCAGGTTCGCCCAGTTTTTGCTCCTCACTCCATTTATCGAAAATGCAAAGCAGATTGCGATGTGGCTCGATCGTGAGAGCAACTACAGTGTTGAGCTGACGTTGGATTGGACCCCGAACGACCGAATGATTGCCACTGCCGAACGCGAGCAAGGGGAGGAGCGAGGGGCGTTCCAGGTGAAACTTAATCCGGTTCACACATCACGCTGTACCTTGGCAATTCCAGAAGATCTGACCTTGCCTGAGACTCGTCCTTTAGGAATGTCTTGGTCCAAGGCTAAGCAGCGCGGAGCGCTGGCTGCAGCGACTGCACATCAACTTAAAGAAAGGGGAACAGTTGTTGTCCTGGCTGGCACAGTGCCGAATTGTTGGAGCCTTGCAAGACTCTTTAAGGTTAAAGAGAATCTTCGCGCCAATGTCTCAGAGGATGTGAAGTTGGCGCAAACATTCTTACGAAACGAGTTTGGGCCAGATTTCCCGCTTATCGAGTTGCTAAACTATGGCGTCGGTATTCACAACTCTGGAATGTCCGACGACACCAAAACGCTTATTGAATGGCTTACCGAACGTGGTCAACTAGATATCTTGGTCGCCACAACGACAATCGCTCAAGGTGTTAATTTCCCAGTATCTGCTGTAGTCATGGGCGCTCATCAGTATCCTTATGGCCAAGAGATGCCTCCGTCTGACTTTTGGAACCTTGCCGGTAGAGCCGGCCGTGTTGATCAGGGTGATTTGGGTATCGTCGCCATCTCGGCTCCAACCGATGAATATCGTGTGAAAGTCGAGACATTTATCGGAAACAATGTTGGCGCCTTAAACTCTGCGCTCATTAAAATGGTGCAAGATGTTGAGGAGGTTAATCTTCGTAATTTGTCGAGTCTTGCCTGGAAGTCGGAATGGTCTTCTTTTCTCCAATACCTCGCACACACCTACCGTCAAATCGGCGATCATGATCAGTTCGTCGCCCAGGTCGAACAGGTATTACGCGGAACCCTTGGTTTTCGTGAGCTAAAACAAACTCATCCCATGTTGGCCGACCAACTTTTGACAGGCGTTCATCGATATGGTGCGAGTATGAGAGGTCAGCCTTTAAAGCTCGTCGATAGCACTGGATTCTCATTAGAGTCCGTAAGGTACACTCTTGCGCAGCTTAAAAATGCGGAGATTGGTCCTGAAGTTTGGGCTTCTAATATATTTGGGGGGCCGAAGCCGCATCTGCAAAGCATGATGGGAGTGCTGATAAGTATTCCTGAACTTAAAGAAAATTTTAAAGATGTTTTAGGGGGGGGCGGCATTAATGGGGATGAAGTCGCTCGAGCGGTGTGTGACTGGGTTCAAGGTGAGTCGATTCAGTCCATGGCGAATAAATACTTTGACGGTAATATCTCGAAGTGCTGTCAACAGCTTTTTGGCAAGATCACTCAAACCGCATCTTGGGGGATGGCTGCGATTCAGACGCTGACATTGTTAGATGACTTTGACGATATGGATGAAGTCGAGCAAAGACGCGTCCGAAACTTACCGGGTAGGGTCTATTACGGAGTAAATAGTGATGAAGCATTAGTTTTGAGGCTTGCTGGCGTGCCACGTACGGCCGCTGAAGGGCTTGCCCGTGTTCTCGATGTGAAACCTGATATGCCGCTTACTGAAGCACGTAGCGCCGTTCAATCAAGCAGCGATGCTGAGTGGAGTCAGGCGATGGGGCCTATCGGTCCAACATATAGACGAGTTTGGTCCATTCTCGAGGGTGAGGGCGAACTCGGTTGATCATAGCGTTGAGATAGTAAAGGAGTATCAGCGATGAGTAAGTATTCTGTCGGAGGAAGGGTTTTTTCGTCAAAAGGGGAGATTCACGAAGCCGTTTCCAAAATCAAGAGCAAGTACGAGAGGCTGGAGAATGTTATGGGTGACGATTTTGACTTTATTTTAGGTCTTGCAAGGTTTCATGGTGACTACGGTAAGAAGTTTCCGAAAGGTATTAATCAGATTAAGCTGGACCACGGCGATCCTGCACATTCACACGCCTATGCTATTGGTAATGAATGCTTTTGGGGACGTGCTAGCGAACAAGAGGAGTGGGTAGATTTTTCATGTAGGAAAGCCATTAATGACATTCCTGTGCCGAAGCGTATTGATGGTGAATGGTTAGTGCTCTCCAAGTGAGTTGATAAGGCCCGGGTTATTGCGCCCTTGAATTGAGGCGATCCCAGCTCAGTGATCCACTTGCCTGAGAACAACTTCCTCGCTTAAAATATTGTATAAACAACAACTACGCACTGGATCTTCGAGAGCGCGTCATCGCAACATGTAGTGCCCCCCATAATTCAAGCCACCAACTCGCCAAACTGAGCACCATACTCAGCCGGTGATTTGTACCCGAGCGCCTGGTGGGGTCGCTCGGTGTTGTAGAACTCAACCCAGGTCTCAATCGCCTCCCGGGCCTGTGCAAAGGTCTTGAAGTTCGTCATCCAGATGCACTCCTCTTTGAGCGAGCGGAAGAAGCGCTCAATCAGCCCGTTCTGCTGCGGTGTGTAGGGTGTGATGAATTCCTGGGTCAGGCCATACTGCTTGCAGCTCCCGATGAAAGACTTCGATGTGAACACCTTGCCATTGTCGCTACGCAGCACCGGCCGCGATTCGCCATTGGGGTAGATGAGGCCAAAACGCTTTAAGCATGCGCTTTCCAGGGCTCGCTGTGCCTCCACGGCACGGCCTCGACGCGCGACATCAATGCCAACAATCTCGCGGGTGCAGCAATCAATCACAGCCATCACGCCAATCCAGCCGTCCTGCTCGCAGTACAGGCTCGTTGCATCCATCGCCCAGCGCTCGTCAGGTTGTGAGGTCTGGGAGATGGACTGAGCCACACGTGGGCGGGGCGTATTCACGATGCACCGGGCCTGCCAGCCGTTCTCACACATCAGGCGTTCCACTCGTTTTTTGTTGATGCAGCGCAGGTCTCGAAAACGAAGCCAGGCCCAAATTCGGCGGTAGCCCCAGGTCGGGTATTCCTTTATGAGCTCCTGCATCCGCTCCACGAGCTCCCGCTTCTCGCGCTCCTTCTCGAGGTTGACCACCCGGCGGCGCACACCCTTTTTCTGCCGCCAGACCGTGGAGCGGTTCAGCGCCAAAAGTCCGCACAATTTTTGCTCGCTCACGGCCGGGTGACGTTCCATCAATCCTCGGAGCGCCACCCTGAGCCAAAAGGGTCCAGCTTGGCCATATGATGGACCTCCTTGATGATGTCGATGTCCATCACCAGCTCGCCAATTTTCTGCTGCAGCTTCGCGATTTGGGCATCTTTGCGCTTAATCTCTTCTTTCGGGCGGCTCTTCAGCCCGTTCTCACCCGCATCCAAAAAGGTCTCGTACCACTGCTCAATCTCGCTAGGCTTGAGGTCGTACTGGCGCGCAGCCTCGTTCACCGTGGTCTCCCCGCGGATAATCTGCAGCACCAGCGCGGTACGACGTTTTGAGGTCCAACGCTTGATGTCTTCCGGCAATTCTTCGCTCATCTCACCCTTTTAAACCGACGTCCTGGCCAACACCCAACCCGATTCTGACAGGTTTGGCTTGGCCAGGCACCATTGTCATAAGGGTGGTTTGATTGTCAGGGGGGGCAGAATACTGGCGCGCAGCCACGTTCACCGTGGTCTCCCCGCGGATAATCTGCAGCACCAATGCGGTACGGCGCTTCGAGGTCCAACGCTTGATATCTTCCGGCAACTCTTCGCTCATCTCACCCTCAGTAAACTGACGTCCTGGCCAACACCCAACCCGATTCTGACAGGTTTGGCTTGGCCAGGCACCGTTGTCGTAAGGGTGGCTTGATTGTCAGGGGGGCAGAATAAGGCGGCATGATTTAAGAGATGACTGTCCACGAAACCGGGGCAACTTCGGTTCGCTGAAGACGCTGGTGGCGGATTTAGAATCTAGGAGGAAGCGGTAACCCTCAGAATGACGCGCTTTCACATACTGCCCCGCATGTAAGGCACATCGATTCTATTGTGTAGATTACGTCACCTTTACAGTCTTTTTTCGGGCACGGTTGGCGAGTAATTGGGTGTTTCGTGTTACAAACAAAACAGAACGCTTGGTCATCTGCGACCTTTGAGAACGTCGCCTCTCGGATATAGTCGTATTCGCCGTGATAACAGGATGGGCATAGATAGTTTCTGCCTCCTTTCTTCGGATGGAAATTCAGATACCTTTCGGACTCGGAGGGCTCAAGCTGCTGGATTAGCCACGCCATCTCATAGGCCATGTAATCCGATATATGATCGCCATGGGTTAAAATTGTGTCAGTATCATAATTCGCTACAAACCAAGCTCGAGTGTCTCTCCAATTCTCGTTAGCAAGGTGCTGCGCCACTTTCAGAATCAACCGCAGTGGCTCTTCACACACTTTCGACAGCGGTACGCTTGTTGGCGGGGTTACTCCATGAACATACACGTTGCGGTCCTTGCGGAGGATGTCGAACATATTCACGAAGCTATCTGGTAGAGGTTGTTTGAGTACACTATTACATACGCGCACAAGATCACCCGCGTCGACCGTTTGAAACTCGGAATAGGACTGGTCTTTGCCAGGCCACTTTGAATGATCGTTTTTTAGCAAGATGAAGGGAGATACTTCCGCAATCTTCGCCTTAAGGAGGAACTCCGCAGCTTGCGCGATAAGGGTGCGACAAACGCCGAGGGGGCGTTGGATTGATCGAGCCAGACCTAAATGCATCTGTTTTCTATAAGCTATATCTTCCTTTACCCATTGAATCTCCAGATCGTCCAGATCGTCCCTCTCCTCGTCAACTTTAGGAAAGCTAAGGAAATCGTTGATCGCACTATCAACTCTCCTTAGTTCGTCCCAGGCGAGATTGAGTAGAATGCGCCCTTCGTTCCGAAAATCTTCATGGTTGGGTACGTTTGTAATCAATTGGTTTCCTGATCGTGCCAAGTGTGATGGGTTGGATTTGTTAAGGACGGTTATCAGTTGCGGCAAAATGTTTAGTTGGAGGGTCCTCTGGTTTTGTTTATTTGGGTTTTGATTATATAAAGGCGGTGGCACTACTCTAGGGATGAACGGGCGACGGGGACGTCAGGTATGTTCGTTCAACTTCGGATGAAGTCGTTGTGATAAAGTCGAGGGTGATCGACACCACTTCCCAGAGCACCGTTGAATTTAATGTCCAAACAGGAAACGGGTGAGCGTGAGCCGAAATGTTGCGAACGCCACTAACGACACGCGCCATCGCTCCTTTGTCTCCGGCTAAGGCGTCTTTAATAATTGGATAGGCGGTCGCTTTCGTATCTATATCAAATTTACGTGGATATGAATTTAGGTCGAAACCAAGATTGCCCACATTACTACGGCCATTACACATTTTTCCGAATGTTACTCCGGACTGAAAATGCCCGTTGAAGTGGAGCCGTTTTGCGCTAGCCTCTGCCGCTACAGCTAAATCTTCCACGGCGAGGAGATAGGCTCCGATTGGTTGAGGTACGTTCGAACCTCTTTGGTGAAAAATCAGGCAAGTTCTAAACAGCCCAAGATGACACCGGGAAAGTAAGTAGAGGTCGGGGATGCTGCTTATAAGGCGTTCGACGACCCCTAACCTTTGCGAATCTTGTAAACCATCGTGGAAGTGGGTTCCGGAACGAAGCCAATTTTTGAAAAATCTGGTTCGTAGCTCGTTAAACAACCTTTGCGTTCGAAACAAATCACCCGCTGTGGTGCCGGTGTGATGTTGGTCCTCCTCGTCAGCAAATAAGAAGTACCTAAACGCGGCGTCTACATCTCCATTTGCGACATGCACTAAGCCAAGGTTAAAGAAGTGAGTTCCTTTATCAACGTTTCGCCATGATGCATCTCTGATAAGGTGATCTGTCAGGTTTTGGAGGACTTGCATCAATGCGAGATGACCGTGGGCGCCACGGTTCCAGACAATACCGGCATAATCCAAGGCTGTCCAAAGCTCTTTAAAGAACCTGGCTCCAAAGTTGGATGTGGTCGCATTGTTAGCGATTTGGTCGTCAGCATAATTGATTAGTGCTTCCGACGTATCTGCTGATGCGGTGGCGACCCCTTTTAATGCATTCTCAAGTTCGTCAGGTGTTTTGTTTGGAATGTTGCCCTCCCTATTAGGTTTTATGTTGTAAGGTTTGGTGTTGATGTTTGTTTTTAGTTGTTTTGATGAAATTACTTAACCACGATGGGCACGTCTTTGCCGGCCTCCCAGGCTTTGAGATCGTCGGGGGAGGCGCTGATGGCGCTGGCGAGTTGGGGGATGGAGAAGCCCGCGGCGGTGCGCTCGGAGCGCAGCCAGTCAGCGAGTGATGTTTGGTCGGTGCTCATACGTCGGAACTTCCTTGAGCAGATGTGGTGGTCTGAAAGGTCCCCACCGGAGTCGTTGCGAAATGTGAAGCTAGAGTAACGACCCGAACGGGGGATGGCAACAGGGTTGATGGATCGGGATGGGGAGACGAGGGTGGGGGATAGAGCGTGGGTCAGACGCCCTTATCACCTTGAGCTCGGGCACCACCCCTTACCAGTGCAGCTCCTCGCGCTTTTCCCTGACCGCATAGGTTTCCACTACCACCTGGCCATCGCGCATGAAGGCGAGTTCGAGGAGGTCGTCGTTGACGACGCGGACGTGAAGGCGATGGTCGTCGTCGGGGACGAGATGGATGAGCGGATGATCAGGGGGAAGAGAAGTATCGAGGTAGTGGGATGTCGCATAGTCGTCGACGCGGACTCTTTCGACGGGCATCGTGTCGGGGTCAATTTCGGCGCAGTCTTCAGCGAACCATTCTTCGCTGCATCCCGTGGTGAAAAGGGCAATCGCGCAGAACGCTGCGGCGAGTATCCATCGGGTCGGGTGGGTCATTGGCGTTCCCCCTGGTCGGCGACAAAGGGCTCAAAATCTTCGGGCATGGACTGACGTGAATAGAGGAAGCCCAGAGGGTTGGCGTCTTCGCTGATGGTATAGTCGAAGTACATGCCTTCGCTGTAGATGCCGGAGTACCAGGTCAGGGTCATGTCGTCGTAGCGATCGTGGAGTTCGGCGGGCTCGCCATCGATGGTGACGGCGATGAGCTCAAGCTCCCAGACTTCGACCTTCGCGGGCCAGGTGCAACTGAGGGCGGCGATGGGGAGGGCGATGACCGAGATGCCGATGATGATGAGCAGCGCGACGCCGAGTTTGGGGCGAAGCATGAGGTCTCCTGAGGATGAGAGGCGGTGCGGGGCGAGGCGAGGCTTAACGGTGAGGGGTTAAGGTAGCGTGTGAGCGAACGCATGTGAAATTTGAGGATGAGGGAGTGCGGTGTGGGTTGGGAGGGGGGAAGGCGAGGGGAATCGGAGCGTGGGGAGCGGCAGACGAAAAGCGAAGAAGTAAAAAGTCAGGATTGAGAAGGAGGAGGCAGAGAAAAAGCGGCGCCATCCAGGTGGATGACGCCGCTTTCCGTTGAATCGTGGTGCGTGGCTTAGCCGTAAGTACTCGCCAGAACCCACCGACACACTCACATCCCCGCTGATACCGTGACGGCTCAACTCAGACTTCAACGAGGAGCCCTCATGGACCGCCTGATCGCAAAAATCGACGACCTCAAAGCCCGCGCCAAAACTCGCGACACGATGCGCTACCCGCGCGCATTTAAAGATGATGCGGTCGAGCTGGTATCCGAGCTTAGCGAGCAGGGGTGGACGCAG